>NZ_JPIM01000167.1 GCF_000735195.1 Chloroflexus sp. MS-G
GGACGGGGCACGATCGTTCTTTTCGGTGGGGTGAACAGTGCAGTTCTGGACGATACCTGGTTGTGGACGGCAGAACAGGGTTGGCAGATGGCATCACCCGCCACGCGACCTTCCCCGCGTTATGGTCACGCGATGGCGTATGATCCCCTTCGCAATGAGGTTGTCCTTTTTGGCGGTTATAGTGGCAGTAGCCGTAATGATACCTGGGTATGGAACGGGAGTACGTGGCTCCTGCGTAATCCGCCGGTATCACCGCCACCCCGTTGGGGTCACACTCTCACCTACGATGCAGCGCGTGGCCGGATTGTCCTGTTCGGTGGCGCACAAAGCACAATCGGTTTCTACAATGACACCTGGGAATGGGATGGTCAGACCTGGATTGCCCGCTCTCCGACCACCCAGCCCCCTGCCCGCAGAAACCATGCTGCCGCCTATGATTCTGTGCGCGGACGAGTAGTTGTGTTCGGCGGTTATGCCATTAACGGGCAGACACCGATCTATTTCGACGATACGTGGGAATGGGATGGCGAGCGCTGGCAACGTGTGGTAGCGAGTGGACCGGCTGGCCGGATGGGTCACACCCTGTTCTACGATGCTGTGCGTCGCGAGACCGTCCTCTTCGGTGGAATTGGATCAACCTCCATTGACTCAACGATCTGGGCCTGGAACGGATTGTCATGGACGCAACGCCCCGATACGCTGCGCCCGCCGACGCAAGCCTTCCATACCGCAGTCTATCAACTGGTAAGCTGTCGTGCGCTCATCCTGAGTAGGGAGACAGAATTTCAGCGTCTTAACACGTGGCAACAGCGCGAGTCGTCGTGTTCTGCCCTCCCAACAGCCCGCATCGACAGTGTATCGCCGAATCCGGCCAATCGCAGCACCGACCGTATTCAACTCATCGGCAGTGGTAACGCAGCGTCTGGCAGCGGTCGGCAGATTCAGGCCTATCGCTGGCTCCTCAACGGCACGCAACTGCTCGGCACGAGTGCGTCGCTTACCGTGAACGTATCTGATTTCGCAGTGGGGGTCTATGAAGTCTCGCTGGCAGTGCGTGACGATGCGGGAATTTGGTCATTACCGGTAACCCAAACATTAACCATTATTGATAACCCCAGACTGGTGGTGTCAACCGATCCTATCACCGTAACCCTCGTGAGTGGTGACCGCACCGAACGAACACTAACCATCGCCAATCAGGGAGCCAGTCCGCTATTGGTGAATCTCCGTGCGGAGTCTGTCTCATCGTTCTCATCTTTGCCGACGGCATCTCTGTCAGGAGAGAGTACATCTTTAACCATCCCTCGTCCGTACCGCCCTAACGAACGTCTCGATGCGCGGCTTACCCGCTTCGCCCAAACGACATCGAATCGCCAGGAAACGTACCTAGTCTACATGAACGAAGTCGCCGATTTGCGGGCTGCTGCGCAAATCCAGGATTGGCGCGAGCGAGGTCGAGCAGTCGTGCAGCAATTGCAGGAAGTTGCTACACGCAGTCAGGCCGATACATTGCGCTATCTGGATGAGCAACAACGCAATGGGGCAGTGAGTTTTTACTGGTCGCTTTACAGTGTCAATGCAATTGTCGTGCGTGGGAACGCAGAGACATTGCGTACCCTGTTAGCGCAACCGCGAGTGGTTGGTATCACAATCAGCGAAGTTTACGCCCTGAACGATGTATCACAAGTACCGTTGCCCCAATCAACAACCGGCGTCAGATGGAATATCAGACGCATTGGCGCCGATCGGGTCTGGGGCGAATTCGGTGTGCGGGGCGAAGGGGTAGTCGTGGGGAGTATTGATACTGGTGCCCTCCTCGATCATCCTCTCCTCAATCCGACGTATCGTGGTCGCAATCCCGATGGCACCTACGATCACACCTATAGCTGGTTTGATCCGACCGGCTCGTTTCCGAATGCGCCCGGCGACGATAACGGACACGGTACGCATACCATCGGTACGATGGTCGGCATCGATGGCATTGGTGTTGCGCCAGGGGCGCGCTGGATTTCCGCCCGTGCCTGTAGCAATCGGTCATGTCGGGATTTCGACATCTTGCGGGCTATGGAATGGATGCTGGCGCCATATCCGGCAGCGATTGGTCCGACGGCTGCCAATCCCGATATGCGTCCACAAGTTGTCAATAATTCCTGGGGTGGGCCGGGTGGACGCCCCCTGTTCCAGCAGATGGTGGCGGTATGGCGGGCTGCCGGTATCTTTCCAGCTTTTGCTGCTGGGAACTGTGGTCAGGCCCGCCCAGGATGCCCCATATCTGGTAGTGGCAGTATCAGCTCTCCCGGTGACTATGCCGAAAGCTTTGCCACCGGTGCGACAGATTCACAAGACGCACTGGCACCATTTAGCAGCCAGGGTCCATCACGTTTGACCTCGAATGTAAAACCAGACCTGGTTGCTCCCGGTGCAAGTATCGAGTCGGCAGCTCTTAACGGAGGTACTATTCCCCAAAATGGCACCTCTATGGCAAGTCCCCATACAGCCGGTGCTGTCGCTTTGCTCCTCTCGTTACGTCCTGGCCTAAATGTTGATCAAATCGAGACGTTACTCCGTACAACAGCCCGTGATCTGGCTTCACCGGGTCCAGATGCACAGACCGGTTACGGTCTGCTTGACGTATACGCTGCTGCACAGGCGGCCCAAACCGGTCTCGGCTGGCTCCGTCTTCCGCAAACGAGTGGCGTGGTTCAGCCCGGTCAAACCCTCTCATTCCCCATCCAGTTCGATGGACGAGGGATGACGATGGGAACGTATCGGGCCGAGCTTGTTATTCAAAGTAATGATCCGACCGCTGCCGAAATCCGAATTCCCGTGAGTCTCTCAATACAGAGGGTGTTACGCCAGAGCCATCCGTTTATCACCCATCGCACCGCAAACAGCATGGTTGTGCGCTGGATGGCACCCGATGGTCGGATTGCCCGTTTAGAGTATGCCGAACAGGAAGGAGGTCCATGGATAAGTCAGACGGGAACATCAAGCACTATTCCCGGAGAGACGCTGATTGTACTCCGTCATTTGAAGCCAGAAACTACGTATCTGCTCCGTCTGATTGCGATGGATGGGAGTGTTGAAGACAACGGAGGTCGCTTTTATCGAGTAACGACAGCACCGGCCCTTCCCTTTGAGATGCATGACGTGAACCAACCAGTTCAAGTCTATCTGCCACTCGTACAACGATGATTCAAACGCGAAAGGAGTGTTCTATGCGTGCCCGTACACTACAACGATGGCTCATCCCGCTAAGCCTTATTTTGCTGCTTCTGCTCAGTATGGGCCAGCCGCCCGCACCGACCGTGGCGCAGAATCAAGAGCAAAACCTGATTATGTCAGGCGATCCGAATCTACCGCCGAGTGTTTATGTCCTGGCGTTCAACCCATCAACCTACGGCATCTATTTCCTTGAAAATGATACCTGGCGGTTAGTGACAGCCGTACCGGTTAGTTCGGTTACAGTAGATCGGGTGATTGCCAAACTATCGCCGAATCGTCAGCGTGTGGCCTATATGATCATCGACGGCGAGACCGGAAATAGTGCGATCTTCGTTACCGATCTCTATGGTCTCGACACCACCCTGATCTACGCTAGTGATGATCCTGCGTTAGCTGCCACCTCGTTTGCCTGGTATGGCGATCAGATCGCCTACACTCTGGCCCGCGGACCTTTTGCTGGCGAGGCAGATGGCACGGTAATTAATCGGTTGGAGCAAGCTGCTCAGGCCAATTATTCCGGTGAATTATGGCTGAGCAGTGCCGATGGTAGTACCCATGACCAGATTGTGGGTGAAGGGGTTGGTCAGGTAATCGGTGGTATCACCGGTTCCAACTCTCTCTTCTACACGGTGGTAAACACCGAAACGCAGGACCTCATAGGGCTAAACAGCATTGATCTTGACGATAAGACGGTCAATGACCTTTTCCGCAATACTGATAATACTGTCTACATCACCTTCGATCTTGTACAGACCGCTCCCAACACAGTTCGTATTGCAGCAGTGACCGCAGAAGGGCTGTTTTCGACGCTCCCCACAGGTGGCACGAAACTGCTTACCGCAAATCTCGATGGTAGTGGTGCTCAGGTCGTCTACAGCGATCCGTTTGACATCGGTGCGGCAGTCTGGTCGCCACAAGGCGACAAGGTGGCAATTGTGCGCCATTCAACTGGTGAAGTGTTGATCCACGATCTGAACCAGGGAACAACGCAACGGCTGGAAATCTCTGTGCAATCAACCGGTCTCCAGTGGAATGAGGATGGTACTGCGTTGATCGGATTACCAGCACTCGATAGTACGACGAATCCCTTTACGAAGGGGCTGGTTGTGTTTGGCCTGGATAGTACCACCCTGGCTTCGATCGAAACGCAAGCCACAGCAAATACACGCTACACGCGCTATATCGTTCCCGGTTTCAATCCCACGACGTATGAGCCGTATGTACATCAAGTTCTCGATACGCCTACTAACTTTGATCGTAAGTATAATGCCTGTGGTGCGGCCTCGACGGTCATGGTGCTGGCTGCTCTCCAAAAGCTAGAGAGTAGTGATCTCGGCGAAGAGGTTAGAAAATTCCATAACGGTCACAGTCATAACGGCCGCTGGGTCCAAACTTCCGACCCGGACCCGTCCCGGGACCGGGACAGGAGTGGACGCGAGTGGATAGAAAATGCGCTCCGTGTCTATGGTATTGATCAGAAAGGAGGACCACCCTACAATGCTGAGACACGACAGCACCACGTCTTCAATCTCCAAGAAATCGTTGACGCTCTCGAACGTGGTCATGCTGTTATCGCGGCAACCGCTTTAACTAGCGCCGGTCATATTGTCGTGATTATTGGCTACGAACGAGCCGGTGCTGAAGTTCGCCTGATTGTTAACGATCCGTTTGGAAATGCCAACCTTTCTCCATACAATGGCTCGCGGCGCAATGGTGCCGGTGTTGTTTACACCTGGGAAAAACTTCGTTTCCAGTGGGGATTCAAAGTCAACGCTGTTGCCACCGGTACTAATACTGTCTTGCCAGGTCAATGGCGTGGTGAATACTACAACAACACAAATCTGTCGGGTACACCGGTGCTTGTGCGGAGCGATAATAGGATCGACTTTGATTGGGGCACCGGCTCGCCTGGATCTGGTGTAGCTGCTGATAACTTCTCAGTTCGCTGGAAGAAAATGGTGCGTTTTGACCGGAGTGGTGTCTACCGCTTCACTACCGGCTCTGACGATGGCCTGCGGATTCGGATAGACGGTCGAACGATCCTGAACCAGTGGTACAATCGCCCTTTTACTCGTTCGACAACCGATGTCTATATCTCGGTTGGTGAGCATCTGATCGAAGTTGAGTACTATGACATCATCGATCGTGCTATCGTCCTAGTGGACTTGCAATATCACACACCATCAATGGTGTGGGAAGGGGCTTACTACCGCAACCCGAACCTGTCAGGTGAACCTGCCTTCCTCCGCAACGATCAAAATATCAAGTTTGACTGGGGTTTGGGTAGTCCAGATAGTTCCATTCCAGCCGACAACTTCTCAGTACGTTGGCGCCGCTCACTGTATCTGCCGGGTGGAGCCTGGCAATTCTATACCCGCAGTGATGATGGTAGTCGGGTCTTTGTGAATGGTCAGAAGGTTCTTGATCAGTGGTGGGATCATGCTGCTCAATCAGCTTACTCGAACTATCAATCCCTCAATGCTGGTACACACAATATAGTCGTTGATTTCTACGAACGTGGTGGCGTAGCTTCGATGGAATTTGCCTTCTGGCCTCGGGTGTGGGCCGAATATTGGGACAAGCGTGACTTTACCGGCAATTACCGAAGCGAAGTCCTCAACTCGGTTAGCAAACGATGGTGGTTGGGAGGGCCTCATAATTCCTGGTGGCAAGATAACTTTTCATCGCGGTTTACCTGGCCGGTATCGTTACGTGGCGGTACGTATCGTATCTGTGTAAACTCGGATGACGGTTTCCGGTTTAAGGTTGATGGAGTGGTTCGATTTGAACGCTGGCGTGATAGTGTCGGTCAGACATGTGCGAACATTGACATTAGTGCAGGCTGGCGCACCTTCCAGGTTGAACACTACGAAGCTGGTGGTCTGGCGTACCTGGAAGTTACCTGGGGACGTGCTGATGGCGCGTGGTACGGCGTAGCGCAACCTTCTGCATTATCGGCTGTGGCTAGCGAGCCATTAACCCAGGATCAACCGGTTGATGAAGTTACAGCCTATTTCCAACTTCTCCATGAACGTGGTACGCTTGGTTTAGGATTAGAAGCTGAACAGCAAGAGCCATCACCTAGCTTCATTGTGCGCGTACCACTCGTTCAACGCTAGTTATCCTTTCCCTCGCCGTCTGTGCCAATTCAGACGGCGAGGAATTTTTTGTTGGTACTCTTGTACGTCTCGTGGGTAGTGAGAAGTAGAGATGCTGACCAACTTAATCGGTCGTCTTGTGATTAGAGGCAGCTATCTCTAACGATTGGTAGAGTTTTCAAAGCGCTTTCCCGCCAAACAGTTGTGGTAGTAGAGAGAAGTGGTAGGAGCAGGTTCCAAACTCGTTTCCGATAATGTGCTGATCAACTGCGATGGTTTTGGCCGCCCATCGTAGAATGTGGGTCCACATACCGCATTCCGCTCTACGTAGAACTGTGCGGAGAGGATATAATGTTCGTCGGCATCGGTCTGTTGTTGAGCCGTTCAGTCATCGCATGCAACTCAAAGCTGAAAAATATCGAAAAGCCCTGATAGTCTACGGGTAGGTTTGGAACCAGTTTCTACCGTTATTGTGTTCAGAGATTTTGACAAAAAATCCCCGCTCGGCGACCAGTAATCGTCGCCGAGCGGGGAGGAATGAACGGGTGCATGGACCTAGGTTCCCAGCGGTGAGCCGCCAGTAGGATCGGCGCTGCGGTGTTTCACGACCCGGTTCGGGATGGGACGGGGTGGGTCCACCGCGCTCCACACACACCCATTGGGAGAAGAGACCGTCGTCCCTTCACTCCTCACGCGATTGCTTGC
>NZ_JPIM01000168.1 GCF_000735195.1 Chloroflexus sp. MS-G
GCGAGAAGTCGTAAGTCATTTTGTTACCGGTATGAGCGAATACAGTAGGTGAGTCGCGTAAGATTCGCCTTGTTTCACTTCGCTACAGTATTGATTCGGAAGCAGCACGCCGAGCGTCTTGCGGCGTGCTGCTCCCTTTTAACGACTGACCGATGACACTCCTCGCACCGGCGACGTGGGAACACCTGCATTATCCGCATTGCTATCTGCTGCCTTGTGGATAACTGGCGATATTATGTGGAAAACTTTGACCATTTGTGGATAACGTGCGGAAAATCACCTTGATAACTCGTGGACGATATGCGGAAGCACGCCTGTTATTTGCTATGACCCAGTGTGATGTGGATAGCTGTTCACATGTTGTCCACTCCCAAAATAGCCCACTGGAATGAGGAGAATCGCTTGTTGTCCACATCTTCCACATGACTACGACCATGACGGTTTTCCTACATTGCTTTATGATACTCATGGTGTGGAATATCTATAGTGCTGTGGATGATCCTATGGAACCATCACATCTATCATTGTGCGCACCGTTTCCGCCGCTTGTGCAACGCATAGAGCGTGAAGGGATTGTGGTACATAACCACATCCTCAAAATTGATCATTTTCTCAACCATCGGATTGAAACAGATCTGATGGCCGCTATCGGCACAGAACTAACTGCTCGCCTGGAACCGTTTTCTATCGACCTCATCGTGACTGCTGAAGCGAGTGGGATTCCGCCGGCACTAGCCACGGCCTTGGTAGCACGTCTTCCCCTTGTATACGCCAAGAAATATGATCCTGATGTGCCAACACCGGCACTCCACCGGCGGATTCCTTCGCCAACCCGTGGTCGTGAGGTGCAACTGGCAATCACGGCCCGCTTCATTCCTGCCGGTAGTCGCGTGGCAATTATCGATGATTTTCTGGCGAATGGACGTACTGCTCTGGCGTTATCCGAGATGGTGCGCGAGGCTGGAGCCGATGTCGTTGCCGCAGCATTTGTCGTGGAAAAGCAATTTCAACCGGGACGTAGACTGCTCCAGGAACAGAGAATTCCGGTTATTGCTCTGGCGCAGATTGCACGGTTTGTTGATGGTCGCCCTGAAATCACCGGTTGGCCACTACCTGTCTGATCCTGCCGCAGGTGATGTACCATAGGTAATGGTAGCGTAGCACCCTGAGTCTGCCAACCGGTAAACCAATTGGCCATCAGGTGCTACCGAAGTAACGGAGAGCGAGGCGTAAACGCTCTTCTAATGTTGGCGGGGCATCGGCCGGTAGTGCAGCAATAGCTGCTGCCGCTTCTGTTGCACTGTAGCCCAGACTCATCAATATATCGCTCAATTCACGATCAACCGTTTGCAGATTCGCACTCCCGGTATTGGCGACCTGGTGGACATCTATCTTGCCACGCAACTCAAGCACGATCCGTTCGGCTGTTTTTTTGCCAATTCCTGGTACCCGTGCCAGTCGAGCTACATCGCCACTGGCGATACTGTTTCGCACTTCGTCAGGTGTTCCGCTCGATAGAAGATTCAGTGCGATCTTGGGGCCGATCCCGCTCACCCCAATCAACTGCTCGAAGAGATTTCGTTGAGTGGGATCGCTGAAGCCGTAGAGAGTCAGTGCATCTTCTCGTACAATCAACAGGGTATGTAGCACAACTTCCCTGCCAACCTCGCCGATGGTGTTTAAAGTTGGACGAGGCGCATAAATGAGAAATCCTATGCCACCTGTTTCGATGATAAGATGATCGATGCCAATGCTCTGGATGATGCCTCGGATTGATGCAATCATAGAACGAAGCCCTTACCTGTTATCCACTTATAAGGGGAGTATACCGATGAGAGTCTATTCTCCACTACGTTCGTTTGGGCTGGTATGTGGCCAGTTTACGTGCCTCGGTGCAATTGTGTTGAGTGGGCCTTTGATCCCGCCATCGCTGCCCTTGCTGGGTCTTTTACTGGTTGGTGTTGGCTTAGGGGTGTGGGCACTCCTCACGATGCGCTTGCATCGTCTTTCTGTCTTACCTGATCCGTTACCGCACGTCGAGTTGGTCAATACTGGCCCCTACCGCCTGATACGTCATCCGATGTATACCAGTCTGCTGATCGCATCCCTTGCCTGGATGCTGGCTGCGCCAACATGGTGGCGCTGGGGATTGTGGTTTTGCTTACTGGTCGTACTGGTTGTCAAACTACGTTACGAAGAACAATTACTGCAACGTCGGCTTCCTGGATATGACGCTTATCGAAAACATACATGGCGATTGGTTCCGTTCGTCTGGTAAGGACGATTTGTTCGTCATATTACCATGGCCATAAAAGAGCGGCCAACATGGTACTGCTGATCAAGATAAGCACCGGTACGATAGTTCGTCGCAAGAGCGGCGATCCGCCAACGATGACGATCCCGCCCTTGACTAACGTGTTGGTCAGGGTTGCCATCCCGATTGCTCGCGCAGCAGTGACTTCGCTAATCCCATCGCCTGTGTTTGCCAGTTCACTAAGTGAAAGGGTGATAGCATCTACGTCGAGCAATCCGCCGAAGATACTTGAAAGGTAGAGGCCGGCATCTCCGAACAGACTGCGAGCGAGATTTGCGCCGATCAAAATAGCGGTGTAGAACAAGCTGAAACTGATAGCTGCGCCTAGCTCCAGTGGGTTACTCAAGACGAGAGAGGTGACTTCGTTGTGCTGCGCTTGCTTGGCCTGCCAGATACTCCCAAGGAGGCAACTCCCACCACCCGCGATGATGATCGGCCACAGTCTGCTAAGAACGTGTGGTGCTATAACGCCTGCAAGAACGAGCACTCGCACGAACATAACATTCCAGGCCAGGAGAATTGCCAACGCATACGCCCCACTTAATTGAGGGTCACTCCGACTACGCTGCGTGTTACTCAACGTGACCGCAGTTGAAGAGACGATCCCGCCGATCAAGCCGGTTAACGCGATACCGCGTGTTGTGCCGATGATCTGGTGCAAGACATACCCACTGAAGTTAAACGCCGAAATGAGTACTACTAAAAACCATATCTTTTGCGGATTGATGACATCGAACGGTGGTGGGCCAATTGCGGTATTGGGTAGAACCGGCAGAATGATCAGGCTGATCGCGGCCAGGGTTAATGCTGCCTGCATATCTTGCGCACTGAGTTGATGGGCAAATGTATGCAGTCGAGCCTTCATTGCCAGTAAGCCCGCCGTAGCTACACCGACTGCTGCGGCCAATGTGCCGTATCCCCAGGCTACCATTCCTCCGCAAAGCAAGGTCGTAATGAGTGCCATCTCACTGGTTAGTCCCCAGCCCCTCTTGCTTGCTTCCCAACACGTAAGCAGCGATCAGTAATCCTCCGATAACTACTATCAATGCAGCAAAAATCTCCGGCGCTTGCAATGTGGTCGCGACCAGCCCACCGGCACAACCAATCACGCCAACAATGGCGTAGGTGCGCACCCCGGCAAACAATTCGCCAACTCCGCTATGAGCATGCTCGCGTTGCAGGCCGATGAGCGCACCGATGAGTAGGGCCAGGCCAAATTGGTAAAAAAGTTCAGTGTGTGGATTGCCGTCAAACACGATGCTGCCCCTACCTGTTCCTCACTATTCAGTAGTTTCTCTATCATACCAGTACGGCGTAAAAATGGCACCCCCCTCTACGGTACCGAAACTCCGACAACGGGCCGCCCCCCAGCGATGACCGTAAAGCGCGATATACGCGCAGAGCAAAGCGTCCGCTTCATCTTCGATAGCTTTGAGTGCCGATGGGCCAAATCGCTCAAGCTCAAGGTCTGTCCAGAGGTTCTGTACTCCTAACAATGGTGGGTCTGACCACTGGAGCGTCGTGAGCAGCTCAAGATACCGTCGAAGTTCTTGCCGTCGTTCGGTCAGTGAACGGCCAGGACGTGCTTTGTATTTCAGGATGCGGTGGAGACGGAAGAGGACGACAGTTGCCGGATGGGGAAAGACCTCAACAATCAGTCGTCCACCTGCATCCGCCTCTATCATCGGTACATAACGAAACCCATCGTTGGCCAAGGCCGTAACAATGGTTTCGCCCCGTATTCCGCCATACCGCCGTAACAACCGACGGTTTGCCGGATGCGGCCCTGCATCGTATCGCTGAAACGCCGCCGCCAGCTCAGCTTCTGCGCGCCGCCGCCCGGTTTCATTTGGCACGAGTAATGGTGCGTCAATCGCTAGGATTGCCGGTTTGTCGCCGCAGATGTGCCGGATCGTCTGCACAATTTCATCGGTTGTTTGTAGTCGGCGTGGATGATAACAGAGCTGTGCTCCCTGAGAACTCCCACAACACGCTGCTAAACCGCTGAGATTGCGTTCTGACCACGCAAGGTCTAAACCGAGATATACCGTCTGTTGATGCATAGATACATTCATCACCGGTTGCGTGAATATAACGCTGATCGCGACCTGTGTGCTGTACAGTGTACCTAAACAAGTGCGACAGGGAGGTCTGTATGAGTCTGCTCAAGCCACCGCCAACAGCAATGGTTATTGTGTGTCGGATCGGTAGCCGATTCGTTGCTTTACCATTGCATACCGTAGTGCACACTGCTCGCCTCGGTGAACTGACACCTCCCGGCGATGCACCAGCGGTCGTTTGTGGGATTGTCTCACTCCAGGGGACAACAGTACCAGTCATTGATGGGCGCTCGCTGCTCGGTGAACCACCTGCCTATGATCTTGACAGTCATATTCTGCTGGTGACAACCGATGATGATCAGTCGCCAGAAATCGGCTTACTGGTCGATGAGGTGATCAGCCTGCATCGCGTCGATGCTGATGGGTTGGCGCCACTCACTCACATTGATGGCTTCTCGTGTGGAGTGGTGAACGATCTGCCTCAACCTGCGCTTCTGCTCGACGTTGATGAGCTGTTTGCGATAGCGCATGGCAGTACCCGTGACTGATGCGGAGTTCGGCAAGCCAGGCGACGCCGTCGTCTATCTTGCCGAACAGTGTTACCTTGTGGGAAGGGCCTTGCGAGCGATACCGCTAAACGTATTGGCGCTTTTCTACCCGGAAGTTGCCAGTAGACGAACAAGTGGAATTTCCAACCTGTCTGCTGACGTGCGTAACGGTGCGCCCTCTACTCTTTTCTCTTCCCTATTTCTTACCTTACACTCCTCACCTCGGTTGGCTGCGGCAAATCTTCGCTTATGAAATGAACCGCACTCTTAGCCGCTTCCAGGATCGTCATCAATCCACTCCCTGGATGCACCGCTCCACCTATCCAGTAGAGATTGCGTGCTCCATTATGACGGATATGCGGGCGGAACGGCCCAAGCTGACTCCAACTATGAATCAGGTTAAAAACAGCGCCAAGATAGGTGTGGTGCTCGTCACGCCAGGTTTCTGCGGTATACTGTCTCTCTACTACGATATGGCGTTCAACATCTTCAAAGCCGAGTTTTGCCATCTGACGAAGGATCAGATCGCGGTATCGCTGTTCAACTGCTGCCCAATTCACCGGGTAGCGTAAATTGGGTACCGGTACCAATACGAAGAGTGTACTATGACCGGGAGGGGCATTCGATGGATCAACAATGGTTGGATTGCAGACATAGAACGACGGATCGTCTTCATCGAGCACTGCGCTCTTTGCCCACAGCGGATCGTTGCGACGAATGTTGGCTGACAAATACAGTTGATGGTGAGGGAGATCATCCCATCGTCGATTGACGCCCAGATAGAGCATAAAAGTCGAACACGAAAACTCCATCTTGTTCAGTTTTTGGTCGGTGTACGTTCCACGGGCATGTGGCGGAATAATGTGGGTCAGCGCATGCCCGAAATCAGCATTAACCACCACTGCATCGGCACTGACACGCTTACCGTCGCTTAGCTCAACGCCGCAGGCTCGTCCCTGCTCGACAATAACTTGTTTAACAGGGCAGTTATAGTGGATCATCACTCCTACATCGGTAGCCGCTTTCGCTAGTCCGGCAGCCAGAGCGCGAAATCCACCTAGGGGGTGCCAAATACCTTCGGCAAATTCGAGGAAAGTTACCAGACTAAAGATACTTGAGCAGGCCGTTGGATGCATCCCCAAGTATTTGGCCTGGTACGACAGTGCATAAACAACTCGTTCATCACGGAAGAAGCGCTTGAAGTGATCATAAAGACTTTCCCATGGCCGGAATGCTAGGGCGGCTGCGATTTCACGTGGTTTCAGGTACCCCAGCGGGCTACGTACTGGTGTGCCGAGGTACGGTTCATAACCGACCACATTTTTACGGATATGTTCGATGTACCAGCGTTCAAATTCAGCAGGTAGATTCGGATCGAAGCGTGCTAATTGGGCTTTAAATGCAGAAATGTTCGACGTCAAATCAAGATACTCACCGTCCCAAAACCGGATACGAGTGTTCGGATCGAGACGCACCAGCGTAACATAATCGCTAAAACGCAGGCCAACACTCTGAAAGAGATCGTCGTATACCCGTGGTACTTGCAAGATAGTTGGGCCTGTGTCAAAATGATAGTCGCCGAGTGAGAAGCCTCGCATCCGCCCACCCGGTCGATCAACTGCCTCAAAGATTTCAACCTGATAGCCGCGCCCGGCCAGCCGGATGGCTGTTGCCAACCCTCCAGGGCCTGCACCGACAATAATAATACGCTGTGACACGTCCTGCTCCTCTGTCCTGTACGGATCTCTAATGATACTCCTTTTTGAGTATACATCACTTTTCCGCCACGGTCACGGTACCTGCGAGTTCAGGAGCACCGTAGGTTGTGGATGCGTGCACGCTGCTGTCCATGTGATTCAAATTGTGGATAAATGGTGGAATCTGTGGATAACTCGATGTGTGATCTGTGGTGCCTTGTATGTTAATACTAGTCTAATACTCTGTTAATCGAGAGCTAATCTATCCAAGCTATCATCAACAGTGCTTGGTAAATTGATTTGCGGTGGTCAATGCTAGACAAAATGCTCCGAATCCACCCACCGCTCCTCTCCCCTCTCTCCGGCCACCTGTAAAGTGGTGGCCGTTGTTGATTCATGTGAGGGT
>NZ_JPIM01000169.1 GCF_000735195.1 Chloroflexus sp. MS-G
GGAGACCAGCGTGGCCGCCGCTTGCAGGGAGGGAAACTGGCAGCGCTGATGCGGCACATCCGGCAGCGCCTGCGCAATCGCGTTGCGCACCGACGGCTGACCAGCCGCGATGCCCCCGACGCTTGGGACGGCAAGCGCCGCCTTGACCGCAGGCAGCAGCGGCGTGCGGTCGTCAGCGGTGGCCGCCAGCAGGCTGCGCGCCAGCAGGATGGCGCCGGACAGCCAGTCGCGCACTCCCCAGCGGACGTCGTTCCCCACCGTCGGCTGCAGGCCATCGCGTGCCAGCACCACCTTCCCAGCCGCCTGCGTCGCCGCCCTGAGCCGGGCCGGGTCGTTCAGCTGCAGCGCCACCAGCGCATCAGAGCGGTCGCGCACGTTGGTCACCCGGCGCTCGCTGATCGGCAGGTGGCGGGCCTGGAGGCGCTGGTGGATCGCAGGGACGCTGGCGTGCTCCTGGGAGCGGAGACGGCCGACTTCGGCGATGACATCACAGCCAAACTCGTGCTGCGGCAGGCTCTAGCGCCCCTCGGCCTCGGGACGGTAGGGTGTGTGAGCGCGTGGGCAGGTCGACGTGCGGCACTGCTGCATGCGCAGGCGCAACTCGACCACCCCCTCCAGCGTGACCACCCGTCGGCGATTGGTATCCTGTCGCCAGGTCGGTCCACCGCAGAGCGGACAGGTTGGCTGCAGGCACTGCAGCACCTCGCTGCGCACAGCCGTCGGGCGATTCAAGCGTTTCATGCGCGACTCCTTCACGAAACAGCGATGTGTCGCTATCCTACGTCTTCAGTGGGGTCACGTCAAGCTGACTTTGCCGGTCTAGAAAAAACCAAAATCCCCGCGAGGGGATTGAAAAACGTAATGCCGGTTTTGATTTTGTGATGACTCCGGCAAGACGGGCCTTCAAAAAACCAAAATCCCCGCGAGGGGATTGAAACCGGTAATTTTGAGGATGTTGTGCTCGGGAACGAACGTTTTGACTTCAAAAAACCAAAATCCCCGCGAGGGGATTGAAACATCCGCGAGCGTCGCGGGTCTTTTTAGTGCAGTTTGGAACGCGGACTTCAAAAAACCAAAATCCCCGCGAGGGGATTGAAACCCTTTCTTCAAACGGAGCAGGCGGGGGAAGAGGGTCGGTACCTTCAAAAAACCAAAATCCCCGCGAGGGGATTGAAACCTACTGTCGCGGGCGGCGGAACGGCGTGACTACAAACAACCTTCAAAAAACCAAAATCCCCGCGAGGGGATTGAAACCTACTGTCGCGGGCGGCGGAACGGCGTGACTACAAACAACCTTCAAAAAACCAAAATCCCCGCGAGGGGATTGAAACATATGCCGCACACGTTGTTGTGGTATAATCCCGCACACAGAACGCATGTGTGTGACGCTGTGGAGGAAGCTATGCGATTCATCACCATCATCGGGAACATCATCTGTATCGTGGGATTGTTCGTTGCATGCATCGGGTGTAGTACGGCACCTCCCGAACCATCGCCGATACCGATGGGGAAGCAGGAAACACCAGAATCACCGACCACCCCACGTCCGACACCAACCGAACGGCAACCAACAGCGACCCCTGCTGCTCCTGATCCCACCGCATCTGCGGTGATCCCGACGGCGTCTGTCGCCGAGACGGCGGTGGGTTCTCCGCTTCCACCGACCGGAACACCGGTTCCACCGACCGGAACACCAGCTCCGACCGCAGCGGTCCGCCCAACGCCTATCCCCACGATCTCCGCTGCCTATGCCCCACCGATTCCGAGCGACGTTCCCGTGCCAACGTTCGATTCGGACCTCCTGTCGATGATCGCCACCGTCGTGCAGTGTCGGTTCCCCAATGCCGTCTATGACCCAGAGCTTCATCGCGACGCGATGATCGACATCTTGCGCCGAGAAACGTATGGGAACTCAACCGATGAGTTTCTGTTAGCCGTCCCGTACTATGTTCGTGTACTCGGCCTGAAGTACGCGGTGTTCGGGATCAACACCGGCGTCCTTCGTGAGGCAGTTCGACAACGGTGGTCATGCACCGACATCCTCGCCCGGCTCAATGAGATCTGGTATGAACCGGATAGATTCTCGGTTCCCCCTTCGTTCTTTTCGCTCTTTCACGGTCAAGAAGTGTACGGCTGGCTCACCGTCTCTATGGCATATGAGTAGGACGACGGTATCGGCTGTGGAACCGGTGCGGCGTCCTGCATGCCGTCCCGGTGTGTCTTGGGAGGTTATCGTATCCGTGATATCCCCCCCGGTAGGTGAACCACCTCGAGGACATACGGGATGGGCACAGCATCAGAAGACCTCAATCGTCTGGAGCGAGGCTACCGATACGTTCCCGAACGAGGCATCCAGGGGCAGATGTCAGATATCCGGCCTGCCCCTGCGACGATGTCTCTTTCCCAACGGGTGCGATCGCATGGATGCTGCGTGCTCGGTTGGGTGCATGGGTATCGCGAACCGACCATCATGCATCGCGTGCGATTCCATCTGCCCGGATCGGTGATGGGTGTTTCCTTCCCGGTCGGTATCGGGAAATACATGGCAATGCGGGGTCGTCCGATTCCTGTTGGGAACGAGACCGCAGGACAGGCGCTGACCAGCAATGCCATGGAGCCGAGTGATGCCATACGTGCATGCGACGCACGGGATGGACGGAGGAACCGTCGTCGCTCGTTCACCATGCATCCGTATGGCATGCGTGATATGTGCCATCCTCCACCATGCGGATGCATCGTCCCCGGTATCGTCGCCAATGCGAACGGGACAAGAGGTGGTGACGGGTATCGGCATGCAGGAACGGAAGGATATCGCCGAGCGCATGCATCTGCTGCGAGAGATACGCTTCGCCGGGTTGTCGGTCGCTCTCGTCACGGGTGAGCGACGCAAGCGCAAGCGCAAGCGCCAACGCCGTATGGTGGCTCAGCATCGTCATCCATGCGTGTTCACCCTCCCGTACCCGTCCCTTCAAAAAACCAAAATCCCCGCGAGGGGATTGAAACAGAAAGAGTACACGACGACCAACGAGATCCTGAGGATTAACCTCTTCAAAAAACCAAAATCCCCGCGAGGGGATTGAAACGTGGGATTGCTGCCCCATCACCATCCACCGCGCTCACCAGTTGCCTTCAAAAAACCAAAATCCCCGCGAGGGGATTGAAACCACCATACACTGTTTGCGCTCGTGTTTTGATCGAGTATGTTTTCAAAAAACCAAAATCCCTGCACGGAATCCGTTGTTGTAAACGTCAACGATATCCGCATTAAAATCTCCCTAACACCTCTGCCGCCCCGCCTCCCATTGCCCCGCATCCTCAACTTCTTACTATCGCCCCAATACTTCTGTCACCCCCATCCCCCCCGTGCACGCAAAAATGTCGCCAAATTGTTACCGTTTTCCCCGCTTATTCCTGCTATTGTAGGTCGTATCAGGATCCGCTTCTTGAACACCGATTGGAGCACACGATGTCATCCCTGCCCCCGCACGACCTGATTGCCGCTATCCGGAATCGTGACCCCCACGCGCTGAGCTAGGTCTACGAAACCTACGGCCCACGCCTGTTCAGCTATCTCCTGCGTCGCCTCGGTGACCCCGACCTCGCCCGCGATGCCCACCACGATGTGTTTGTCCGCTTTTTGGAACGGGCCGATACCTTTGAAGACCGCGGTGTGCCGCTCATTACCTGGCTCTTCCGCCTCGCCCGCAACCTGAGCATCGATCTGCAGCGACGCCAGGGGCGTACCATTCCGTTCAGTGCGATGGTCCTAGCCGATTTTAGCACTGACGATGGCCAGACCCATCTCACCCGGCTGGCCGAGCGGCAGGAGCTACGGCTGGCGCTGGCGAGCCTGCCGCCGATCTACCGCCAGGTGCTGCTGTTGCGCGTGGTGTACCATCTTCCCCTGCCGGAGACCGCCCGCCAGCTCGGACGCACGCTGGGTGCCACCAAAGCCCTCCAGACACGCGCCGTGCAGCTCCTCCGCGAACGGATGGGCAGCGATGACCAGGACGGTGAGCGGATCCCGTCGCCGCCGATGGCGTAGCGCCGGTTCGACATCTCCGGTCACAGCACGCGAGGGGCGGTGCGCGCACCGTCCCTCGTCTAAATAAAACCACAGAAGTCATTCGGCACAGCCGATGACAGACAGGACGGTCGCCGGTTGGTTGTCCAACTCCGCAGAGAACTGCTCGACCGCAGCGACGAGGGCGGCGACCGACGCGAACAGGTAGTTATGCGTCACCTTGCGCTGCAGATGCTTCCAGCGCAACTCCATCACGTTGCGCTGCGGTGCATAGGTCGGCCGCTCGCACCCCTCTAAGCAATCGGCGTATTGCCCCAGCAGTTTGCGCGTCGCCTTGCTGCGATGGATGATGAAATTGTCCACAACTCGCACCATCTTCGTCCCTTTCCGGCACTCGCCAGGGCAGTAGGCCGCGACAATCGCTTCTACAAGAGCACAGAAGCTTTCGCTATTCTTCCGTTCGCGGATCAGGCGCGTGACCGCACCGGTGACCGTATTTACCGCTCCGAAGCTGTAGCACTTCTGGTTCTTGCCGGGCATTGGAACCTTACGTTGGCTGCCACGCTTGGTCCAACACCCAGCGATGCTTGGCAGCACATGAAGGTCCATTTCGTCATCGAACAGCAGCACAACCTCGCCACGTTTGGCTACCGCTTGATGGGCGCGCAGTTTCTCCCCCTTCTCAGCGTAGCGCTCATCCGGGCTGCTCATGCTCAGCACTGGCCGTATCACGGCGTAGCCGAGGGTGTGCAGATGGTGGCGCACCGTTTCACCTCGGCGTGGCCCCGCTAGGCAGGGGGTAGCAGCTTTTGGGTGGCCTCCCGGAGTGAGGTTTAGTGGCAAGGCCCGCCGAGACCTCAGCCTCAGAGCGCTTCAGCCAGTACAACACCGTGTCGTCATCGCAAAGGGTCAGGTCGGCAATCTCCGGCACCGTCTGGCCACGAGCGGAGAACAGCAGCATTTGCGTGAACGCTCGTCGGCGGCGTTGGTCGTTCGGGAGCGCTCCTGGAGCGCAGCGCACTCGGCCGCGTCGAGCGGCCGCACGAATCGGGGAGCTGGTATGGCGTACCTCTCTTCGTTGCTGGCGATACCACCAGTATGCCATATCAGCTCCCGTCCCGAAAAAGGTTCGTGGTTCTATGTTGCGTGTTCCGCCGTCGGCGCGTGTTATTCGTTGCACCGTGCGACAATGGTTCGGACAGGCACGCAGGCATGCGTAGTCTGTCCAACCCTGCCGGACGTGCGCGCAGTGTCGGATGGGTGGTGTTGATCGACACGAGGTGGGGCGGGAAAGATGCTGTGAGCACGCGGCGAGTCACTCCCAGTAGCAGGTGATGGCACTTTCCGAGGTGCGTCCTGCCGTGGAGGGGTACTCCTGGAACAGGATACACCCTCGGATGTGGTAGGGGCGGGTCGAGCACTCGCCCCAATACCAATACACCATTGTGTTCAGGTCTTTCCTGCACGACGCACGGTACCGGTACTGTGGCGCTGCATCGGCAGCCGATGGCCGCGCAACCCGCCCTCGCGGCGCCCCGCCCCCATCAACACCCCTTGATAAGCACGGCCCGTTGCAACTTTCGGCGCATCTCCGGTGAACCATCACTGGCGATCGGTGTCATCGTCAGCCGATAGCCAATCCCGCGTATTGTGTGCACATAGCGCGTCTGCTGCGGATCCGGCTCCAGTTTCCGGCGCAGATATTGCATCCGGGCTTGCACCACGCGTCTGAGATCAGAGTCACGCCGGTGGTACAGGTGTTCCGCAAGATCGCGATAACTGCACACCATCCCGTTGTACCGTGCGAGATACGACAGCAGCCGAGCTTCTAAGCGACTAAGCCGGATCTCGCGCTGACCAACCCACGCACGGCGTCTTGTCAGATCCATCTTCAATCGTGGCCCAGCCCCCTGGTCCGCCCGCTCATCGTCATCCGTCGGATCAGGGGCGGGTCGACCGCGTGGTTCGAGCATCTGTTCGAGCACGGTACGGGTCAAGGGAGCCGCAACCCAGGTCATCTGCGGTGAGGATAGTTCTGCAAGCGAGCCTGCCGGATCGCCTGCCATGGCAACAAGGACCCGCTGCTCCGGGCGCAGCGCAGCGTGCAGGTGCGCGAGGGTGTCGACATGCGACGGGTGGTCGGCAATATGGAGGAGACACCAGCGAACCAGCGGGTGGGCGAGCGCGTCAATGGCGCTTGCGACATCGGTAAGGGGGTACACGGCCCACGACCATTCGTGCAGGCAGTCCATCAGGTCAGAGCGTAGCGTTTCATCAGGTTCCAGTAACAACACAATCCCGTGGGACATCGGCAGGCTCCGGAGCGATAATATGCGAACTGTGCGGGATAGTATAAATGAAGATTCAAATGTGTGCAAATCTTCACAAAGTATCTAACAATAGATACATTAGCTCCAACGCAGGGAAGTTTAAAAAAGGGGGAGTAGGACGATTTCAAGCATTGGGATGGGGTATCGATAGGTATGGTGATCCTGTCATCGCTTTGAGGCGTAGGTCTCAGGCACAACCACCAGCAGAGCCACCATCACCCGTGCGCAGCACCCAGCGCCACGAGTGCATCCCCCACTAGCGCAGGCTGATCTCCCCCTGCGCCACCGACGACCGGGCGGAATTCCCGACGGTTCGGCATTGTCGATCCGCGTGCCGACGGCTCCCATCTACCACGTGACCACCGCCACCACCAGATCCTGCCCGGCAACGGCAGTTGGCCGCGCTGCCCAGCTCAGCCCATCGACGTGCATTGGCGAACGCCCGCTTCGTCCCACAGGCACAGGAGACAGATCGGTCAGCAGCACCCACGGTTCCGCGTGGTCGGCCCTCGCTGCCATCGTCAGCGGACCCGCCACCCGCTGCGGGACGTGCGTGACGGCGCCCCTGGTGCCCTACCCATCCACGCCGCGGTCCGAGTGCCAGGCGCCACACCGGCTGGCGTGCCTGACCGC
>NZ_JPIM01000170.1 GCF_000735195.1 Chloroflexus sp. MS-G
CGCACCCAGGCGAGCGCACGATGCGAGCCAGAGGCTCGTGCACCCTGGCAAGCGCACGATGCGAGCCAGAGGCTCGCGCACCCTGGCAAGCGCACGATGCGAGCTAGAGGCTCGCGCACCCAGGCGAGCGCACGATGCTCCCACAAACGGGGTAGGAAACCCGCCGCTCCCGATGTCGCGCCGGGTATGATCAGCGGATCAACAAGGGGTTGGGATGACCAATGTCGGAAGAGATGCAGCATGCCTCTACACGCACTGCGGACAAGGTGCGAATCGCTCCATTCCTCTCATTCTTCTTCCCTCTCTCCTCACTTCTACCAGGTAGTCCCAGGTCTGGATCAACAACCTGCGCGATCGTACCAGGCCTAATAGAAGAGTGATCAGAATGAAAACGCTTTCGCCTCAATAACCATCACGTTCATCTATCTGCGTCATCACTCCTTCTCGGTAAAACGATAGGCTGAGCGCATCCGCATAACGCATTTGGTCACATCTTTGCTGGAGGATAGCGCGACGTTTGCTCATCGGTAATCAAGTGCTAACCGTGTGTGATTGTTATTTTTTACACAATCGCCTGTTTATGCCCTACACTACATTTCGGTGTCAGATATCAATCGTCTGGCACCCGACGAATGACAATGGCGTCTTTTCGTCGCTCAACGGTTGAGGAGGAATCTTATGAACGACACCTGGCTCGAATTAACGGCAACGACGATCCATCAACGTGACCTGATCCGTGAAGCCGAGCGTGAACGATTGGTGCGGATGGCGCAGCGGTTACGCCGCAAACAATCGTGGTGGTACCGCTGGTGGCAGCGCCTGTTCCAACGAGTGCGGCGCACAAATGCCTGAATCATCGATTGAGCAGACCCTTGTCCCACCTATGTCTGCTCACCTGATGATACGTTCTACCAACGACAGGGCGGGTTATAGACCCGCCCATCATCATTTGAGGAAGCAGCCACCTTCCTCGGCGTAGGGCTGCTTATTGCAGCGCCGCAGCGTACCATCTGCCATATCGCCCTTCCTCTTGCATGGACTGGCGGAAGGAAGCTGAAATATTTACTGAACTGGGATAACGCTACACCACCCAGAGCATACTATGCTTTGCTTCCAGCGATTTGAATGACCGCTGCACCGTGAATCGTACCCTGACGTAATGCGTAGAGGGCAGCATTCAACTCCGCGAGTGGAAACACCTCGACGGTAGTCTGGACAGGTACCTGCGGGGCGATCTGGAGAAAGGCTTCACCATCCTCGCGGGTAAGGTTGGCAACCGAACGTACCACTCGCTCACCCCAGAGCAACTCGTAGGGAAAAGCCGGAATCGGACTCATGTGAATACCACCGCAAACTACGACCCCACCTTTCGCAACGGCTCGTAGCGCCTGCGGGACCAGATCGCCAACCGGTGCAAAGATGATGGCTGCATCAAGAGGGGTTGGCGGCAAATCGGTTGAGTTACCGGCCCAGACTGCACCCACCTCCCGTGCAAACTGCTGCCCCTTCCGATCACCGGGTCTGGTAAACGCAAACACCTGGCGCCCCTGCCAGCGTGCGACCTGGGTTATCAGGTGGGCTGCTGCCCCGAACCCATAAATACCCAATCGTTCCCCTTCACCGGCCAGGCGCAACGCACGGTAGCCGATCAGACCAGCGCAAAGAAGTGGCGCCACTGCTGTCGCCTGCTCATTCGCCGGGAGTGCGAAACAAAACCGCTGGTCAGCAACGGTATACTCGGCAAACCCACCAGGCCGCGTATAGCCGGTAAACTGCGCCTGATCACAGAGATTTTCGCGCCCTTCACGACAAAACCGGCACGAACCACACGTCCAACCCAACCAGGGTACTCCCACTCGTTGCCCGATTGTCCAGCGTGTCACCCGCTCACCCAGCTGTTCGACCGTACCGACAATCTGATGACCGGGGATCAACGGCAACCTCGGTGCCGGCAATTCGCCATCAACAATGTGCAGATCGGTACGGCAAACAGCACATGCCTCAACCCGAATCAACACCTCATCCGGCCCTGGTGTCGGCACAGGGAGATCACGGAGTTCGAGTGGCTGACCGGGTTCGGTTAAGACAATTGCCTGCATAGGGAACCTCCTGAGCAACAGCGACATCTCGATACGTCCACCGTGATGACGAACGATCAGAGTTTATGCGCTGTATGGATACAAATATGTACTAGCGATATACTACAATAAATGTGATGCTCTAACCATCGTATCACGCTCCGACTCCAAAGAAGAGGGAGTGTCCATGTCTCGTCAAACCTCATGCCCTTTCTGCGGTGCGACTCTTCGGCCATCAGCCAGATTTTGTAGTATGTGTGGTAAACGACTTACCAGACCTCGCTTTCGATTGACCTGTGGTAGCCTGCTTATTGGCCTCATCAGCTTTGTTCTACTTTGCAGCGCGCTCAACGTGTTCTTGTCAGGCAGCACAGCGACATCCGGCACATCCCGCCAAGACCGGCCTCAGTCCGCTGCAATGCCAGCATCGAGCAATAGCAGCCTTGTGACCCGATCACAGCCTGCACCAACAACTCAGCCTGCATCTCCCGTGCCAACCATACCGCACAACGATACCGCTATCACCGGCAAGCAATTCCTGGAAGTCCACGTGATCGATGTCGGCCAGGGTGATAGCATTCTAATTCGCACGGCAGAGGGAAAAACAGCGCTCATCGATGGCGGATACGATAACGGTCTGGCGCTCGCTTATCTGCGTGCGCAAGGCATTAACCACATCGACGTGATGGTCGCTTCACATCCACACGCCGATCATATTGGTGGCCTGGTTGAAGTACTGAATGCACTGCCGGTTAGCGGGTTCTGGACATCGGGCGCCTCACACACTACCGGTACATATGAACGATTACTTGATGCAATTGATAGGGCAAAGGTTCCATACCACGAAGTGCAGCGTGGCGATACCATTCCACTTGGTCGGCTAACCTTTGAAGTTTTACACAGCGATCCCAATGCATACGATCTCAACAACACATCAGTTGTTTTGCGCCTGACTTACGGAAATGTCTCATTTCTCTTCACCGGTGATGCCGAACAAGCTGCCGAGCAAGAGATGCTGGCAACAGTGCGTGATCACCTGAAAGCCACTATCCTGAAAGTTGCTCATCATGGATCGTATACCTCTTCAAGCGACCAGTTTCTGGCTGCCGTGCAGCCGGCAATTGCCATCTATTCGGCCGGACGTGACAATAACTACGGCCATCCACACCGCAAGACCATTCAGGCACTTCAGCGAGTTGGCGCTACCGTGTACGGCACTGACGAACACGGGACGATTGTCATCACAACTGACGGCGTCAACTACCAGGTTCACACCCGTTATGATCGTCCACCAACTGCTGATCCGGGATCGCCTCCTCTACCATCCAACCACGCGACCCAAGGAGATCGTGATTGCAGCGATTTTGCGACTCAGGCTGAAGCGCAGGCCTTCTTTCTCGCCAACGGTGGCCCGGCCCGTGATCCACACCGGTTAGATGGCGATAGAGATGGTATCGCTTGCGAAAGTCTCCCCTGATAGGAGAAAGGAGTTGTTTGGATGACAGAAGTTCACTACGAGCAGGGTGTCATTGATCGCTTTGAAGGCGAATACGCGGTGATCCTCGTTGGTGAAGCGCAGCGACCACTTGACGTAGCACGTGCCGCACTCCCACCAACAGCGCGTGAAGGCGACTGGCTGCGCATTCAATTCGTAGACCATCAGGTAACAGCCATTGAACTCGACCCCGAGTCGACTGCCGCTGCCCGTCGTCGTGTTCAGGCCAAGTTAGAACGGCTACGCCGGGGAGAGCACTTGCAGCGGGGGGAATAAGAGTCTATCTGAATACCCCAACGGCACGCCAGGCGATCAAGCCACCGGCAACAGTGGCCCCCCTTCGCGAAAGCAATCATCCGCCGTGGATGTGGTGCACCAGTCTGTCGCGTTCCACGCCGCCCACTAACTGCCGGTACGGAGGACAGAACCGCTGGCGTCGGCGCAGCAGCGATCCGGCATGTGTGGACGACTGCCGCCAAACCGATAGGTGTTCACAGAGAAGGGCAGGAGCGGTTCCAGCACGGCCACCGATCGTCCGCAATACGACAGCCGGTCGTCGTGGTCGTAGTGATTGGAGCGCAGCGGCGCTGTATCCGTACATCTATCAGGTTTCATCCGCCGTACCGTGAGACGATGATTATGAGATAGGCTCGCAGTGTTGAAATTGCGCTCAAGGCGTTTCCAGTGTTGCTGCTACCGATGTTTGCCCGTCAGCAACCATCATTGTCTGTATCTGCACGCAGTAGCCGATATATTTCCTTTTACCATTGATTTGTTACCAAAATTTACCCGCCTGGCTTATGGAGTGTTTGGCTCATTGTATTGGGGGTGTGGCTTACTGCTGCCGATTGTCTTGGTCAGGCGGGCTGTTGCGTCGTTGTCACTCTGCGCATCCAATAAGAGGGGGGAGCGTGCGCCAGAAACTTGAGCATGGATCACGCACTCAGCGCCGTAGCGTATGCCTGGGTGCGCTGGCCTCTGGCCCGCGTGACGCAAGGCGTGAGTAGCACTATTGTACGTCTCTCGAATCGCCAATGCCTGTCACTCCTCCGCAAGCAGGAGGACGAGGGGGTTCGCAAGCAGGGGGCCTGGAGAGTGCTGCAAGCATGGGATCTGAAAGTGAAGGTATGACGGTATACGAATGAGCCAACCGATGAGGAGTAACATGAGTAGTAATCATACACCGTGTACGCAGGCCAAAGGCCTGCGTACCCAGGAGAACCGTGTAGGTCGGAAGGAATTGGCAGCAAGTGTGTGATGGCGCGTTCATCTGATCGATAGTACTACGAAATACTGATCAGCAGCCAGACAAATATACCGATCAAGCCAATTGTACCGACGATCTTTACGAGTACACTGATCAGTTTGACAAGAGCCTCGACCAGTACGCTGAACAACCAATACCCCGCTCGAATCGAGATGACGACAACGACGATGAACATGAGAGTGTTGAAGTCCATTGCTTTCTCCCGTCTATGCTGTGCTGTCCCCTAATCTGTTTACTGCTTAAAGCATATCAAAGCCATTCCCCGGACTACATTCCAGGTTTCATACAATCCAGTCTTTACTGACTCAGGAAGAGACAACCATAATCTCACTAAAACCTCACCGTCCGTTTTCATGGTCTAGACAGGTATCAAAAATGAGGTATAGTAGACTTAACATGCGAGCTAAAAAATGCGCAGAAGTCCAGTTACGACTAAGCTGTCGATTTGCTGCAGGGAGAAGTTACTTTGCCTGGAAGTAAATAAAAGGAGACACGAATGGAAGTCGCTGTACCAATTCATTCTATTCCGATTATCCTGTGCACGACGGATATAGAGTCACAAGCGGTCAGTAAGTTCAAGGTTGACCGTTCTACGTTCCCAGAGGATGACTGCGCATGCCCATCTGAAAAGATTCCTTTCTCAATCGATACCAATATTAATCCTGCAGCCATTTACACGCTGCCCGCACTCTATACTGCTCCTCTTTCAGAAGACTGGACTCTGGCATTTAATCCGCAGGGCGACGCTGGTGTGATCGTCCTTGATCAGACCGCATGGCAACTCCTTCACCGGTTTCGTCAACCCCGACGATTGGTTGATGCCGCTTATGAAGGGGATGATGCGCTAATGGTGCAGCACGGAGTACTTCGTCTGGCCGGATTGCAATTGTTGCAACCTGTTGATCAACCATCAAATGTGCGGCGTATGCCATCACAGACGTTAACTGCCTGGCTGCACATAACGAATGCGTGCAATCTGCGCTGCGACTACTGCTACCTCAAGAAGACATCTGAGGCAATGGATGAGATGCGTGGTCGGCAGGCGGTTGATGCCGTGATCCGTTCTGCAGTGGCAAACCAGTTTCGGCGGGTAAAGTTGAAATATGCAGGTGGAGAGGCAACGCTCAACCTTCCTTTAGTTATTATGCTTCACCAGTACGCACGCGACAGCGCAGCACGGCACAATCTGACTCTCGATGGTGTTATACTCAGCAATGGCGTTGCCCTTAGTGACCACCAGATTCGTCAGATCCGCGACAACGACTTGCGCTTGATGATCTCACTTGACGGTATCGGTGACCTACACGATAGCCAGCGACGGTTCGTCAACGGTCGCGGTTTGTTTGCCCGTGTCGTACAAACACTCGACCGACTGGCACAGCACGGTGTGACACCGTCGCTCTCCATCACCCTGTCACATCGTAATCTTGCAGGGCTACCCGAAACCGTCGCGTATGCACTGAATCGAGGATTACCGTTTTCGCTGAACTTTTATCGTGCAAATGACTATGCTGCCGCATACACCGACCTTGCGTTTGGCGAGGAGGAGATCATTGCGGCGATGAAAGCAGCCTTTGCGGTCATCGAACAGCGCATGCCGCCGTACCGTTTCTTCGGCTCATTGCTTGATCTTGTGCGGTTCGATGCCCCTCACGACCATACCTGTGGAGTCGGCAATTCGTATATGGTTATTGACCAACGTGGAAGGGTAGCAAAGTGTCACATGGCGATTGAGCAGACGATTACCGATGTTGATGCGCCTGATCCACTGCGTCTAATCCGTGAGGATACTAAAGGCATTCAATACATTCCGGTTGATGAAAAAGAAGGATGTCGGACGTGTACGTGGCGCTACTGGTGCGCTGGCGGCTGCCCGGCGCTGACGTATCGTGTAACGGGTCGCTTCGATATCAAGTCGCCGAACTGCCGTATCTATCAAGCCCTCTTTCCAGAAGTGCTGCGGTTGGAGGGATTGCGTTTGCTGCGGTACGCAGGCGGGCGGCTGGGCGCGGCAGCACAGCGCTCGTAGCTCTGGCATACCGGGTGCCGAATTAACTTCGTTACAAGAATACACCGCAGCGACGCTAA
>NZ_JPIM01000171.1 GCF_000735195.1 Chloroflexus sp. MS-G
CCGATCTTGTTCTTCCCAGCGTTGAGCTTGTTCTTCCCAGCGCTGAGCTTGTTCTGCCCAGCGCTGAGCTTGTTCTGCCCACAGCCGGGTTTGCTCTTCGCGAGATTGTCGCAACTCCTCGAGAATGCGATCAAACCGATTATCAGTTTCCGAGCGACCAGCAAAATACTTTTGCGCAAGTTGCAAGATCAGACGCTGCACTTCCGGATCGCGTTCAAGGAGTGCAGGTAGTTCCTGGATAAGCAATTCCCTGATTTGGTCGCGTTCGAGTGGCATGTTGTACTCCTTCGACGGGCAAGTGCAGCGTGTGAGAGAATTGATACAGTCAAATGTGCTATATTATAGCACATCAGAGACTATCAATCATCTCAACCATAGCACTGTTGGGTGCTTCTAACGTTCTTTTCTACCCGACAGTGCTGATGTGAGAAGGGAGCAAAGATAGGTTAGAGGATGATCAAAAATCCGGGCTTTTGATGAGTCTCGATCATAACATCGCCATAGTGGTCAGGGAACCGGTGGCAGGCAACGTATGCAGCTCCGCGACGTGATGGCAAAGGGTTTCGACGGTTTCAGTGTCTGTGCTGCGACGCAAGGTGAGAGGGACGGCCATGCCATAAGCCGACCTGCACGAGCACGTCGGACTATTGCTTAGCCAGGGTTGCACCCACTGCCGTAGGAAGCGGGCCTTCGGCTTCGGCCCGCGCTCCTAGGCGACCGTATCGGTCAGGAATGGCCTGAAAGACTTTCGTTAGTGAACACGACCAGAAACCGAGAACTCTGACAACCGCACCGTTACGTCAACGTTGCCGGCATGTCCTGGTACGAGATGTTACGTTCCGGTTCTTGTTGCCAGAGCACCCATAGCGTTACGCCACACCCATCGCCAGACGCCGAACCGCTGGCGCCTCCTGAGCCATCCGTTGCGTCAACTGCCACGAACCCAGACAAAACGCCAGTTGCGCTAGCGTCTGCACAATTTGCTCAAACCACTGCACCGGAATGGTCTGCGGCATATTTGTGGCCATTTGCGACAAACCAATAATCGTGATCAGGACGATCACAAACACCACGGCTAACGGTCGCATCCTGCGTTTCCATGCCCCAATCGCCAACATGAGCAGGAGGGCAACATTTCCAATCGTTGCTAACATAATCAGCGGCACGCGCCATGGCCCACCGTTCACCGCGATCAGCGCTGACCCTATTGCGAATAGACTAATCACGATCAGCGGGATCAACCAGGGTCGGTGCAAGCCTGGCTTAGCCTGAAGCTGGCGCGTGTAACTGTACACGGCGGTTGCGATCAACGTGAAACCGGGTGCAATCATCGGGAACAGGGCCTGACTGAAGAGCGAGATGTCGGTACCGTTGATTGCCATCAGCACCTTCCAGGTTGCCTTTAAGATGCCGCCAACCGCCAGCAGTGCCAAACCGGTAAAAGCCATCATCCCCAGCGTTCGATCAAATTGCTGAATGGTGCGTGCAATAAACCATACACCGATCAACGAGAAGATTACCGGGAGGTAATCCTCTAGCGCCAGCGCCAGCGAATATTCCGTCTCCATTGCCAGCCTCCCGCATTGCCTACAATTAACACTTTAGTTCATTATATTGCATATCATACCGATTGACAAGCTCGGAGCGCAGGCCTCCGGCCCGTGTCAGCGGTGGGTAACCGGAAGACATCGGCTAGCGCGAACGCGAAACACGAAGAACAGAACTGATACCAATCGCTGGCAGAACATGCAAACATTTTCGTCTTCCTGCGTTCACTGCTACATCTCCTCAGGTTTTGGAATAATCTACGTTTATTTTTGTGATAATGCTATCCGTGGTCGGTTTGTGGTATCCTAAACCTGTTCACAGACCAAGGGCGTGGAGGAGGAAAATATGGAGATCCGCGACCGCCCCGACCACGATCCGGTTGCTGATTTGCTGTTAGTTGATGCATACATGCGTTGGGCATTGCTCGCAGCCGAAGAAGTGATTGGGCGTAACGGTTTGGCCGTTGTGTTGCGCCAGGCCGGCTTAAGCCATTTGATAGGCAACTATCCGCCCGAACAACTGAAAGCAACGAGTGGGCTAACGTTTTACCACTATGCCTCACTCAACGCTGGCCTGATCAACTTCTTCGGTCGCTCGGCACGCAGTATGGCACTACGGATTGGACGTCAGACGGCCCGGCTGGCAATTACCAATCAGAGCGCATTGTTTGGTACTGCTGCGTTGATCGCCTCGAAGATGTTACCGTTCGCCACTCAGGTGAAGCTAGGTTTGTCGGCGATGCAAGCTGGGTTACGCCGCCTTAGTCAAACGGTAAACCAGGATCGACGACTGGCATTAGAGGATCGTGGCGATAGTTGGGCATACATCGACTACACCTGTTCAATGTCGGCCGGCAAGCAGGCTGATGAGCCGATTGGGTACATTCAGTGTGGTATCTTACAAGAAGCACTACACTGGCAAACCGGACGTGAGTTTGCAGTCGAACAGGTTGCCTGTCGTTCAATGGGTGCACCAGCCTCGATCTGGCTGGTAGCTAAATCACCAATGCTCCCTGTTTCTTGATGTGTAAAGGAGGGCCGTATGGCCGACCTGACTCCTGACCAGATCTTTGATCTTCTCAATCGTCCAGGGCCACTCTGGTTGGTTGGTGCTAATTTGAGTGGCGCCAATCTGAGTGCTGCGAATCTGAGTGGCGCCAATTTAAGCGAAGCGCAATTGAGTCGTGCCCGCCTGACCGACGCAAACTTATATCGGGCCGATTTGAGTATCTGCGAGTTAGGCGGCGCCAATCTGAGCTGGGCCAATCTCCGCGAGGCGCGCCTCAATTGGGCACAGTTGGTTCGGGCCGATTTGAGCGATGCCGATCTGCGCAAAGCGGATCTGAGCTGGGCCAATCTGGAGTTCGCAACGCTGGTTGGTGCTAATCTCAGAGGCGCCAATCTGAGCGCCGCCGATTTTAGTGGCGCTAACTTGTACGGCGCCAATCTCAGTCTCTGCAATCTCAGCGGGGCCGATCTCCGCGATACGGTGATGATTGGCGCGAATCTCAGTGAAGCTCAACTGCGCGAAGCTCAGTTGGTTAATTTGAGTGGCGCTAATCTGAGTGGTGCCATCCTCCTGCGGGTGAGTCTGAACGGCGCCAATGGCAATGGCGTCAATCTGGCAGGCGCGAATCTTATGCACGCCAACCTACGAGAAGTAACCTTTGATGATGCAAATTTTATCGGCGCGAACCTCAGCGAAGCCAATTTTGGTGAAGCAAGTCTGTGCAATGCCGATTTCAGTGAGGCCAATCTCAGTGGTGCGTATCTGAGTGGCGCTAACTTGCGTGGCGCCATTTTGACCCGCGCCAATCTGTCGCGGGCTAATCTGAGCGGCGCCAATCTACGTGGTGCAAACTTGCGAGGAGTAAACTTGCGCGAAGCGTCGCTGGCCGATGCCGATTTAACCGACGCTGATCTCACCGATGCCGATTTGACTGACTGCGATTTGACCGGAACGAAAGGGATTGTCCGGTGAACGACACATTGGGATGCGGGTATGCAGTAGCATACCCACCCCATCCCCTATCCAGAAGCAACAACCGACTCAAGAATCTCGCGGAGAAATCGCCCGGTGTGTGAGGTTGGATGACGGGCAACCTCTTCAGGTGTCCCAAGAGCGACCACCTCGCCACCGCCATCACCACCTTCAGGCCCCATATCGATCACGTAATCAGCCGTCTTGATCACATCGAGATTGTGTTCGATCACGATGACCGTATTTCCCGCATCTACCAGGCGGTGTAATACGCGCAGCAGATTCTGAATGTCGGCAAAGTGAAGACCGGTCGTTGGTTCATCGAGAATGTAAATGGTACGACCGGTAGCAACCCGAGCCAATTCCTTTGCTAGCTTGACCCGCTGTGCTTCACCACCAGAAAGCGTCGTTGCAGGTTGACCGAGCTTGATGTAGTCAAGCCCAACATCGTGCAGAGTTTGTAAGATACGACGCACCCGCGGCACATTGGCAAAAAACTCTAGCGCGGTCTGCACGTCCATATCAAGCACATCGGCGATGGTCTTGCCTCGATACTTAACCTGCAAGGTTTCACGGTTGTAGCGTTTCCCTTTACATTCAGCACAGCGAACCCAGACATCGGCCAGGAATTGCATATCAATCTTGATCTCGCCGTTCCCCTCACACGCCTCACAGCGCCCACCTTTCAGGTTGAAACTGAAGCGACCCGGACCATAACCACGCAGTTTCGCTTCGGGTGTTTCGGCAAACAATTCACGGAGCAAATCGAAGAGCTTCACGTAGGTCGCCGGATTCGAGCGCGGAGTACGACCAATCGGCTGTTGATCAATGTTGATGACCTTATCCAGCCGTTCGAGACCGTGCAGATTGCGGAAGGGACCAGGCTTAAGTTGTGCACGATTGAGACGGTTAGCCAGCGCCGGATAGAGCGTTTCGGTGATGAGCGATGATTTTCCCGAACCAGAGACACCAGTTACGGCAATGAAACAACCGAGTGGAAAACTGACCGTCACATCACGCAGGTTATTGAGCGTTGCTCCTTCCAGGGTCAGCCAGCCGTTGTTGGCCTGACGACGACTGGTCGGGATCGGGATTGTCAGGCGGCCAGAGAGGTACTGACCGGTAAGTGAGGTCGGGTGTTGCGCCACCTGCTCTGGTGTTCCGGCAGTCACAATCTGACCACCTTTCACACCGGCACCGGGACCAAAGTCAATAATCCAATCGGCGGCCTGCATCGTCTCAAGGTCATGCTCGACGACAATAAGCGTATTACCAAGATCACGCAACCGCAACAGCGAATCGAGGAGTTTGCGATTATCACGTTGATGCAGACCAATGCTCGGTTCATCGAGAATATACATCACGCCAACCAGCCCGGAGCCAATCTGAGAAGCGAGGCGGATGCGTTGTGCTTCGCCGCCAGAAAGAGTTGGCGCAGCGCGATCAAGTGTCAGATAGTGCAAACCTACATTGTGTAAGAAACCGAGACGTTCACGGATCTCCTTCAATACATCACCGACGATAGCCCGCTCTGTCTCGTTAAGTTGATTAGGCAATTCACGGGCCCAATCGAGCGCCTGGGCAACGTTCATCCGAGTTACATCGCGAATCGAACGCCCTGCTACCCGCACGGCCAGACTTTCCGGTCGCAACCTTGCTCCCTGACAATCAGGGCAGGGTTGTTCGCTCATGTATTTCGTGTAATACTCGCGCATCGCGTCGGAGCCACTCTGCATATAGCGCCGACGAATTTCACTGGCCAGTCCTTCCCAGATACGGTAATACTCACCGCGCGATCCACTTTCATGTTCCCAGGAGAAGCGAATACGTTCCTGACCACTACCATAGATAATTGCATCACGCTGACGTTGCGTCAACGAATCCCAGGGTGCATCGAGATCAATGTGATAATGGGCAGCGATAGCAAGCAGAGCCTTGTATGCCCAGGTATCCTGCTTTTTCCGCATTTCGCCCCAATACGTCACCGCACCGTCATGAATGGAGAGTGCGCCATTAGGAACGAGGAGCGACGGATCGACTTCAAGGCGCGCACCAAGACCGGTACAGGTCGGACATGCCCCCTGCGGTGAGTTGAACGAAAACATCTGCGGGGTCAATTCAGGAAACGAAATCCCGCATGTCAGACAGGTATTGCTCTCGCTCATCATCCACTCGCGTGGTTGATCGGGATCGTCTGGCGCATCGGCGCGACTGATAATAATCTTCCCTTCCCCAACCCGCAAAGCTGTTTCGACGCTATCGGTGAGTCGGGTGATGAAACTGTCAACATCACCGTTTTCAGCAACTGCTGGTATCGCCAGGCGGTCGATCACGACCTCAATCGAGTGCTTGACCTTCTTGTTCAGCTTAATCTCTTCATCGAGCGAACGAATTTCGCCATCAACGCGCACACGAGTGAAGCCTTCGGCTTTAGCTTCAGCAAAAATATCTTTGTACTCACCTTTACGTTGCGAAACCACTGGCGCCAGCACCATAAAGCGCGTGCCGGGAGGGAGGGTCAGGATACGATCCACCATCTGCTGCGCCGATTGTGCGGTAACCGGTTGACCACACCGATGACAGTATTGATGACCGACCCGCGCAAAGAGCAGACGTAGATAGTCGTAGATTTCCGTGATCGTACCGACGGTCGAGCGTGGGTTCTTGCTGGCACTCTTTTGCTCGATAGCAATTGCCGGTGATAAGCCCTCAATCAGATCGACTTGCGGTTTTTCCATCTGGCCAAGAAATTGTCGTGCGTAAGCCGACAGGCTCTCGACATACCGCCGCTGGCCCTCAGCGTAGAGGGTGTCAAATGCCAGTGAACTCTTGCCCGACCCACTCACTCCGGTCAGCACTACCAGCCGATCACGCGGGATTTCAACATCAATGCCCTTGAGGTTATGTTCACGTGCGCCCTTAATGACGATGGTCGTCTTTGCCACGACTCTCTCCGCTACTAGACAAGCGAAACAAGAGCGTCGTCGAATGGTGACGACGCCAGGCCTACATGATAGTATACCATCATTTCTTAGAACAAAAGAACTACAAAGGCTGGATTTTAGGGCTTTTCAACGTTTTCACCTTACTCAGCAGAGGTGAGAGAGAAGATTGAGGGGCAAGAGCGAGTTCTAAACCTATCATCGATAACGTGCTGAGGCAGCACGCGATAGGTTTCGACCATAAACGCTGGTGCGGGCTGGAGGCCCGCGCACCCAGACACCCAATGGTCGTCGTACACCCGGC
>NZ_JPIM01000172.1 GCF_000735195.1 Chloroflexus sp. MS-G
TCTTCAGTTCCACCAGCCGGTCGGCCAAGAGCTGCATCGTCCAGCGCTCCCGGCCCTCCGGCGGCGCGCTGCAGGCCAGGGCGATCAGGAACGCCTCCTGTTTGCTGTCCAGTTTCGGCTGGGCGCCAGGCCGGGGGCGCTCCTGCAAAGCGGCTTCCAGCCCCTCCTCTCCGAACCGTTTTCGGATGTTCCGCACCGTCTGCGGATTCACCTTGAGCACCTCGGCTATCGATTGATCGGTCGCGCCCTCTGCTGAAAGGAGCAGAATCCGGGCCCGAGTAACCATCCGGGCTTTCACTTCCCCCTTCTTCAGGAGATCAAGCAGGGACAAGCGCTCCTTTTCGGTCAGCGTCACCACGTATGCTTTGGGTCTGGGCATAGCTCCTTCCCTCCACGAGAGTAGTGTGGAAGAAAGAATACCCTATGAGACCAGTGTGGTCAAGTACTAGTAATTTGGTCAGCATGGTACAGGGGTGATCTGGACTGATACAGGTCGGCCCGCTCGGGGTACGGGCCAATCAGCCGGTCGAGATAGCGCGACTCGAACTTGTGCGTGTCACGTGCCAGGGCAGCCAGGTCAGCAACCCCAAAGTGGCTAGCTCCAGCCCGGAAGACACGATGAAAGGCCAAGGCTGCCAATACAGTAAATCCACCTGCGCTGCCACCGGTTATCAAGAGACGGTCAGGATCGGCCCGACCGCTGGCTGCAAGAAATTGGGCGCCAGCAATACAATCTTCGACATCCACCACACCCCACGCCCCATTGAGTAATTCGCGGTAAGCACGCCCAAATCCAGTGCTACCACCATAGTTCACATCAAGTACACCAATTCCGCGACTCGTCCAGTATTGGATCGAGAGCCGGAGCGTCGGTTGAGCAGCGGCCGTTGGCCCGCCGTGGATCATCACCAGGAGTGGTGGTTGTTCATCTTCTGATGCGATAAAATCGGGATTGTGGGGCGGGTAGAAAATGCCATAAGCAGTACGACCGCCGGTGCTGGGGAAGCTAATCATCTCTGGTAACGACAGATACGCTGGGTCAACCGGCAAATCACCACTGCGACGAATCGGAGAAAGTGTTTGATCGGCGAGGTTAAGGAGAAACAGCGTGGTCGGTGTTGTGGGCGAACTACCAATAAACACGATCCGATGATCCGCTCCATTGACAATATGCACGACCGAAACCGGTAGATCAATCGGTCGGCGCTGCCCATGACGGTCAATAACAACCATAGACCAGCGACCTTGCTGGAGGAACGTGGCCAGCACACGACCGTCGGTCAACGGCACATACGTGCGCATCCCTAATTGCCAGAGCGGTTGACCAAATTCAGCCTCGAGCGGGTACAGGGGTGTAGCATAACCGGCAAGGTCAAGGCGATAGAGATTCCACCAGCCGGTACGTTCGGATACGACCAACAGATGACCATCGGTTGTCCATTCAGGTTGAAAACACGAGTCACCAGGTCCACCAGCAAGCTGGCGGGCCTCGCCAAGGCTGCCGTCGGTCTGGATCGGTGCCACCCATAGCTCGGCTGCATCCCACGGCATATTGGGATGATCCCATGCCAACCAGGCCAGCCAGGCTCCATCAGGACTGAGGCGCGGTGCAGCGACGAAATCACGTCCGGTGAGCAGTGGTGTTAGCGTACCGTTGGTCAGGTCAACCGCCGCGAGGTAGTTTTGGGGTTCGCCACCCTCGCGATGATCTTCGGCAACTGCAATCAGTCGGTTGCGTTGGCGATCCACCAGCATCTCGGCAAAGCGCACTCCCGCTGGAGTCCCAAGAGCAACCGGTGCTTCACCAGATCGTTGCCGGTATAGGCACTGATCGTTGAACTCAACAAAAAAGACCTCTCCCTGATCAACGACGAAGCTGCGTCCACCGTACTCGTGCACTAATGTGCGAACATTCATCCCAACTGGTGTAACATCGCTGATCGAGCCATCAACTGTGCGCCGTACCAGCACGTTTCGTCCACCTTCCTGGGGACGACCTTCAACCCAGTAGATGTCAGTACCGTCGATTTGCGGCCAGTTCAGACTAACTTGCCGACTGACCAGCATAGCAGCCGAGATTGGCGAGCGCCAAGTGCCGTATGGGGCGATCTGGGTCATAGCGTATTCCCCTATTAGACGCGGTTTCTTTCATCATACCACAGTGCGTAGCCAGCGCCACCATATACCGGCAATGGCGGTATAGGCGATCACCAGAACCCAGAGTGAAAATGTAGGGAACGGTATAACAGCCCAGGCTGGTTGTGAGAGAATTGTGGCCACGTTGTTGATCCAACTGAGCGGAAGCCAGGCCCAGAGTGCTAGCCATTGGCCCAGGGGTAACCAGATCAGACCGCCTATCAGCGCACAACCACCGAGCAACATTGCAAATGGTACGACCGGCACGATCAAGATGTTCGCCAGTGGCGCAATCAGTGAGAGATTGCCGAAGTGGTAAAGCATAAGCGGCAGGGTCAGCACTTGGGCAGCCAGCGTAGCACCGAGCGCCTCACGCATCGCCGCCGAGATCGGATGTGTCGGCCAGTGCATCTGATCCAGCCAGACATCAACCGGCTTGCCAAATGCAAAGAGACTGGCAGTTGCCAGTGCTGACAGTTGAAATCCCAAATCCCACAACGTGTAGGGATTTATCAAAGTCAGCAACCAGCAGGCAGCGAGTAAGAGACGCCAGGGTTCACTCTGACGCTCCACAGTACGAGCCAGCAGGGCAAGACTGGCCATCATTGCTGCCCGCACGACGGCTGCCGATGCGCCGGTAAATCCGGCGTAGACCCACATGACCGCTAGACTCAACCAGAACGCCAGCCATGGTGGCAATCGTAACAGACGGGCAAGGGCTGTCAGTGCAGCGGCGGCGATGCTAAAATTCCACCCCGACACCACCAAAATATGCGAGGTACCGGTGACAGCAAAAGCACTCCGAGTCGTTTCCGGCAAACCAGCCTGAATCCCCAGCAGGATACCGATTGCCAATGCTGCCTGTGGTTCGGGGAGAAGACGCAACACGATCCGCCGACAATGCTCGCGAAACCGGCTGATGGCGGAGATGCCCCAGTCTACTGTCGGTGCATCGAGCTTCCGGATCGCGGTTGGACGGTTCATGATGACAAAGATATTCTGACGGGCCAGGTAAGCACGATAATCGAATTCACCTGCTCGTTGGGCAAGGGCAGGTCTACTCAAACGGCCCTCAATTTGTAGACGATCACCCGGATAATACTGTGGATAGGGAGGGAATCGTACCAGGATTCGACCTTCTGCCGGTGAGAGTTGTTCTGATGTAACTGCATGCGTAATGGCTACAACCACTTTTTGGCCGAAATCATCACGACGTGGTTCTTCAGCCACGTATCCTATCAAGGTATGCGTGGAGTCATCAGTCCACCGCTCGATATGTTGGGGACCAAAGAGAGGTTGCGCGACGAGAACACGAAGACCACCCAGCAGCAGACACAACACCGACAAAGACATCCACCGTTGTAAGCTACGGTCGAACAAACAGACTACACACCCCAGCACTGTTGCCGCAGCCCACCAGTGAAAAGGGGGATTGAGCGATCCGGCGAGCGCTATCCCAATGAGCCAGCCGATTGCCAGTTGAATGAGCTTCATATCCTTGCCTATCGTTAAACATACGGTACTATATAAAATACCGTTTACAGGTAGGCAAGGATACGCCCAAATGCGGAGAACTTACTATGATTCGGTCTCAACGGCCTGCTGCGCAGCCAGATCGGCAGCCAGCCCATCTCGTAACTTCAGAAGTAGGCGCGTCAACTGCTCTTGTTCCTCCTCATCGAGCAAGCTCATCCGACGTTCGACAGCGGCATTGTGCATTGCCAGCGCCTCAGCTCGTACTGCGGCTCCGCGTGGTGTCAAGATTAATCGTTGTGCCCGACGGTCATCAGGGTCGGGATTACGCCGTACCAGCCCTTCACGCTCGAGCCGATCAACCAGACGGGTAATCGTGCTCTTGACGCATAGCAACTTCGCTCCGACATCGGTCAGTCGCTGACCCTGTTCAAGGTCTAACTGCAACAACAGGTTAAACTCAAGTGGAGTCAGGTTCGTATGCGCCAATGCACGACGATCCCCGTCATCCAGCAGCACATAGACATCGTGGATAAGCTGGTGTGGCAAATGAGAACGAGCTTCGTGTTGTTTCATAATAGTAAACCTGCACATATGCAACCGTTTTCTTTGCAAGCAGTATACTGCTCTTTCAAGAAGGTGACAAGTGATGAAGTAGCATCTTAGGTGAATTTGTGGCAAGGAAGGTTGAGAAGCACGTTCAATTGTCTTGTAAGTGTAGGGAGGATGTCACAATGACAGAACATGAACTGACTTCTCTGAGTACAGCGTCGCAAGCACCTAAACCAATGCGCCATCGTCTGCACCAATGGGCGCGTGCGTATGCACGTCAGCTCCTCGATGCTGCCGGCATAACAATCAACGGCTCACAGCCCTGGGATATTCAGGTTCGCGATGAACGATTATACCTGCGTTGTTTGCTCCACGGCTCATTAGGGTTGGGTGAAGCCTACATGGATGGCTGGTGGGATTGTGCGGCGATTGATGAGTTTATCTGTCGGCTCCTGAAGGTTCAAACACCACAGGCGGTTGGCTGGTTCGTACAGCTTCCGCTCTGGTTCGACAGTCGATTCATCAATCGTCAGCGTGGCAAGGACGCCTTCGTCATTGGCCAGCGACATTACGATATTGGAAATGACCTCTATGAGGCCATGCTCGACCGAAGGATGATCTACAGTTGTGCCTACTGGGACAGTGGAGCGCGCACGCTCGATGAAGCACAGGAAGCAAAACTTGACCTGATCGCCCGTAAGCTCGATCTCCAACCGGGGATGCGCGTTCTCGACATTGGTTGTGGTTGGGGAGGAACAGCACAATATCTGGCGGAACGTTACGGGGTGCGTGTTGTAGGCATCACCGTCTCGAAAGAGCAGGCCAGGCTGGCGAGTGAGCGTTGCTGCGGATTGCCGGTTGAAATCAGATTAGAGGATTACCGCCAGACCAGGGGGACATTTGATCGGATCATCTCGGTTGGTATGTTCGAGCATGTTGGTTACCGGAACTATCGAACATTTATGCAAGTCGTCCGTCGCTTGTTAAGCGACGACGGTCTATTCCTGTTGCACACGATTGGCACGAATGTTGCCTATCAAGGGCGTGACTCGTGGATTGAACGCTACATCTTCCCGAACTCAATGCTCCCCTCGCCGCGCCTCATTACTGCCGCATTTGAGGGTCTCTTTGTACTGGAAGACTGGCACAATTTCGGGGTAAACTACGTGACCACCTTGAAAGCCTGGCATGCCAACTTCGAGCGTGCGTGGCCGCAACTGGCAAGCCGTTACGACGAGCGCTTTTACCGTATGTGGCGACTATACCTGCTTATGAGTGCCGGCAGCTTTATGGCGCGGGCCAGTCAGCTCTGGCAACTGGTGCTTTCGCCGCGTGGAGTGAATGGCGGGTATCGGTCGGTGCGGTAGCTTACTGGATTATCACTAGTGGGCGTCTAGCACTCGCTCTGTTATGCGCACAGAAAATGGGCGAGTCTGGCACCCACCCTCATCGTGCTTACGGGCGTTTTCCGGTGACCGGTGTTGTACACAGTATATTGGTGAACTCGAACGAACACTGACGACGTTGAAACCTTGTGCGCGCAGGAACATTCTCGAATGCACAACAATACATTGTAGCGAATCTGGTGAAAACTCTCTTGACAATACGCAGCAAAACTGCTATATTATTCAGTGCCGACGCGGCGTGGAGCAGTGGCAGCTCGTCGGGCTCATAACCCGAAGGTCGCAGGTTCGAATCCTGCCGCCGCTACCAATAGAGCGATAGAGTTATGATACTCTATCGCTCTTTTTATGTCTTGAAGAACACAACAATTTATCATGCTTGATGCGCGTATATCGGGCAGATGCTCTGATACCTTGCGCATAAGCGCCTGCAAACGTCATGGCAGACAACCTCACGCTTACCATTGGTAATCGTCGGCCAGGAAAGATGCCGCATGCTCAGACGCAGACTTCTGATGTGAAAGATGTACGGTCTCGACAGCTTTTCAACGTACTCGGGTTCGGAACACTTCGAGAACTGGATGAAGCAGCGCACACACAGACCTTCGTCAGTGTAGCGTAAGGCGACCGAGGATTAGATATGTTGCCCCTTTGCCAGGGTGCGCGGGCCTCTGGCCCGCATCCTAAGTATCGTAAGGTGACCGAGGATTGGATATGTTGCCCCCCTATCGTCCATCGCGATAGGGGGAGCGCTGCTGTACGTATCGCTGATCATTCCGCTCATCCACGCAACCGCCGCAACTCGGCCTCTAGCTCACGCAGACGGGCTTCAAGCGCGGCCCGCGCTGCGGCTTCGCGTCGGGCCTGTTCCTCCGCCTCGGCCCGTGCGGCCGCTTCCCGCTGCGCCTGTTCCGCTGCTGCACGTGCCAGCACTTCCGCCTCGGCCCGCGCTGCCGCTTCCCGCTGCGCCTGTTCTTCCGCTGCTCGCGCTCGCGCCTCAGCTTCTGCCGCCTGCTGCACCACCGTCGCGTAGTCGCCAAACGCCGTGCCGTCGTCGGTGTAACACACCACGTGGTCGCCTTCCACCCCCACCCACAGGTCGGCCAGCTCCAGATACACCCACCCCC
>NZ_JPIM01000173.1 GCF_000735195.1 Chloroflexus sp. MS-G
GGGTCGTCGCCCTCAGCATAGGCCACCCTGCCTAACTCGTGCAGGGTGAGGGCCGTTGAGCGATGGCGGCGGCCCAGCACCGCTTCCTTGATTGCCAGCGCCTCCTGCAAATACTGCCGCGCCGTCGGGTAGTCGCCTTCCTCCAGCGCCACCCGCCCTAACCCGTGCAGGGTGAGGGCCGTTGAGCGATGGCGGCGGCCCAGCACCGCTTCCTTGATTGCCAGCGCCTCCTGCAAATACTGCCGCGCCGTCGGGTAGTCATTGTCCTGATACATGATCAGACCAGCCGCATGCAGCAGATCGGCCTGGTCGCGATCACGATTAGCTACGCGCACGTCAAGCAACTGACGGATATGTTCAAGAAAAGGCCGGGCAGATAGTTCCAACTTTTCATCAAGTTGCTGAACGGTCTGGCCCAGACCGCGTACAGCACGTCGCCAATCGGCTAATGGGTCATCGGTAACACTGCGCGCATAAGCGCGTAGCAGGCGGTGGAGACGGTACGATCCATCGCTATACTCAATCAATCCGAGTTCACGCAGACGACGAAGCGCCTGTTCGCCCCGCTCGCGTTGGGTGTCGTCGGTCGGGTCAAGCTCAGCAGCGCGAATAAGCACTTCATCGAGAATCGGCTCGGGGGCAAGTTGTGCGGCGGACAGCCAGATCGTGCGGGCCAGGTGATCGGTCGGATCGTTGCCCAGACGCTGATAGCTCAACGCAAAGGATGCCACGATGCTTGCCCGTTGCCCCGATGGTAGTCCTTCAACCAGTTCAGCATTCAGAGAGTGGTGGTTGATGCTCTCGGTACGCAGTTGCTCAAGGTAGCGGGCGAGGGTCATGCTACACTCGGCCAGGTAGCGACCGGCCAGGGTAAGCGCCAGCGGCAGTCCACCCAGCTCCCGAACGATGTCCTGCGCAGCCTCGGCCTCACCTTGGTCTGCCAGCAGGTCAGCGATGGAGCGGTCACGTTCGATCGCACGCGGGCCAAGCAGCAATGACAGACTGGCTTCGTCTGTCAGGCTGGTGAGGGGGAGGAGACGCACGCCGCTGCCGGTCTTCCAGCTCTGGCGGCGGGTGGTGATCAGCAGACGGCTGCCGCCGCCACGCGGCCGCCACTGCTCGAGCAGGGTCGGGTCTTCCAGGTTGTCGAAGATGATTAGACGGCGACCCGGCCCTTCCCAGATCGCTCGCACCTGTTCGACCCGCTCACGCAGGCTTAGCCGACGTGGTCGCTCGAAACGGCTCAGCTCACCGTCAAAGCCGATAGTCTGCCTACGCAACTGTTCACCCGGTTCATCGTCGAAGAGTTGGAGACCACGTGGCCCGCCGCATGCGGCAACCTGGGTTTCAATCGTTTCCGGTTGTTCCATGCTCAGCCAGAACACGCCGTCGGGAAAGCGGTCGCGGTAGCGATGGACGAACTCGATTGCCAGCCGGGTCTTGCCGATGCCGCCGATGCCGGCGATCGCCGGCAGCAGCGCGACATCTTCCGCCTGCTCGCCGGTGAGCATAGTCGCCAGGTGCTTGAGTTCTTCCTCACGGCCCACGAAGTTGGGGAGGGGTGGGTGGGGCATCACAAAGGGCTGATGTTCGGGTGTGCGCAGGCGAGCACGATCCGGGTAATACGCCAGCGTGGCACCGGATGAGCGGTCGAAGCCATACTCGCCAGGCTGGGCATCGGCCAGCTCTACCTGAAGCATCGCGTGCAGGCTCTGCCAGGTCACCCGGCCATCCTCTAACGCAGCAGCCCCGGCTAATCCACGCAGCAGAGCGGCACTGTAGCGGGTGGCGCCATCGCCTTCGTAGGCTTTATGCCAGGGGCTGACCGCAGCCAGCGTTTTACGCATCGTCCCGCTGCTACCGTCGGCGACATCGGTGCGCTGGATGTTGAGGGCCTGGGCCAGGCGCCGACGCAGATTATCAACCACCGGATCAGGCGCAGCTTCACCGACTGCGCCGGCGTAGCAGCAGTCGAGGATGAGCAGCAACCGGTCAGGGGTACTATGGCGCAACACCTTCTCCTGAAGCCACTCCATCGAGAGGTGAGCGCTCGGATCGTCACGGGCATCCTCTGGGCGGAAGTTGGAGGTAACCAGGAAGACATCACTATGGCCGCTGGCATCGGTGATGTAGCGCCCGTGACCGATATAATAGATGAGCAACAGCCCATGGCGACCGGCAGCTCGCCGCGCATCGAAGATCGCCCTGCGCACAGCATCGGTGGTTGCTGCTGCACCAACCAGCGGCTCACCACAATGCAGGGTAAAGCCACTAGCCGGTGAAGTGAGCATACGGGCCACCTGGTATGCAGTCTCCTCGGCGTAGCGCAGTGGTGGCAGCCCGGTTTCAGGACCGCCGTTAATGCCGATCACCAGAGCGATGTTAGGTTGCGTCTCGGTCATTCCTCACTTATGCCACGAATGTAAGATTCCCGATCCTCTATCCCCCTTCTTCGCCTAAAGGAAGGATGTCTCCCATCATCCGGCGGGAAGGGTCAGGTGAGGAGTAACTACCCACGCGACTTCTGCGCCGATGCCGGCACAAAACGAGCCAAAATAATCCCCACTTCATAAAGCAGATACATCGGCAGCGCCAGCAAAAACAGATTTACCGGATCACCGGTAGGCGTAATAAATGCTGCAATAATGACCACCAGCACCAGCGCGTACCGCCGATAGCCGGCCAGTTGACGGGCATTGGTGACATTCAGGTAAGCCAACACATAAATGATGATCGGCAGCTCAAACACGATCCCGTTGATCAGCAACAACATTGAAACCGTCTCGAGAAAATCAGACAAGGTTGGTTGGGTCTGGATCAACGGTGAATCAGAAAAGCCAACCAGAAACCGAATAGCGACCGGTGTCGTCACAAACCAGCCAAACGCGATACCGGCCAGGAAGAACAAGGTAACAAACGGGAGTGCCCGAAAAATCAGGCGACGTTCGTCAGCGGTAAGACCAGGGATGATAAAGGCCAAAATCTGATAGACAATAACCGGCATGGCCAGGATCACACCGACCACCAGCGCCACTTTCATATAGCTAGTAAACTGCTCGGTCGTCCCAACCGACTGAATCGGCGCAAAGCGGTCATTGATTGGTGCAAAGGTCAGGATCAGAATATCGATCAGTTTGACCGGCCCCTGTGGCCAAACAGCTACAAAACCTAATACCATCCCGATCAACACTGCAATCCCGGACTTGATAATCCGGCTCCGCAGTTCGATCAGGTGTTCAATAAGCGACATCGAGGCATCATCGGTCTGATTTGCTCTTGCCGGTCGGGTTGTCATGATCGTATTGTCTCCTCCGTCAGGGGTGAAGCAGGAACGGTCGGTTGCCAGTGCTGAGCGAGTAACCCACGAGCCTGGAGCTGAAAGACAATGGCCTGCAATTCAGCCGCCAATTCATTCAGGCGGTGCATAAGTTCATGCAGTTCGGCAGCAGTGATAGCGGGTTGATCAGCATGAGGATCGGCAGGCGTTGATGAAGCGGTCGACTGCTCATCGGGAAGCGCAAGCGGTTGATCGGCTACAGGCTCAGGTGGGGTCGTTATTGTTGATGGTTCACCAAACAACTTACGATCTTCCTCGGTTACCGGCTGCACCACTGCTGAAACCGATACGGTTGGTGTTGTCGGTGAAACGGTTGCCGCCGGAACCGGCGGTTGAGCTGGAGGGCGAATAACCGGTTTGGTCGCCGTCTTCGCCTCATCGAGCACGGTTTGGGCTTGCTGACCGGCAGCCTTTACTTCGTCAAGAATAGATTGTGCTTGCTGACCAGCAGCTTTCACTTCGTCGGCAATCGCCTGCATATCTTGCTGCACATCGAGCTGCTGGCGAGTCCGGATCAACTCATCACGCAACTGAGCAATCTCACGTTCAAACTCGTTGCGCATCTCGTTGATCATCTGCAATTCAGGCGATTGCTGCTGCCAGGCCAGAAATTTGGCGACCTGCCTGCCAGCAAAACGACCGATCTCCGGTAACCGTTCTGGCCCGAAGAGAACAAGAGCTAGGCCCGCAATCAAGATAAATTCAAACAGGTGAACGTTGAATATTTCCATACGCACTCGCGCTATTGTGGTTCCGTGATTCCTTTTCTTATCTTACCACAGTACACCGAGAGAAGTGAAAATCGAAAAGTGAGCGATGAGAAGGAGGGCTTTGCAACGTTTTCAGCCAAATTGCTCAACAACGGCACAACACCAACAAGTGTCACACACCTGCTTCCGATGATTCCCAACCCACGCGATCACCTGGGAGCGCGGGCCTCTGGCCTGCGTCCTATAATTTGTGGTCAGACCCCATCGTTTGGTGCATCATCATAGCATCATCCCCTGCCAGCCCTGCCGCCAGCACCTGCCACAAGCTCCCTGCTTGGGGGGTTGGGGGAGGTACAGTCCCCCCGCTTGCAGGGGGTTGGGGGGTATACAGATAAATGAGAGGCAACTATAACCCTCTCCCTCGCTCCGTGTGGGAGAGGAAGAGGGCTAGAAGGAGAGGGCAATTCCCCCTTCCTCTGCCTGTGAGGGATGGGAGAGGAGGGGGCTGAGGAGGAAGGGAAGAGACTACTCGGCAACGTGGCTGAATATATCGGTCTCAGAAATAATACCGACCGGTTCACCATTCTCAAATACGGCTAGCCGACGGATATTGCGTTCGACCATCAATGCCGCGCATTCAGTGATGGGCGTTTCGGGGCTGACACTCAACAATGGCCGACTGGTCAAGTCACCAACGGTCAAGCCATCGATAGCCCGACCCTCACGAACCACTTTCTTCAACACATCACGCATCGTCATAATGCCCCACTGCCCACTTGCATCGGGCTTAACGATCACCGAATGGATACCGCGTCCACGCATGTAAATAGAGGTTTCGCGGAGCGAAGCCTCAGCCGGCACTGCTACAACTGCCCGCGTCATCACGGCTCCCACACTGCCGTGTGGATAGACACGACCATCTGCCCGACGCAGAATCTCAGGGCCAAACGTCGGTTCGGGATGGGGGACATCACCGGCCACGATCTTCTCCATGTTGGCAATGATCAGGTTGGCAAACTCCGACGTCTTCACCTCACGGGCGCCTTCCATCAAGCGGGCAAAGTCGTAGGTTACTGTCTTATCGGCAATAGTACGCTCAAGACCAGCGATAATCAGGTCAGCGGCTTCCGTCCACCCCATATAGCGGAGCATCATCTCGCCCGACAGAATCACCGAGCCAGGATTAACCTTATCGAGGTCGGCATATTTTGGCGCCGTACCGTGGGTTGCCTCGAAGATCGCATGGCCGGTCACGTAGTTGATATTGCCGCCAGGCGCAATGCCGATACCGCCCACCTGGGCTGCCAGCGCATCCGAGAGATAATCACCGTTGAGGTTGGGAGCAACAATCACATCAAATTCATCAGGACGGGTCAGCACTTGCTGAAAGATAATATCGGCAATCGCGTCTTTCACCAGAATCTTACCTGCTGCCAAGGCCTCTTTTTGTTCGGCATTGGCAGCCGCCTCACCGCGTGACGCCTTTGTTCGCTCCCACTGCGCCCAGGTGTACACATAATCACCGAAAGCACGCTCGGCATATTCGTAAGCCCAGTCGCGGAAGGCGCCTTCGGTAAACTTCTGGATATTTCCCTTGTGCATCAGGGTGATGCTCTTGCGCTTGTAGGTGATCGCATATTGGATCGCCGCCGCCATGATCCGCTCAGTGCCAATCCGGCTAATCGGCTTAATACCAATCCCAACCTCAATTTTACCTTCAGGCGCCTCGCCGATCAGCCGGCGAAACTCATCGGTCTTTTCAGGTGTACCGAAGCGGATCTTTTCAAAATCTTTAGGAAACTCGCGCTGTAAAAACTCGAGAACCTTGGCCGCTTCCTCACTGCCAGCACGGTACTCGATACCGGTGTAGACATCTTCCGTATTCTCGCGGAAGATCACCATATCGACCTTTTCGGGGTGTTTGACCGGCGATGGAACACCGGCAAAGTGGCGAACCGGTCGCTGACAAACGTAGAGATCGAGATGTTTACGCAGAGCAACGTTCAACGAGCGAATACCACCACCAACCGGTGTCGTGAGCGGGCCTTTGATCCCGACGAGATACTTCTGAAATGTCTCAATCGTCTCGTCAGGGAGCCAGTTCCCCGTCATGTGAAATGCTTTTTCACCGGCTAGTACCTCAAGCCACTCGATCTTCCGCTTACCACCATAAGCCAGCGCAACCGCAGCGTCGAACACACGGACGCTCGCACGCCAGATGTCTCGCCCAGTGCCATCACCTTCGACGAACGGAATAACCGGATGATCGGGAACCTGCAAGCGTCCGTTGATGATCTGAATAGCTTCGCCTGCTGGCGTCGATTTCATGGTCACACTCCTTACACACCTTACAATAAATTGCGGCTTGTATTATAGCCGACAATCGCTATCTTGACCACTATCACGCCGAATGGGAGGGGGGTTCGGAGATGTCAGGTTTCGGTCGGGTTCACCGGTGACCATCTTTCGCCCGCGTGGTCTCCCTGGGTGCGCGGGCCTCCGGCCCGCATCGTGATGTTCTCCGGTAGAGCTGCTTGAATACATCGAGTTTTCCCGGGGGGCACGGGCCTCCGGCCCGCATCAGTGATGTTCTCCAGTAGAGCTGCTTGAATGCATCGAGTTTTCCCTAGGTG
>NZ_JPIM01000174.1 GCF_000735195.1 Chloroflexus sp. MS-G
TGAGTCTGTCGTTCGGTCGTCTTACGGGATTGCGCACACTTGGCGAACGGTACACGCCAACCTACTTTCTGGCAGCGCTTGGTAATGGCGGAATGGCTGTTACCTTCTTCATCTGGCTCAACTTCCTCGTTCCGCACCCGAAGACCCCCATCGTCACTTTCGACAGCATTGCAGCACTGTGGGCAAAATCGGATCTGATCGGGCAAATCCTCTTGCTGGTCGCGCTGGCTGGCGTTGCGATCTTTGCGTTGCGCCATCTCCAATCGCTGATCTGGAACTTGCAAGAGTTTTCTCGTTTCCGCCGCAGCAGTGCCTACGTGCAGTTGCGTGAAACGAACGGAGCGGTTTCACTGATGGCGCTGCCGCTCACACTCGCAATGACTATCAATGTGTTGTTTGTGAGCGGTGCGGTCTTTGTGCCCGGTCTCTGGAACGTGGTTGAATATCTCTTCCCGTTTGCGATGGCCGCATTCTTTGCCGTGGGAGTGCTGGCATTGCGCACCTTTGCCGATATTTTCGGACGAGCCATCAGCAACGGACATTTCGATTGTGCGCGTAACAACAACCTGACACAAATGCTGGCTGCCTTCGCCTTCGCTATGGTCGGCGTCGGTCTGGCAGCACCGGCGGCGATGAGCACCGTGAAATTGACGATTGGTCTCTCGATCCTCGGTGCAATCTTCTTTATCACCTCAGCGGTGGTCATTGCGCTCATTATGCTGGTGCTGGGTGTGCGCGCCATGCTGACCAGCGGACTGGCAACTGAGGCAGGAGCGAGTCTGTGGCTACCAATCCCCTTGCTGACCCTGATCGGTATTGCGGTGTTGCGTATCAGCCATGGGCTGCACAACGGGTTTGAGCTGCACATTGACGCACCACACCGCCTCGTAATCACGGCCATCTTCTTTAGCCTGCAACTGCTAGCCGGTCTGTTTGGTTGGTCGGTTCTGCAACGGGTGGGCTACTTCCGCACCTATCTCAATGGTTCGGCCCGTAACCCCAATACCTACGGCTTGATTTGTCCGGCGGTTGGGTTATTCGTGTTCGGGATGTTCTTCCTGCACGTTGGGCTGGTGCAGAATGGCCTGATCGAGAAGTTCTCGCCGATCTACTTCGTTGCACTAGCAATGCTGGCCGCCGTGCAGGTGTTAGGTATTATTACGATGTTCCGAATTGATCGTCAGTTGCTCGCTCAGCCCGTCAAGTCACCGGCCGAAGCTGAAGGTGCGGCTTGAGATCGACTTTCAATTGGGGTGGAAACAATCCACCCCCGAATGAGGTTGTTCCCCCGAATAAACGAGATGGGTGTCAAGCGACGGCGTGGGGGCGAAAGTAACCCGCCCCCACCCGATATTATTTTCTTTTATAGTTGCACGCTGAACGCTGCCTGGATACCGGGGATCGCTGCGACCTGTTCCATCACGTGTGGTGGAGCAGGTTCATCAAGGGTCAACACCATTACTGCTCGCTCACGTGGGGCACGTCGTCCGACGTACATTCCCGAAATATTTACATCTGCCGCGCCGAGCAACTGGCCGACCTTACCGATCATGCCTGGTTGGTCGTGGTGATAGGTTATCAACAAAGACCCCTGCGGCACAAAATCGACGAAGTAACCGTCCATCTGGACAATATGCGGTTCACCACGCAAGACGGTGCCACTAAATGTACGGGTACGTTCACCGGTCTGAACATGTAACGTGATCAGGCCGGCGTAATTTTCAGCTTCGGGAGTCACTCGTTCGGTCATCCGAACGCCACGCTCACGAGCAATAATCGGTGCATTCACCGGAGTAATACGCTCAACACTGCTGGCCGCCAGCAAACCCTGTAACACAGCCAGCCGTACCGGTTGTGTATCCATGTCGGCCAGCTCACCGCCCAATTCAAGATCGTAACTACGTACCGGCTCTTGTACCAGTTGCATAACCAGTGTGCCGAGTAGACGACCCAGATTGAGGTAAGGCTGGAGAATATTCCATGCTTCAGGCGCAACAAAAGGTGCATTAACCGCGTAGCGTGGCGTGCCACCGCTAAGCGCGATCACGACGCCTTCGGCCATCTCGGTACCGGCGCTCAGTTGCGCTTCAGCGGTCGAAGCACCAATGTGGGGAACGGTTATAACCTTCGGATGGCCGAGCAGCGGACTATCCGCTGGAGGTGGTTCCTGAGCATACACATCGAGGGCAGCACCGGCAAGATGACCACTGTTTAGAGCCTCGACCAGCGCTGCTTCATCAACAATCCCTCCGCGACTGGCGTTGATCAGGTATGCACCACGTTTCATCTGCATGATCCGATGGTGATCGAACATATTGCGTGTACTTTCGATCAGCGGTACATGCAGTGAAATAACATCGCTGCGCTGAACTAACTCATCGAGCGTCACCAGCGCCACACCCAACTGTTCGGCCCGATCAAAAGAGACGACCGGATCATACGCCAGCACTTCCATTTCCATTGCCCGTGCTCGTCGTGCCACCTCTGATCCGATCCGGCCTAAACCAACCAGACCGAGCGTCTTGCCACGTACTTCCCAACCCACAAATTCGTTGCGCGCCCAGCGCCCACTCTGCACTGAGGCATGGGCCTGCGGAATGCGACGGGCCAGACATAGGAGCAAGCCAATCGTTAGCTCGGCAACGGCCACGTTATTCGAGGCCGGTGCATTGACAACGATAATGCCGCGCCGGGTGGCCGCTTCTACGTCAATATTATCGACGCCGGTACCGGCCCGCCCGATCACACGCAACCGCTCGCCAGCAGCAATAACTTCAGCAGTCACTTTGGTTGCCGAACGAACAACCAGTGCATCGTATTCACCGATCACCGATAACAGTGTCGGTTTGTCGAGATCAAGCCGGACATCAACCGTACCGGCCTGGCGTAGCACATCAAGGCCTTCAGCAGCGATCTTTTCGGTGACGAGAATGCGGTTCATACCTCCCTCTCAACATGTGGTTCAAGTGAACTGGCGAGACGTTGTTCAACCTGCTCGCAAATCGCGTGCAGGATGAGCGTGTGAACTTCCTGAATGCGTGCAGTGTTGTTACTCGGTACAATCAGAGCATGATCGGCCAGATTCCGGGCCATGCCACCATCTTTACCCAGTAAGGCAATGTTGATCATGCCTCTGGCCCGCGCCGTACTCAAGGCATTGATGATATTCGGCGACTGACCACTGGTGCTGAAAACAATCAGTACATCACCAGGCTTGCCCAGAGCGGCAAGTTGACGGGCAAAGATTTCCTCGTAACCAAAGTCGTTGGCAATGCATGTAAGTGCTCCGACATCAGCGTTGAGGCAAATAGCAGGCAGTGGACGCCGATTGTACCGGTAACGACCAACCAGTTCTTCCGCCAAATGCATGGCATCGGCCGCACTGCCACCATTTCCGGCGGTATACAGCGTGTGTCCGGCCAGCAGTGCCTCGGTGGTGCAGGCAGTGATCTGGTCGATTGCCGGCGCGAGTGTGGTACAGGCCTCTAGCACGGCAATTGCTTCAGCGAGTTGTTGTTGGAATCCCATAGGCGCTCCATCGTGATGATTACGCGCCTATTATACGCGCTGGCGTTACGTTGTATGTTGATAGAAAACAAACGCGAAGCCCTGGTGGGATGGGCTTCGCGGAAGAAGAGTTTATCCGGCCCAGATAACGCTATGACACCGGCAATGAACGATAGCTATGCGCCAGATCGTTGTAGGGCGGCCAGCAGTGATCGATACGGCTCCAGCAGACTGTATTCCAACTTGATCGGCTTACCTTTTTCCTCGATTAGGTGTAAAACCTTTGCTACCTGTTTCAGCTCATCAATAAGCGAGGCCGCAAACTCGACTTCAGTTTTGCTTGCCATCGCCAAAACCAATTCTAACCGCCAACCTAAGTCGATCAGAACGGGGTAGGGCAGCATTTTGTGCAGTTCCTGCTCCAGGCGCTGTTGCTTATTACTACGAAGCATGTCAAACCACGATGGTTTTACCTCTAGCTGATTAATCGCCGTCTCCCACTCACGGCGCAGAATGGCACGTAGCTCGCGCAGTTCATAGCGCATCCGACGTAACTCCATCTGTTCGCGCTCGCCAATGGGCCGCATACAGAGTTCACGTGCAGCAACGAAGATTCGCTCATATTTGGCTAACTGATCGATCCGGCGCATAGCAACAAGCCAGTCTATTTTCTTGTCAATGTTCTTAATTCTCTTGACCAGATCGCCGGTCGAAATAAAATGGGCAACACTCACCACCAGTGTCACCAGCGATGTGGCAACCAGTCTCAGATCTTTACTGATCTGCCCCATTTCGACAATTTTGCCGGTTGAATCAACCAGTGCCGGAAGTCTCCCATTGCCCATTATTCTAAGTTGGCCTAGCTTAAGCAGGCGTTGGCCAGGTGAAAAGGTGACGATATGGGGACGAGAGGCAACGTCAATGTTTACTGCTTGAATCAGAATGGTCGTCCCATCACCGATCCCTAAACTCCAAAGACGCCAGTTGAGATTGTCTTCCAGTGTGTCCTGGAAAGTGGGGAACGAAGCTGGCTGCTGAAGGAAATCGTCAAAGCTCATGTCGCTGAAAGGCCATTGAAACTTGTAACTGCGGCCCTTGCCTCGCGAGGAAAATGGGTAGAACCGGTTGCAAACCGGATCAGCGCACCAGTACAGACAGTTTGGCAAGCCGAGCCAAATGATGTTCTGGCAAAAGGCTGGCTCACAAGCTCCAAGATGCGGGCCAGAGGCCCGCGCTCCCAGCAAAGAGAACACTACACTATTACGATTGATACGCCTGTATTGCCAGACCAGCCGCGACGCTGGTAAACACATCTATCTCCTGCAATTTCTCGGCGCCGAACTTTTCGCTCAACATACGGATGAAGCGCGGAACGCGGGAACTACCACCGGTACGGAGCACGACATCGATTTGCTCGGGTCGTAAGCCGGCTGTTGCCAGCGCCCGATCGATACAACGTTCGACTGCCCGTACATCAGGACCAATCAGTCGCTCGAAATCCCAACGTGGTATCTCATCGCGTACCGTCTGCTCACCCATGTCAAGGATGAAGGTGGCGCGATCAGCCTGAGATAACGCCACTTTAGTACGCTCGACCGCTTCATACATTGGTAAACCATAATTCTTACGAACCAGGGTGCGCAGAGCCTTCAGTTCGTGGGGACGATCACCAATCGCGACTGCTTCATCGATAATCGCCAGATATTTGGGCTGGGTTAGATCGATAATCGTCTGCCATTCGCTGAGATGCTCTAGGACATGGCTTGGGAACGGTAAACGACGCGGGCCGAGTGTAGCCCCCTCGCCGAAGTGCCGCAAGAGGCGGCCCATAACAATTCGACGGTCGAGCAGGTCGCCGCCTACCGGTACACCATCCGTTGCTAAAAACGATGGTCGCCCCCGCTCATCAAGCTCCATGATGGTAATGTCGAGCGTACCACCACCGAAATCGAATACCAGTACCCGTTGAGGTCGGCGATTGGTAGAGACATAGGAGAGTGCTGCCGCAGTAGGCTCTTCGAGAAAGCTAAATGATCGCAGACCGGCCAGCCGACACGCAGCCTGCATACGTTCAAACGCCAGCGCATCACTTGCCGGATCGGTCGCGTAGTGCACCGGTCGCCCTATCACCAGGTGGCTGATCGGGGCGCCGAGTTGCTGCTCGATCCGTTCAACAATCATACGCAAGACCAGCGCAATCAGCTCTTCCAGTGAGTAGTAGACACCGAAGACGTTAGTCTTCTGGAAACTACGGTCACGGAGGTGACTTTTCAATGACTGAAACAAGCGTCCTGGGGCATTTGCATCTACCTTTACATACAGCGCCTGCGTTACCGTACCACTTTCGGCAAAGGTCAATTCAGCATCACCAATATACCGCCAGACATATTCAATCTCACGCCCGACGTTTCCCTCGGTGAAGCGATTGATTGCCTCACGTCCGATAAAAGGTACGCCCTCGCGGGTAATGAAGAGCGTCGAGCGGAGAATAGTCGGCTGAAGGTTTATCGGGTCAAGATTGATCAGATGCAAGCGATGACCATCGTACACCGCAGCACTCGAATTTGTGGTGCCGAAATCAAGCCCGACGCGCATTGTCATTCCTCCTCCTTGATTGTCGTGGCGAAGGAAGTAGTTGTCTCCATCATGCCTTCTTCTCCTGACGTAAGCGTGAAAGGGAACTGAAGGAGGTAAGGTAAGAACCGGCTACCGTTTGGTACACAGTTATACCTACCGGAGCAGGTTCAGACTAACACGACGGCCCTTGTTTCGCCACTTTCGTACTGACTTGAACCTTAAGCGTATGCGCTTTAGACGAATCTGTCAATCGGTCTTGAGATGGAATAGGGTTTTCAGAGTTGTCAGCATTGGCGTCCATTTGCTACGGTTCAACAACGGTGTGGAGTGTCTAACAATGTGATTCAGAAACTTGTGGTTTTGATCAGGCGCTCAACAGGGGCGTTGACTGGAGGGCAAGCAACGAAGCGCCGAATCAACAACCTGGTGTGGGGAACGGTGGCGGACACCGCCAGCATTTCTGCGACGAGACGCCCTCACCTTCCCCCCAGCCCCCTTCCTCGCCCA
>NZ_JPIM01000175.1 GCF_000735195.1 Chloroflexus sp. MS-G
CTCACCCAAGCCGTATGGCCTTCCAGGGAGCGGCGCAGGCGCCCGTCGCGGGCGTCCCACACCTTCAGGGTTCTATCCCACGAGCCGCTGACGATGGTGCGCCCGTCGGCGCTGAGGGCCACGGCGAGCACCCCTAGCGTATGGCCTTCCAGGGAGCGGCGCAGGCGCCCGTCGTGGGCGTCCCACACCTTGACGGTGCGGTCAAAGGAGCCGCTGACGATGGTGCGCCCGTCGGCGCTGAGCGCCACGGCGTTCACCGCATCCGTATGGTCTGCCAGGGAGCGCAGCAGGCGCCCGTCGTGGGCGTCCCACACCTTGACGGTGCGGTCAAAGGAGCCGCTGACGATGGTGCTTCCGTCGGGGCTGAGCGCCACGGCGCTCACCCAATCCGTATGTCCTTCCAGGGAGCGGCGCAGGTGCCCGCTTTCCGCCTCCCACACCTTCACCGTGCGGTCATGAGAGCCGCTGACGATGGTGCGCCCGTCGGCGCTGAGGGCCACGGCGAGCACCCCTAGCGTATGGCCTTCCAGGGAGCGGCGCAGGCGCCCGTCGTGGGCGTCCCACACCTTCAGGGTGTTATCCCACGAGCCGCTGACGATGGTGCGCCCGTCGGGGCTGACCGCCACCGCGTTCACTCCGCCCGTATGTCCTTCCAGGGAGCGCAGCAGGCGCCCGTCGTGGGCGTCCCACACCTTGACGGTGCGGTCAAAGGAGCCGCTGACGATGGTGCTTCCGTCGGGGCTGAGCGCCACGGCGCTCACCCAATCCGTATGTCCTTCCAGGGAGCGGAGCAGGCGCCCGCTTGCGGCGTCCCACACCTTCAGGGTGTTATCCCACGAGCCGCTGACGATGGTGCGCCCGTCGGGGCTGAGGGCCACGGCGGTCACCCCTAGCGTATGGCCTGCCAGGGAGCGGAGCAGGTGCCCGCTTGCGGCGTCCCACACCTTGACGGTGCGGTCATCCGCGCCGCTGACGATGGTGCGCCCGTCGGGGCTGAGCGCCACGGCTCTCACCCTATCCGTATGGCCTTCGAGGGAGCGGAGCAGGCGCCCGTCGTGGGCGTCCCACACCTTTAGGGTTCTATCCGACGAGCCGCTGACGATGATGCGCCCGTCGGCGCTGAGGGCCACGGCGAGCACCGCATCCGTATGGCCTGCCAGGGAGCGCAGCAGGCGCCCATCGTGGGCGTCCCACACCTTCAGGGTGTTATCCCACGAGCCGCTGACGATGGTGCGCCCGTCGGGGCTGAGCGCCACCGCGGTCACCGCATCCGTATGGCCTGCCAGGGAGCGGAGCAGGCGCCCGTCGTGGGCGTTCCACACCTTGACGGTGCGGTCAAGGGAGCCGCTGACGATGGTGCGCCCGTCGGGGCTGAGGGCCACGGCGAGCACCGCATCCGTATGGCCTGCCAGGGAGCGGAGCAGGCGCCCGTCGTGGGCGTTCCACACCTTGACGGTGCGGTCATCCGCGCCGCTGACGATGGTGCGCCCGTCGGGGCTGAGCGCCACGGCGAGCACCCAATGCGTATGGCCTTCCAGGGAGCGGAGCAGGCGCCCGTCGTGGGCGTCCCACACCTTTAGGGTTCTATCCGACGAGCCGCTGACGATGGTGCGCCCGTCGGGGCTGAGCGCCACGGCGAGCACCCAAGCCGTATGGCCTTCCAGGGAGCGGAGCAGGCGCCCGTCGTGGGCGTCCCACACCTTGACGGTGCAGTCATCCGCGCCGCTGACGATGGTGCGCCCGTCGGGGCTGAGGGCCATGGCTCTCACCCAATCCGTATGGCCTGCCAGGGAGCGCAGCCAGAGCGGTGGTTCAGGCCGTGGGTCGAGGCGGGAGCGCAGGTAATTCGTGCGGTGGAATGCAGCGGTTTCGCACAGCCGATGCAGCGGGCCGTCCGGGGCATCAAGCCAGCGCAGGTAGTTATAGAGGGCCGGAAAGAGCCATTCAGGCGCCTGGGCGATGCGCGAGGCTTCCAGGCGTACACGCTCTTCAAAAGCGGCCAGTACGTCTCGCCGTGCGGCATCTTCCGGCGGCCAGGCAGCCAGGGCCTGGCGGTAGTCGGCCTCCAGGTCGAAGACGGTCGTCGCCCGGCAACGCGCTTCCAGGAAGTCGAAGTCGGTCAGCAGGGTGAAGAGGGCGTCCCAATTTCCGGCGGCGGCCAGATGGGTGGCCAGGTGGCGCAGGCCGTAGCCCCCGTCCAGTGTGGCTAGGCGCATCCAATCCCCGGTGGCTCCCTGTTGGTAGATTTCAGCGATGCGGTGATTGACCTGGCGGGTGCGTTCGGCCATCTCCTCCACCAGGGGACGGTCGGCCGGGGTAAGGGGTTCGGCAATGACACCGCGGAAAAAGTCCTGCAGACTGGCGTGGTAAAGACGGTAGCGACCCTCGCTGGCGAAGAGAAAAGCGGCCCATTCCTCCTGCAGCAGTCGCTTCAGGCGATACTCCTCCACGTCCAGCCTGGCCCAGCGGCGGAGTTGCTCCAGCGAAGTAGCCTCACGGGCCGCGGCCAGGGCTGCCAGGAGGGGAGCGTAAAGGCGGTGCCATTCAGGCTGGCGGCGCCAGCGGCCCCAATATTCGGCGTAATAGCCCACCAGCCCCAGGGGCAGGCCCTCCAGGTCCAGCGGCGAGCGTCGCCCCTGCTGGATTTCCTGCACGATGAAGGAAAGATACATCCAGTTGCCGGCGCTCTTCTCCTTGAGCACCTGCACAAAACGGTCTTCGCTGTAGCCGCGTGCGCCCAATTGCCCGACCACGGCTGGACGACGGGCCACGCCGCGCAGGTAGGTCTCCACGTCCGCCAGGTTGTGCAGGTCATTGGAGGCAAGATGGACTGGCGTGGGATAGGGAAAGGTACGCAGCGGCACGGACACCGGTCGCTGGGAAAGGACGAGGAAAACACCGGGAGGCAGGCTTTTGGGCAAGCCCAGCACGTTGCCGTTGGAACCCAGGCCGGCCTCATCCAGGGCGTCCACAACGATGACCAGTTTCTCTCCAGCCGTCAGGTGGTTAGCGGCCTGGTAGAGTAAGCGCTCCAGGAAGTCGGGAGCGGCAGCCAGCGTGGGAGAGAGGCGCTCATGGGAGGCATAAGGTTCCAGGCGATAGCGGCTCACCAGTTGGGCGGCCAGGCTCTGCAACGCCCGCGTCACGCCGGCCTCGCCGGGGGCCTGCTCGGCGAAGAAGTGGAGATAACGCCGCTCGCGCACCAGGTGGGCCAGGAAGGTGGTCTTGCCCACCCCTGCCTCTCCTACCAGCAGCCAGACACCACAATCGTGTTCGCTTAGGAAGCAATCTAGCTGTGACGTCAGCCAATCCCGCCCGCTGAACTCCTCCAGCCGCACGCGGTGAAAGACCGGCTCCGGCGACAGATAGAGGTCGCTCAGGGAGGCATAGTCGCCGCTGAGAAAGACCTGGGTGACGGTGTTGTAGTCGCCGGTGACGATGGCGCTATGGGAAACGGAGTCAGCGACCTGGACATATCGCTGCGCCTCGGTCAATGCCTTTGCGAAATTCTCCTCCAGTTTACGGAGAATGGCTTCAGTATTCCCGGCAATCCGCTCCAGCGCCCGGCTATCGTAAAGAGGTTGCAGAGCGTCTTGGCGCGCCAGTTCGGCCTCCAGCCAGGTCAGGAAGTCGGCAGTAGCACGGGTGGCGTCACCCAGCCGTTCCCAGCGGTCGGGGTCGGAATGCCCAAGGTGCGCAGCGAACAGACGCGCCAGGTGCGCCGGGTCGGGTTGACCGCGGCGGGTGAGCAGTTCGGCCAGCAGCGGAACGACATCCCGGCTGTTGAGGAAGGTTTTGTCAAAGAGCGCTGCCGTCCACTCCAGGTAGTGGCGGGCGAAGACAGTGTATGCCCGTGCCAGTGCGGTCTGGAAGGCGCGGCGCGTTGGGTCGAGACCGAGGGCGGCGCGGGTGCGCTCTGTCAGGGTGCTCTCCTGGAGCAGGTAGCCAAAGACGGCTTCGGCGATGGCGGAGAAGAGTGCTTCGAGCATCCTACAATTCCTTGTTCAGGTGTGACGTGTGAGCCGTTTCTAGTGAGAATGATAGCACATGAAACAGTATTTTGATCGGAGGAACGTAGGGTTTTTGAGTATTTTCGGTGCCGCTACTGCGGGATATTGCATCTCTCGTATTCTCCCGTGTTCACCTGCTACTCCCAAACAGGGCGAAAGGACGGAACAGCACTTGCCTCAGATGGCATGTTGGTGCATCAGGCGATATGTCGCTGCCGACAACAGGACGGAGGCCAGCGGCCTATCCAAAACCAATCGCGCATAGTGAGGATGCGTTGTAAGAGTGAGAGGCTGCGCTGGCAAGCACGACCAAAAATCGGGCATGTTTAAAAAGCTCAGGCGAGAGTGAGTTAGCAATGATTTCCTGGCCGCTCGTGATGGCGTGCCCATACACTCGGCGGATGGTATCAGCATACGAAGCTGAGAGGACTTGAGATTTGTACATTTTGCACAATTCAAACCTCTTGCAGTTGTATAAAATATCCAGTATAATGAAAGCGCAATCGGCAATGAAGCCGTCACGACGAAGATAGTCCTGATACATCGAAAGGAGTACAGCAATGCGCAACGGAACCTTTGAGCAGTACACAGTTGAGGACATATTGCAGACGTTTGGTGCTGAGGCACGCACTTTTTTGCGTGAATATCGCATTGACCGCAGCAACCTGCGTTTCGCCGATGCCTGCGCTGCGGCGAGTGTGACGCCCGATGAGTTCTTCGCCCAGCTTGATGCCGGTATTCGTCGACGTGCTGCCCGCGCTGTCAAGCATTCGGTTGAAGAGTACGCCTGATACGTTGTCTCTGCCAAGCTATCATACCTGACCGACGCAATCGCGTCGGTTTTTTTTGTGGCACTGTAGGTGCGTCACCCCCCCACCCCCCCACCCCCCCCGCAAGCGGGGGGCTAGGGGGGGTAGCATGCCCCGCTTGCAGGGGGGCTAAGGGGGGTAGCATGCCCCGCTTGCGGAGGGCTAGGGGGGTAGCATGCCCCGCTTGCAGGGGGGGCGAAGTGAACCCAAATTCGCGCTACAATATCACCGTTGCTGCACTGAATGCACGAGTTGCGGAAAGGATATTGCTACCGCTATGACGCCTGACATCGCCATTGTCCCCGCTAGCGAATGGCCAGAACTGATTGCACTCTTCGAGCGCTGCAATCGTACCGATAGTATCGAACTACCTCTCTATCTCAACACCGATCTGGCGCCGACGATGGCTGCGGCGCGGTTTGGTGATACCCTGGTCGGCGGAATTGTGATGTACGGCTATTTTGCGATTGAAGCAGTGATTGCCGTTGATCCGGCGTGGCGTCGGCGGGGGATCGGTCGCCAGTTGGTCGATCAGGTTGCACGTTGGGCGCAGGCTCGTGGTGGGAGCTGGTTGGTACTGGCCGATGAAGCCGGTGCGTGTGTCGCACCTTTTGCGGCTGCACTTGATTTGCAGCGGTTGAATGTTGAGGTGCTGTTGCATCTCGATCCGGCTCAGGTGCCGCCGCTACCGGTTTTACCACCGAACTGGCACGTGCGTCTCGCTGAAACGGATGATGCAGCAGTTGTTACCGCAATCATTGCTGATGCGTTCGGCGATCCGGTTGAAAAAGTAGAGGCATTTGTTGCTGATTGCATTACAAATCCTGTTCATCGCTTCGTGATCGGCGAGATTGCCGGTATCCCGGTTGCAGTGTTGCGGCTGCTAAGAGACGAGCAGCGTGTGATGATTGCTACCTTTGGTGTTCGTCGCGAGCAACAGGGGCGTGGGTATGGTCGGCTATTACTGCTAACGACATTGCACCGGTTATTGACCGCCGGTTATACCGACATTCGGATTGAGGTTGAAGAGCATAATACTCCTGCTTACCATCTTTATCAGGCTTGTGGGTTTGTACCATATCGTCGGTACGGGCAGTACGGTAGGCGGAGTTGAGCATGAGCCATAGTTCTCTAGTTGGTGTGATCGGTATGATGACGTCGCTTTGCCCGTGAATGAACGGCGAGACTCAGGTAATGAATGTTCTCCAGACCTTCAGAACGTCCCTCTTCCACACAGTTTCCCGGCAGTAAGCACGGGCTGGCAGTCCGCATCGTGTAGGCATTCTGAAATCGTGTAGGCATTCTGAAGAAGAACACTGTAGGGGCGGGTTGTAACCCGCCGCTCCCACCGTAGCGGTAGGTTTGTA
>NZ_JPIM01000176.1 GCF_000735195.1 Chloroflexus sp. MS-G
AGTCGCGGGATCGGTTTGGGCAATCCCACGTGCTTCGTACTCGGCGAGATCGACCAGTTCGATCTGAAGACGGTCGGCACTCACAATGAGATCAATTTCCAAATCTTCCGTTTCAATCACTGTTTCGCCGATCCGTGCCGGACGGGCCAGATTGCAATACCAACCGCGAATGGCGCCATCAGGTCGTTGCACACGGAAGATGTTATACCAGCGATCGGTGTAAAATGTTTCGATCAAGGTATCGCCCGGTTCGATACTAAACAGACCGAGATCAACCGGGCCCAGGCGCCATTCGGCGCACACGGTTACACTCCGCTCATCACGCTCGATCACCGTTGCCGGGTAGCGAATCGTCTGACCTTTTGCCGGTTTGATCAAACGGACTTCGATCATCGCACAATACCAGCGCGTCGCAACTGCGTGAAGACAAACTCTTCAATCGGAATAGCCGTATTTACCGGCACATACCGGATTCCCCGCCCACTGCAAAACGTCTCAATCTCTTGCTGCCAGCTTTGCAGTGACTCACGGTAGCGCTGAAGCACATCAAGATCGGCACTGATCTCAACCGCCGGTCCGCCTTCGCTATCAACCAGACGGATGTCACCTTCAATTGGCGGATCGATCTCTTGCGGTGCCAGGATGTGCATAATCGTAATTTCAAAGGGACGTGCCGTAAGCGCACGCAAAGCATCGCGCCAGCCCGGATCAAACAGATCAGAGCAGAGTAAGAGCGGGCCGGCGCTGCGGGCAGTCTGAAGATAGGTACGGCAGAACTGCGTCAGGTTCACGGTACTACCGACCTCAAGACGCTGCAAAAACTCAAACAGTGCCACTGCCCCACGCTTGCCACGAATCCCACTGACCGCCGCCGGACGACCACCAAACGCCGTGACATTCACCCGATCAAGATTACTTAGCGCAATATAGCCAAAGGTAGCAGCGATCTGGCGGGCATAGTGAAGCTTTTCTGGGTTGCCCCAGGCCATACTGCGACTGGTATCTACCAGCAGGTGAACGTTTAACTCCTCTTCGGCAACGAACAGTTTGAGGTAGAACCGCTCAGCACGTGCGTAGAGATTCCAGTCAATTTGACGAATATCATCGCCAGCCGTGTATGGCCGAAAATCGGCAAACTCAACCGACGAGCCACGTTTCGGGCTTCGTCGTTCACCTTGCAGATCGCCCGCCATTGCACGTCGGGTTTGCAAAGCCAGACGATCAAGCTTGCGCAGAAACGTAGCGGTGAGCAATGGCTCAGCCATCACTCCTCCTTGACCGCTTCCAAAACGCCTTTCACCACATCATCAGCACTGATGCCCTCGGCCTGAGCCTCAAAATTGAGCACCACCCGATGGCGTAATGCCGGCAACGCGGCCAGGCGCAGGTCACCAAACGAGACGTTGTAACGTCCATCGAGCAGCGCTAAAATCTTACCGGCCAGAATCAGGGTTTGCATCCCACGGGGTGATGCGCCATAACGCACGTACTGTTTGGTGATTGCCGGGGCATCTTTGCTCTCTGGATGGGTAGCAGTAATCAGGCGGGCCGCGTAACTCAAGACATGGCTGGCAATCGGCACCGTGCGCGCCAGTTCTTGCATTTGCAAGATCATCGGCCCATCGGCAACATGGCGCGCTGTTGGCTGGCGCGCACCGGTTGTTCGTTGCGCAATTTCGACCAATTCGGCAGCAGAAGGGAAGGCGACGTTAATCTTGAAGAAGAAGCGGTCGAGTTGCGCTTCTGGTAACGGATAGGTTCCCTCCATCTCTAGTGGGTTCTGGGTCGCCAGCACAAAGAACGGTTGTGGCAATTTATGGATCGTTTTGGCAACCGTTACCGTGCGCTCCTGCATTGCTTCCAGCAGGGCCGATTGGGTCTTGGGAGTAGCACGGTTGATCTCATCGGCCAGCACCAGGTTTGCGAAGATGGGGCCAGGCTCGAAACGAAATGACTTGTGGCCGTGGGCATCTTCGCTGATCAGCGTGGTACCGATAATATCAGCCGGCATCAAGTCGGGCGTAAACTGAATGCGCGAGAACTTGCAATCGATGACATCGGCCAGTGTGCGCACCAGCGTGGTTTTGGCGAGACCGGGAACGCCTTCCAACAGCGCGTTACCACCGGCCAGCAGGGTAATAATGACTTGCCGAATCAGTTCGTGCTGACCGACAATGACCTGCGAAACTTCGGCTTCAATCTGTTGCGCACGCTGCCGAAACTCTTCCGGCGACATCATCACCCCAGTTTGGGGAACAGCAGTCATGCGGTTCTCCTTTGTTATGGTTCAAGGCGCGAGAAGTATTCGCGCACGAGGTCTTGCAAATAGATCGGTACACTGCCGCGGTCGAGCGCTTCAGTGGCAGTCCGCTGGTATTCGGGAAAGATTTGTTCGTAAGGAACAACTGAAGGATTGTTTAACCCGCTTTGTTGACCCTGACCAGGACGCACTTCGCTGCTTCCACCACTGTTTTGCTGACCCGGAATGAAGTCAGGTTCACCCTGTTGACCAGAGGGGCGGAACGGCTGATAAACCAGGTCGTTGTTTCCGCTCTGGCCCTGCTGTGATGCGGGACGGTTAGGATCAACATCTCCTGAAGCATTGCTCTGCTGTTGACCGAGATGATCAGCCGTTGAACCGCCCCCCTGACCGGGCTGCCCCTGCTGCCCCTGACCGGGTTGGCCTTGCTGGCCTTGACCAGGCTGACCGGTCTGACCTTGCTGGCCCTGCCCCTGCCCCGCTTGCCCCTGTGCTTGCTGCCCTTGCTGGCCCTGGCCCTGCTGGGCCTGCTGGCCCTGACCATTTTGCCCGGCTTGCGCAATCTGCTGACGAGCGGTCTGCGTGTTCGCCAGTGCCTGTTGCACAGCCTGCTGATTGGCCACCGCCGCCTGAGCATTGCTCGCCTGCTGTGCGGCCTGTTGCAGTGCCTGCGCCGCCGCCTGGTTATCACCACGTTCGAGAGCCTGAGCTGCATCTTGCAGCGCCTGCGCCGTCGCCGGATCGGCTGCGGCCAGTTGAGCCGCCTGCTGCGCCAGCTCATCGGCAAGTGCCTGCCGTTCGGCGGCGCTCATTTGATTGAGGCTGTTTGCCAGATTTTCGAGTTGCTGCCGTAACTGGTCAAGCGTTGGCCGAGGCGAGGTCTGATTGTTAGAGAGTTGTTCAAGCCGCCGTGCCAATTGTTCGAGCGCCGCCTGACGGAGATCGGTTTGCGGATCGAGCCGCTGCCGAAGCTGCATTTCGGCGCGGGCAATGTCGGCCAGCGCCTCCTGTCGATCACCGGGATTGCGTGACAGTTCCTCTTGCAATTGACGCAGAATCTGCTGCAATTCCTCACGCTGTGCTGGCGTCAAGTCTTCGCGGTTCGCCAGCTCCTCTTCCAACCGGGCAAGCTGCTGGTTCACCTCTTCAATCATCTCGGCTACCGCCGCCCGTTCGGCCAGAACGCGCTCCATTGGATTGGGAAGGGTCAGTAAGGCAATCAGCGCCGCAAGCGGCAACAACGCCCACAACAGTGGTCGGCGTGGCACGCTGATCGGGAGCTGCCGCGGATGAAGCTGTGCCGCCACCGTGCAGGCGTCGGCCTGCTGATACGATGTCAGCGGTGTCGTGGCACCGGTCTCGTACAGTTCAATTGCGGTCGAGAGGCGTTCGCGCAGATTGAGCAACAGGTCAATACGCTGTGCGGCTCGACGCAGAGGAAGTGGCCTGAATACGATAAAGCCGATGATGACCATCAGCCAGAGCACGATCGGCATCAAAGCCCACCAGATCAGATTGGGGATGGGTGTTAGCCAGCCAACAGCCGCCACCAGCACACAGACCGTCAGTGCCAACCAAAGCGTGCGGCTGGCCAGCACTAAACCGTCGTTGATGCGCAATTTTATGCTTAGCGGGCGCACGTATCGGCGCACTATCTGATAGGGCGAAGGGTTCATTACCTGCGTCATTGCCTGTCCTTCCTGCTACGACGTAGCGGTTATCAGTATCGTACCACACCTATGACGCCGCAGCACCCGCATCGGTTCCCAGATTACTCTTCCCGTCGCCAGACATGACGCTCAACCACCTGACGCACCAGCTCGCCGCGCTCCCAAATTTCAACCACACGCTGGCTAATAATCGTTGTGGTGACGCTCACCGGTGTTGTCACCGTCGGCGGAGAAACGACCGGTACAGGCACGGTTGTGATTGCCGATGCCGCCGATGAAGCACCCATACGGTGACGCAGCCATGCCCGTCCGGCTTCTACAGCCAGCGTTGCGACACCGAGGGCCAATGCTGCACCGATCTGACGCATCTGCATTGGCGAAAGCGCGAGGGGAAAGTTTCGCGGAGCCAGAGCCGATTGCTCACGTGGCGCTAGCGCATCTTGTTCGGTGAGCGCCGCACCGCACGCGCCGCAGTACCGATTTTCAAGCGGGTTGCCATGGCGACAAGCCGGACAGATCCGTTCAACCATACGCTCACCTCGTTGGCAAAGAGAGATAATACCGACTGATGTGTTGTAGACAGATGTATTATACCCGAATCGAGTGCAGGTGTCCTGGCGAAAACCGCGACGTGCCGCTGTCAATCGGAATGAAAACACGGAACGTCGCTGTGGGAGAAGCGTATGTCTGCGAGAGCGACAGGCGCTGTGCTATAATCGAAGTAACACGTTTCTCATTCGTGACATCATAGCCTAGAATACGTATGCCTGACCCACACCTGACGAACCTCATCGAGCGCCTAAAATCCGACGTCCTTACCCCTGCCGATCTCGACCTGCTGCGCGAAGCGTTGCGTGCCGGTCAGATCGCCATTGCAACCGGCGAGCGGGCGGTGAGCCTGGGCGGCAGCGCCGATGGCGCGGTGATCGTGACCGGCGACCACAATCGGATTATCATCCTTCAAGGTCATGCCGCGACCGTTGCCCGTGAACTGACCGCATCACCGCCAAACCCGCCAGCAGTTTACCCGCCCAACCCCTTTACGCCGCTCAGCGGGCGGATCACCGATCCCACGCGCATCTTCGGCCGCCAGCGCGAAGTGCAGCAGGCGCTCGACTATCTCAGAGCGGGGAGCAGCGTCGCCTTCATCGGCGACAGCGGCGTCGGTAAGTCGTCGCTGTTGACGCTGCTGAAAGAGCGCGCCGAAACCGAACTGGGGCGAACGCCGATCCTGCTCGATATGCAGAAATTGCACAGCGAAGATGACTATTACGAGGCGCTCTGCGAAGAGGCAGGGATCGCTACGGTGAAAGGTGGTCGGAAGTTAGAACGTGCGCTGCGCGGGCGACGCTTGTTGCTCTTACTCGACGAAATCGAAAAGATGACCTGGGACGGCTTCAGTCACAATCTGCGCGCCGAACTGCGCGGGCTGGCTGAAGGCGAGTGTGCGCCCTTCAAACTGGTGCTGGTGGCCCGCTCGCCGCTCGACCGGCTCTTTCCCGACAGCGAACTGAACACCTCGCCGCTGGCCGGTATCTGCCAGCAGATCAATGTGAAGCCCTGGAATAATGCTACTGCGCGGACGTTCATTCAGCAGCGGCTGAGTGGCACGCCGGTGCACTTCAGCGATGGTGAGATCGAGCTTCTGGTGCGCAGCAGCAATGGCCTGCCGTTGCGCCTGATGCAGTCCGCCTTCAACCTGTACCGGACGAAAACAAGTGGTGACGTATGAGTGAACCTGTGCCCCGTCTCGACCTGGCGCCCCGCCTCCGGCGCCGACTGCACCCCTGGAACCCGCTCGATTACCTGCGGCTGTTGTCCTGGGTCTTCTTCTTCCCGCAGGCGCTGCGCTGGTATGAGCAGACCTTCGCCGATCCGCAGTACCGCGACGTAACCGGACGCGAGGTATGGATGGTCATCCAGCGTGATTCGGTACGGCGCGATCTGGCGCTAATGGGGCTGTTTCTGACCCTGTTCATCCCACCAGCAGTCGCGACTGCCCTGCAAGGGGTGGGCGTGTCGATAGACTGGTTCGGCGTGGCGTTCGGCGTGGCGGGCGGCGTGGCGGTCGGCGTGGCGGGCGGCGTGGCGGTCGGCGTGGCATTCGGCGTGGCGGTCGGCGTGGCGGTCGGCGTGGCGGTCGGCGTGGCGGTCGGCGTGGCATTCGGCGTGGCGG
>NZ_JPIM01000177.1 GCF_000735195.1 Chloroflexus sp. MS-G
GAGATGGTGGATAAGACTGAAGTGTATAGGCAATCATATGATCACCATCAATGGTAATCTTCCCACGAGTCTGAAAGAGAAATACATACGGTAACGACTCCTGTACATTACTAAGATCGACGATATATTCACCACTAGAATGTTCGACAATATAACTCACCACCTGATCTTTATTGACAAAAACCGTCCCATATTCTCCTTGACCACCTGTCTGTTCTAGAAAACGCGCTGCGTACCCTATTGTTATTAAATTAAGTAAACACATGATTGTCAGAACTACCAAAAAGATCAATCTTACTTGTACAGTATCTTTCTTGAGAAAAATCCTTGAACTCAATATCTCAAACCCTCTTGCTATCACCAGCAGCGGCAACGGATAGATAAAGAGGAAGTAGTGCCGCTGAATCAAACTTCTTGAAAAAAAGAGATAAGCCAGAGGTAAAAGTAAAATTAGCAGCACTATTGCATCTTTATATGAAATTCTAAAACGCAACCGATCAGCCTGTGAATCACCGGCGATGTAGTAAAATATAGCAGCGAGACAAATCATAAATACTAGCGAATACAAAACACCTTGACCCCAGTCGACAAATGACGACAAGTACTGAGACTTCGATAATTTACTTACCCACAATCCTTGTCCTGATAGTACATTAGAAAAGTTCCATACCGTCTTGGCGAAGTGAAATATTCTTGGCTCATCGACAGCATGGAGAGAAGGAAGCAACATGATACTTTTGATATGAACAAAATTCGAAGTCAGGTCGTAGATAATATTGGGTGCATACCCTATAGCAAAACTGAAAGCGTAAAATGATACTTTCCATTTTGTTTTACCATAGACAAGCAAGATCAACATACTTGTTCCCACAATTGCCAGCACTGAAAGGTGCAACTGGACACCTAGACCGAGTAAAATGCCGGTCAAAATGTAATCAATAACTCTATCTTTTTCGAGCGCATTGACCAAGCACAACAACATGAGCGGAATGAGAAAGGGGAACAGCGACTGCGGCCAGAACATGCGACTGTACAACACAATCCATGGTGACACGCTGGCAAGCGTTGCCATTATCAGGCCAACATTGCGCGAGTAGAGACGGTACCCGACAAGATAAACCAAATAGACCCCAACTACATTTAGCGTCGCAATCAGTGCCGAAACGAATAATGGCTTGTAACCGAATACTGCAAATACAATTGCTGTTATGTAGGATAGAGCGGGACCGTTATATAGCGATGAACGAATACTTCCAACCTGTTGACCGACTAACGGATAATAATCTCCCTGCAAGATACGATACCCATCAAGTGCCCAGTATGCCGAGTCATGGCGAAACTCCATCATTGAGAGTGAACTAAGTCTGAGTACAGCAGCTATGAACAGTACTAACAATAAATAAATGCGCCACCCGTAAGTATTCCACTTTACCATAACACCTGTCTCGGCAAATGGCTGATTGGCGACCGTCTTCTGATTGTGCACTGACTTGCTCCTTCTTCAGTTCATGCCAACCATCTGGTGCTGATGTTTGGCGGTTTGATCTGCGTAAACAATAGCCTCACCGTCTACGCAAATACCCTACTTCTGCCGGGGCTTCCATTGTGGTATCGTGCAGAACACTTATGCGATCTTTTCACCATTCCAGCGTTTGTCAGACAGTCATACCCTACCAAACAGGTATGACGACGCTTTATAAAAAGAAGAGGAGAACGATGATAGCTTTGTTATCTTTTGTCAGCTCTGATTGTGACGGAAACCTTACCACTCGCAAACGTCGCCTCGCCCCCAACACCTATGCTGTTAGCGCGCTTTATTTTGTAGAATCCCGAAGCTGTGCTTCAGCAGTTCAATGTGCTTGCTATGGATCACGTTTGACTCTCTCCCCTGCCTCCCATAATGAGAAGAGGAAGGGGGGAGGTTGGAGGTACGGGACCCGTTCCTTTCTGAAAAGCCAACCCCCTCTTGCTCTCATCTGGAGAGAACAAGAGGGGGCAACGAAAGATGAAGACTACCTTATGTCACGAACGCTTCACCCGATAACCGGCGGTCTCACGATCCCATGCCTGACCAATCCCTTCGGCTTTGAGTTTGTACTTCTCAACCCGTTCAGTCGCCGTCTTGGGCAGGCTCTCGCGGAATTCAATGTAGCGCGGTACCGCGTAGTAGGCCAACCGCTCTTCACACCAGCGCACCAGATCAAGCGGATCAAGCGTTGCCCCGGGACGCAGCACCACCACAACCTTGACCTCTTCCTCGCCTAATTCACTGGGCACGCCTATTGCAGCACTTTCGAGCACGGCTGGATGTGCATTTACTGCCCGCTCAACCTCCCACGAGGAGATGTTCTCGCCGCGACGACGAATCGACTGCTTGAGCCGATCAATGAAGATCGCGTATCCAGCCTCGTCAAGCTGACCAAGATCACCGGTATGAAACCATCCCCCCCGCAGTGCCGTTGCCGTTTGCTCAGGCTGACGATAGTAACCCATCATTATGAGATGTTCTCGTTGCGGACGAATAACGATCTCGCCGGGAACACCTGCCGGTAGCGGGGTATCATCAGCGCCGACAATGGCCAGCTCAAAGCCCGGCATTGGCTTGCCAAACGTACCGACTCGTACTGCATCCCGTGGATTAGCCACACAAAAACCGGTAGTCTCAGTTAACCCATACCCTTCAATGATAGTCAGGCCAAACCGCTCTTCAAATGCCCGCCACAGATCAGGTGGGGTAGCCGCACAGGCAGCAATCCGCACCCGGTGCGAACGATCATCGGGCGAAGGCGGTTGCTTCATTAAGATCGGAATCATTGCCGCCAACAGGTTGCAAATAGTCGCTCCCAGATCGGCCAGTTGTCGCCAGTAACGAGAGGCGCTGAACTGCTCGATCAGGGCGATGGTCGTACCGCGATAGATGGCGGGTAACACCGTATGCGCCTGCGCATTAATGTGAAACAGCGGCAAACTTGTACCAAACACATCATCGGCGGTCGCACCAATCATGACATCGGCAAATAGCGCTGCCGAATGGAGATATGCGTGATGACTGAGCATCACACCTTTGGGTGGACCGGTAGTACCAGAAGTATAGAGAATACTGTGCAAATCGGTAGCGTTACTAGGTGAAGGATCGGCGGGCTGCGCAGAAGTGAGTGCCTGATTCCAGGCGATTGCTTCGGGCAGCGGTTCACCATCACCCCGCACGAGCACGTGTTGCAATGTCGGCAACTGGTTGCGCAACGTGGTAATCCGTTCATACAAGTGCGGCTCAATAATGAGCACCGTTGCACCGGCATGGTCAAGGATATAGTGAAGTACATCACCCTTCAAGTGGATATTGATCGGCACAACAACTGCGCCAAGACAGGCACACCCAAACCACGCCCAGAGATAGTCTGGCGTGTTGCCGAGCATCAGCCCCACTCGATCACCTGGTCGTACACCAAGATTACCCAACACACCCGCTGCCCGACGTGCTAACATTGCCGCTTCTGCATAACGCCACTGCTGGTCGGCAAACCTGAGCAAAATCCGATCAGGTTGCAGTTCTGCCTGCTCTGCAAGCGCATGCCAGATCGTGTTCATCATGACGAGCCTCAAACGTTATACAACCGTTTACCCAGCCGACACGTACCGGCCTTCCCAGGTTCATTTCGTATTACTACCGATAGTGTTCACCCATCATTGCCAACAACTGTTCATCACGACAACTGCTCTTCACACTGAGCACACCCAGCCAGCCTACACCGGCGCCGACCAACAGTAAAGGTAACCACGAGCTACCCAACACCGGCCAGTACATGCTCAACGTGGCAACGGCACCACCTCCCAGCCCATAATACCATTGCACCCCAAGCGCCATCACACCGAACGCACTTACCTGCAATGGATGCAATCGTGGCCCGTTCACCCGGCACGAAAAGGCTACCCGCTCCTGCCAGTGTCGAATCACCCCTCCAACGACAACACTCAGCGCCATCCCCATCGCTGCGCCGCCACTCCCAAGCACTATCTCTAACCCGACGGCAACGAACAAGCCGATGATCACAACTCCAGGCCAGAACAACCACCGACGCCTCATACACAACTCCTACGTTAGCTTTACCGGCCCCAATTCAGCTTCGAGCACCTCAACGGCGGTACGCAGTACCTTGATCCGCGCATACTTCTTATCTTCCGCTTCGACAATTGTCCACGGCGCATATGGTGTACTGGTGCGCAACAGCATCTCATCGGCTGCTTCAAGATAGGCAGGCCACTTCTCGCGGTTACGCCAATCTTCGTCGGTCAATTTCCAGGCTTTGTAGGGTACGTGTTGCCGCGCTTCAAAACGCCGTAACTGCTCTTCAGGGCTGATATGCAACCAGAACTTGGCCATAATCGAACCGAAATCAACTAATTGGCGCTCGAACTGATTAATTTCGGCATACGCCCGCCGCCACTCGTCAGGCCGGGCGAAACCCTCAACCCGCTCAACCAGAACCCGCCCATACCACGAACGGTCAAAAATGGCAAACTGACCACGGGGAGGTAGACGACGCCAAAAGCGGTAGAGATAGTGGCGCGCCTTGTCGTCACCAGAAGGAGCAGCAATAGCATGCACGGTATACGCACGTGGATCGAGTTCGGCGGTCAAGCGCTGAATGGCGCCACCTTTCCCGGCAGCATCCCATCCTTCAAACACGAATATAACCGGTCGCTTTTGATGGTATACCTGTAAACCGAGCAGATAAAGTTTGGCCTGCAACCGCTTCAATTCGTGGTGATAGGTTTCGTCGTCCAGCCGTAAACTGAGATCAACCCGCTGTAATGGACTGGCTGCACGCAATAGCGGGGCAACCGACGCCGTTACAATCGGTGTTGGGGTTGGTTTACCTGGTTGGGGAAGGAACATTGTGCGCTCAACACTCGTTTCTACTGCCACCGGCTGTACCGGCATCCGAAGTTCGATGTAAGAGCGCCGCAAGGCCGATCCGCTGTCATCAAGACTGGCTCCCCGATCAAGAGCCGTTATCCCCAAGCGGCTCTCCAGCGCACCAACAATGATCTGCAATACGGTAAGGCGAGCGTACCGTTTATCGGCAGCAGGAACAACATGCCAGGGCGCAAAGGCGGTATCAGTGCGCGAGAGCATCTCTTCGACGGCCAGATAGACCTGTTTATAGTGGCGATGCTGCCACCGATCTTCATCCGTTACCCGCCAGGCGTTGAGTGGGTCAGCAAGCAATTTTGCAAAGCGGCGCGCCTGTTGTTTTTTCGTGATATGCAACCAAAACTTAATGATAAATGCGCCATCATCGGCCAGTTGACGCTCAAAGATGACCGCGTCTTCACAGCGGGTACGCCACTGATCGCGATCACCACCACTGATGTAGGAAGCCAGCAACTCGCGATACCACGAGCGGTCAAAGAAACTCATCTGCCCATAACTAGGAATTTTCAACCAGAAACGGTACAACCATGGATACTGCTGCTCATACGTTCGTGGCGGCGTAATTGAATGCACACGAAACCCACGCGGATCGAGCCGACGGGTTAAGGTCGCAATCGTGCGAGCTTTTGCGGTTCCGGCCCACCCTTCAAACACGAAAATCGTCGGAATACGCGCCTCTAGCAGCATCTGTTCGAGGTCAAAGAGGCGTGCCTGTAACTCTGGAGCTAATTGGTCGTAATCGGCTTTTCTCAACTTCACATCGGTAATACAACGGTCAAGCATGGATTTGTTCCTTGGAGTACGAAGTCAAAGCAAGTGCTGTCTGCGTCTTCATTCGGTATTCGTTATGATACGTTTTGCTGTAGATTCCATGGGCAGTCACCAGACATGCGACCCTGCGTTCGACCCAGGCACAGTAACGCGAGAGGAACTTACCCTTATCATACCAGACATTGCAAGCAAACAGTACATACCAGCGGACAGGTGGGGAACGCCGCCCCGTCGTTCTCCCCACTTCCCGCAGGCGGCTTAAAAAGCCGCCTCTACGTTCTCCACACTTCCCGCAGGCAGCTT
>NZ_JPIM01000178.1 GCF_000735195.1 Chloroflexus sp. MS-G
CAGCCCCCCCTCCCCCGTCCTCTCCCCCTTCCTCTCCCGCAGCGTGGGAGAGGAAGGGGGCCAGGGGGAAGGTGAGGGCCGCCAGGCGTGCTCCACAGCACAGACGCTGAAACCGCCGGGGAGACGCATGCGTTATCCACCAACGTTTCCCTGACCATTATGGAGATGCTATTGTCGAGCCGCATCAAAAGACCAGGTTTTTGATCACGCTGATCCTACTCTCATCATCGCCGAAGCCTTATAATGAACCATGTACTGGTACCGTAAACAGGGAAGGAGCCTCACATGATTAATTTCGGTGGCAAGAAGGACGAGGGGGACAAGAATCAGGGGATTAGCGAGGCAATGCGCTCAATGAGCGATCAAATTGGGCGACAGGCCCAAGAGATCAAGCGGTTGCAAGAGGCGCTCGAAACTGCACAGCAGGATGCTGCTGCTGCCGAAAAGGTGCGTAAGGCGCTGGCCGATGCTGAAACACGTATGGCGCAGATGGAAGCTGAGCTGAAACGGTTGAAAGATCAACTAGCCGCAACCGGTACCGGTGCCTCAAGTGGTGGTAAGAGCGCAAGTACTTCAGGCGGAGAAACAACAACTGCACCAGGGAGCATCACCGGTTCGGTAAGTGGCGCCTTTGGTACGAGCGGTGTCCTCAAGATTGGCCCTGGTACACCGGCAACAAGCACACTGGCAACAGACACACCGGCAACTGATGGCCTACACATCGGCGGTACCGCGTATGTTCAGAAGGCGGGTGGTAAAAATCTACGTCTCCGCAGTGCCCCCGGTCTCGAGTCAACCGTCCTCGATGGACTACCTCCCGGTACCAAACTGACATTACTGGCCGGCCCTCACGAGAAGGACGGCTATCCGTGGTGGCAGATTCGTACTGCCGATGGTCGAGAGGGGTGGGTAGCCGGTACCGAATTGGTTACCGATGAGAACCAGTAGATAGCCCCCTCACCTTCCCCCGGCCCCTTCCTCTCCCACAAGGGAAGAGGAAGGGGGAAGTGGCTACGATTGCGCTGGTCACCACCGGACGATGCGCGGGGGTGCAGCACGCTGAACACCTACTCGTAACGTAATGCTTCAATCGGTGGTAATAACGCTGCCCGGCGCGCCGGATAGTAGCCGAATCCAACGCCGATAGCCGATGCAAATGTCAAAGCCAGGATAATTCCGATCCACGAGATACCGGTATTGATTCCGCTAAACGTGCTGATAAGCCAGACGATCCCAATTGCGCCGATGACCCCGATCAAACTCCCTACCAGGCTTAGCGCAACTGCTTCCATCACAAACTGACCGAGTACATCGCCATCGCTAGCACCCAGTGCCTTACGCACCCCAATCTCACGGGTACGTTCGGTTACCGCCACCAGCATAATGTTCATAATACCGATGCCGCCGACAACGAGGCTGATCCCGGCGACCACAGCAATAAACCCGGTAATGGCAGTGCTGATCCCGGCCAGTACATTCAGCGCCTGCGTTGGGGTCTGCAAGTTGAAGTCGTTGATAGCGCCATCGGGAACGTTGCGTGCAGCACGCAGTGTCCGTTCGATCAACGCCACAGCTTCATCAACCTGCTTCTCGCTCTGCAAACCGAGCAGAATGCTGCTCATCCGCAATCCACGCCCCGGCAGATCGAGATCACCGATCAGGCGAAGCCGCATGGTGCTGACCGGAGTAAAAATTCGACTGTCGGTCGAGAAAGGGCCACCGTTTTCGTTGATGATGCCAACGATCTCGATTGGTTGACCGTTAATCTCTACAGTTTGCCCAATCACATCGCGCAATGCTGCTTTATCGGCGCCGAAGAGATCACGGGCCACCAACCATCCCAAGACACCTACTCGTGCCCCTTCTGCCTCATCAGCCGGAGTGAGGAACCGTCCGTGGAGCATCGGCGTGCGTTGGACCTGTGGATAATCGGCGCTGGTACCGACCAACAACGTTTGTAAAGACACCGCACCGGCGCGTACTCGGGTGTTGACCGTGATTTCTGGCGCAATCGCCCGAAAGATGTCAGGGTGATTGGACACTAACGTGTTCAGCACCTGGTAGTCCTGGAGCGAGAGCAAGCCATAGCCGGGAACATCACGCGCCCCTTTCGCCCGAGGATCACCCGGTGTTACCGCAATGCGCCGTGTGCCCAAATCAACAAATTGTTCAAACACCTGCCCCTGTAACGCATTCCCCAGCGATAACACAGCTACCAGGGTACCGGCGCCAATAATGACACCCAGCATGGTCAGCAATGAACGAAACTTATTGGCGCGCAGGCTATCGAAAGCCATTCCAATCAACTCGGTGAGCATAGGCTCCTCTGTGCATTTGTGAAGTTCTCGCAACAATGTCGCTCAAGAGATGTATCCGTTACAGCTCTGCGGAACGTGCGACTACATGTTCCGGCAGACCATCCTCACCCCTGCCCCCTCTCGCACGAGAGGGAGCAGTGCCAAAACGAACTGGGTAAGCAACAGAGGTGAAGATCAGAGACACGAGGCGTACAGGGTAACGCCGTTTTGCTAAGCGGCTTCTTCAGTTGGTCGGCGCACCACCGGTACCGGTACCGGTTCAAGACCGTGCGACCGCTCAACCTCTTCCAAGACCTCAACACCGTAGTACTCGCTAAGAATGTTATCAACCAGTCGTCCATCGCGCAGCCCAATGACGCGATCCATATGCCGACCAATCTCAGGATCGTGGGTCACGATAATGATCGTGCGCCCCTGATCGCGATTGAGTTGGCGGAAAAGAGCCAGAATCTCGGCGCCGGTACGAGTATCGAGAGCGCCGGTTGGCTCATCGGCCAGAATAATGGCCGGATCGTGCACTAATGCACGCGCAATTGCCACGCGCTGCTTTTGACCACCTGACAGCGTGTTGGGCAGACTGTCACGTTTGTGGCCCAGACCTACTGCCTCTAATGCAGCTCTTGCCCGTTCAGCTCGTTCACGGGCACTGACCCGCCCGTAGACCAGCGGCAATTCGACATTCTTCTGCGCAGTCAGCCGGGGGAGGAGATTGAAGTTCTGAAAAACGAAGCCTAATTTGCGATTGCGAATATGCGCCTGTTCGTGACGGCTCAGGCGTGAGACATCCATTCCATCAAGGATGTACTCTCCGCTCGTTGGGTTATCGAGCAGCCCAATGATCGTCATCAGCGTGCTCTTCCCGCTTCCCGACGGCCCCATAATCGCCACCATCTCACCTTCTTCAATCGTCAGGCTTATATCGTCAAGGGCAACAAACTCGCCATCACCGGTCGGGAATGTCTTACGAATGTTACGCAGCTCGACAATCGGACGACCAATATATTCTGTCATTGCCGATCACTCCTTGCTAGTGGAAGAATAGGCGTTAGCCTTCATCTGACGGCTAACGCACAACAACCTGCTCACCCTCAGCCAGACCACTCTGAATTTCTACCAAACCGTTAGCCCGCAAGCCAACCAGCACAGCGCGTTCGCTGATCGTGCGCTGGCCGTTTGCATCGACTGTCACAACATCAACCAGCGTCTTAGCACCAACATTACGCACCGCACTTGCCGGAACCTGCAACACATTGGTGCGCGTCGCCGCAATAATTGACGCACTCGTTGTCATACCCGGTCGTACCGGTTGACCGGACGGATCGAAGGCAATCGTTACTCGATAGGCAGTTACACCATTCGTACCGGCAGGCAGTGGCTCGATATTCACTACTTCACCGCGGAACGGCGGTGCAGGAAGGGCATCAACCCTTACCTCAACCGGCTGCCCTACGTTGACGCGGGCAATATCAACTTCGTCAACCGTCACCTTGACCAGGTATCGGCTAACATCAATCAACACAACTGGCGCCTGATTAGATACAGTTTCACCAGGTGCGACATTAACGGCAGCGACCATACCGGCAAAGGGAGCCCGGAGCGTCGCTTCTTCCAGGCGAATGCGCGCTGCTTCCAGTTGAGCCTGAGCCTGAGCCAGACGCGCTTCGGCACGAGCCAGATCACTGGCCCGCGGATCGGCGGTTAACTGAGCCAGCCGGGCCTGTGCGGCTGCCAGTTGTGCCTGTTGAGCAGCAATCGTGTTTTGGCGTGCCGCACCGGTCAGTCGGGCCAATTCAGCCTCGGCGCGGGCCAGTTGAGCACGTGCAGCGGCAATCGCATCTTTGTCTGGCCCGGCTAGTAAGGCATCAAGATCGGCTTTGGCGCTGGCCACCCGTGCTTCAGCGGCTGCCAGACCGCTGATCTCGTTTTGCACAGCCGTCTGATATGCAATCTGCGCCTGTGCCAGTGCTGCTTCAGCATCGGCTAGCGCTCGTGCTGCCCGTTCAAATGCCCGCTCGTAGTCACGCTGTTCGGCATCATTGAGCGTGCGCCCGGTACGGGGATCAGTACCCTTTGCTTTCACATGCTCCCAGTTCCAGTAGGCATCGCTATAAGCACTTTGCGCATTGCGAAGCGCGTTTGCCTGCGCTTCAACACGAGCCTGAGCTTCTGCTTTGGCTGCCGACAGCAGCTCGCGCTGCCGGTCAAGCTCGGCCTGAGCCTGCACAAGCGCGGCTTCTGCCCGTGTCCGCTGTTCACTTGTCGCACCATTTAATAACTTCTGCAATCGCTCGCGGGCTTCAACAACCGCAGCCTGCGCCGCAGCAATATCACTTGGCGTTACACTGGCCTGCGTTTGTGCCAAACCGGCCTGAGCAGCGGCTACCAGTGCCTCAGCTTCGGCGCGCTGTTCGGGCGTAGCACGCTCGCGCAACGCCTGCAAATCGGCCCGCGCCAGCGCTACCGCAGCCTCAGCCGCCGCAACGTCGGCGCGCAACTGACGATCATCAAGCCGTAACAATGGATCGCCAGCGGCAACCATTTGCCCAACTGTTACCAGTACCTCTTGCACTCGACCAGGGAGGGTCAGACTCAACTCGGCGGTCTGGTTTGGTTCAACTGAACCGGTTGCTTTAACCGTAAGCTGCAAATCGCCGCGAGTAACCGGCGCCAGCGTGAGATTGGCTAATGGATCAGTAGTTGACGTGGCGGCAAAGCGGAACAGAACAGTCGCAATGACTGCAATCAGTAAACCGCCGGCAATCAATACCGGCCAGGAAAGCCGTGGCAAACCAAAACGAGGTCGGGCCTGGGGTAACGTACTCATTCCTTCACTCCTTCTAAAGGATGCGGTATGCCTCGTGTACTGACACCGTACAGAAAAAGCTCAACCAAAAGATTCGGTGATACCGGGCCAACCCACTCTGCCATAGGGCCTGGCGGGGTTAGTTCATGAAACGCCTCACAGAGGTTGAGAAACAACATCGTCGCCATCTCCGGTGAGATATGCTCTCGGATCAGGCCATGGGCAACCGCGTCACGCATCACACGCACGAGTGGCTTAAAGAGATGATGGTAAAACGCTGCACTCAACTGGCGCCGAGCTGGCTCGTCGAGATGCTCCATCATCTCGTGGCGCATCATGCGCATGTCACCCTCGTAACCGGTCACCAGGACCCTTGCCATAGCGCGCAATCGCTCATCGATGGGCCAGTCAGCGGTTGCCAGACCGGTTAGTGGTTGACTCATTGCTACCAGCACGCGCAACCCCATTTGCACGAAAAGTTCCTCCTTGTCTTTGAAGTAGTAGTACAGGGTTGGCTTGGTAATCCCGGTAGCCTGCAAAATGTCATTGATGGAAACTGCTCGATAGCCACGCTGCATAAAGAGTTGGGCCGCCACATCGAGAATACGTAATGCGGTGGGACTATTACTAATGCGTGGGTCGAGCATCAAATCGGCTTCAGTCATTTTTAACACATCAATCTAATCAATTCTTACCAACCGGTCAGTAATATACCACGGCGCAGATATTTTGTCAATATATTGCAAAGATTTTGTTCATTTTTGTGAGTGAAAAGGGTGTGGGTATCGCCCTCACCTTCCCCCCAACCCCCTTCCTCTCCCGCGCTGCGGGAGAGGAAGGGGGAGGTTGCGCCCTCA
>NZ_JPIM01000179.1 GCF_000735195.1 Chloroflexus sp. MS-G
TCGGGTCGGCTTTCCTGGTTTTCCAGAACGGGCTGAGTTTAGCGTTACCCTGGTTGGCCGAACACCAACGCTGCCCACCCAGGAGCGCTTGCGCGCACAGTTGGATTTCTTGCCCCGTCTGAGCTTCTCGGTGCCGAGTTTCCAGCCGTCAAGTGCCGGTGTCGAAGGACGTGAGTTGCAGGTTAGTTTACAGACAACTGGCCCGGCGACTGAGCTAGCTCCTATCGTGGAAGCGATTAAGCGCGAGATGGCTGCTATTCCAGGCTTAGTTGACATAGATAGCAACCTGCAAACGGGTAAGCCAGAGCTACGTCTCCGCGCCGACCCGACCCGGATCGGTGAGCTGGGTATCACCAATGAAGATATTGCCACGTCGGTGCGTGCCCTGATTAATGGTGACCGCGCCACTGTCTTGCGGACTGAAAAAACCGATCTCGACATTGTGGTACGGTTAGCCCCTCAGGATCGGGCCGGTGTCGAGACGTTGGGTGCGATCAGTATTCCGACCCGTTCCGGTATCGTGCCGCTTAGTTCGTTGGGCACTGTCGAACTCGCATCAAGCCTGGTCTCGATCCGACGCTACGACCGCCTGAACCAGGTGTTGATCGGCGCTAACCTTGAAGGTGTCAATCTCACCGATACCCAGGCCGCATTGCAGGCACGTATCGAGGCCCTAAATATCCCATCGAATGTGATTGTCAGCTACGTCGGTACCTTCGCCCAGACTAACGAAGGCTTCTCATCGCTCTTCCTGGCAATGGGTCTCTCGGTGCTTTTCGTGTATATGGTGTTGGCGTCACAATTTGGCAGCTTCACGCAACCGCTGGTCATTATGATGGCGATGCCATTTAGCTTCATTGGTGCCTTCCTCGCGCTGCGCCTGGTCGGGATCGATCTCGACATCACCGGCATGATCGGTCTGATCATGCTCCTCGGCCTGGTGGTGAAGAACTCGATCCTTCTGGTCGACTTTACCAACCGTTTGCGCGATCTGGGCCTCGATAAACATTCAGCGCTCAAGCTGGCCGGTGCAATTCGTTTGCGGCCAATCTTGATGACAGCCCTCTCGCTAGTTGCCGGTGCAATGCCTACGGCGCTTGGCATCCACGTGCTGGCAACCGGTGAAGGTAACGAGTTCCGCAAAGGTTTGGCCTGGGTTCTGATCGGCGGTATGCTTACCTCAACCCTCCTAACATTGCTAGTGGTACCAACAGTGTACAGCCTGATGGATGCTGCGGTCACCTGGCTGAAACAGCGGTTCGGGCTTGGTCAGGTGCATGAAGGGTTTGAGCTACCGGCGCCTGGGCCTGCTGGAGCGGTTGCAGCGGCGCAGTCTGCTACTTCGGTTGCTGCGCCAACAACGCGACCGGCTAGTCCAACATTGCCATCGGCGCCGGCCGGTGAACCATCAGCAGATTAAAGATATAGGAAACAGCTTGCAAAGGAACAAGGAGCTTACAGGATCATGCGACGGATAATTGTGACGACATGCATTGGCGGGCTATTCACGGTTCTGGTCGGTTGTGCTGCCCCCGCTCCGGCGCCGACAGCCGTGCCTACCGTTGCCCCGCAGGTGCAACCAACAGCCGCACCACAACCAACGACGGCACCAATAACCCTTGAGCTACCAGGTCAGACGATTAGCCTAGGCGTAACGGCCGGTGGCGAAGTGGTAGCCCGCAATAGCGCCGAGCTGAGCTTCCGTATTCCCGGTGTGGTTGCCGAGGTCTTTGTTGCTGAAGGCGATGCGGTGAAAGCAGGCGATCCACTGGTAGCGCTCGATGCGCGCGAACTGGAATTGCAGGTTGCCCAGGCCGAAGCTAGTCTGGCTCAGGCTCGTGCAAACTACGAACGGCTGATTGAGGGCGCAACACCTGAAGAGATTGCCGCGGTCCGTGCCCAGGTTGCACAGGCACAGGCGGCACTTCGCCAGGCACGGGGCAGTGTCACCGATGCCGACATTGCTGCTGCCGAAGCTGCTCTGGCTCAGGCGATTGCTCGCCGAAACGATCTCCTCGATGGGCCGAGCAATGCTGAGCTAACCGCAGCTCGTTCAGCAGTTGAGCAGGCAGAGGCTAATCTGAACATCCAACGGACAAACCTTTCGGCAGCAAAGAGCAACGCCGAGCTACAAATGCAGCAGGCGGCAAATGCGCTACGCGACGCTCAACAGGCCTATTCCGATCTCTACTGGAAAAACCGTGAGCGTGAGCAGCAACTGGCAAAGTTCGGTTTAGAGTTACCGAAAGAGGCAAAAGACGCTGAAGAACAACTGTTGCGTGCCGTCGAGTCGGCAGAAGCGCGTTACAAGCAAGCCCAACTGGCTTACGAACAGGCGCGTCAGAATGAGATCGATGGAATTGCAGCAGCCGAAGCCCAATTGCGAACGGCACAGAGCAACTTACAACGCCTGCTCGACGGGCCAACTGCCGATCTCGTAGCAGCCGCCGATGCAGCCGTTGCTCAGGCTCAGGCTACGCTTGAACGCTTGCGTGGCGAACAGCGTGCCGGGGCATTGGCCGCAGCCCAGGCCGGCGTCGAAGCTGCACGGGCTAACCTCCAGCGCATTACCGCCCCACCAACGGCACAGAGCCTGGCTGCTGCCGAAGCAGCAGTGAAAATTGCCGAGGCTGCGCTGGCCGCTGCCAAACTCAACCTCGAAAAGGCCGTGCTCCGTGCACCCTTTGATGGGATCGTCGCTCAGGTGAATGTCGATCCGGGTGATCTGGCTGCAACGGGCGCCCTGCCGGTCGTGCGTATTGTTGACACGAGCGAAATGTACGTCGAGGCAGCGATCAGCGACACCGACATCGCCCGCGTCCGTGAAGGTCAGCGGGTCGAAGTCCGGCTCGATGCCCTGCCGGGTAAGGTCTACACCGGAACGCTTGATTTCGTAGCACCCGTTGCAAATGTGGTAGGGAATGTGCGAACCTTTACCGTGCGGGTGAAACTCGACGACCAGCAAGGATTGCGTGCAGGAATGAGTGTTCGTATTACTATCCTTACCGATAAGTAATTTTTTGCACCGATGCCGCAGTCGCGGAACGTTCCCGGCTGCGGCATTCGTGTCGAAAATATGGTATATTGCCGGCTAAAGCAGTTGCCTTAGTCGGATGATGTGAGATGACTATGAGCACGACGCTCCGCGAACGCCGCCGCCAGATGCTACGTGATGAAATCCTTGCTGCTACCCAGCAACTCATTGCCGAGCGCGGATTTGCTGCGCTAGCTATGGACGAACTGGCGGCACGGGTTGGTATCTCGAAACCAACGCTGTATAATCAATTTCCCACGCGCGAAGATCTGCTTGCCGCCATGATTGCGCGACTGATCCGCGATCTCTTTACCGCTGCTGCCATCGGCGAACCAACCGATCGTTCTCCATTACAGCAGCTTTGCGATCTGTTACACGCCAGCATTGAATTTCAAATCCGTCATCAGGCGGCTGCCTTTCAACTCTGGCTACCCGAAGTGGCTGAACTGCTGGAAAAACATCCGCACTCGCGTGATGAGCTGCTTCACGCCCAGGCCCGAGTCTGGCGTCTGGCTGAAGCAGCAATTGCCCATGGCGAGGTTGCCGCCGATCTCCAGCCGGTTGACATTATCCGTACTTTTTCATCGTTGCTCTGCTTCCCTTTCGTCGGTGGCCGTAACCTGCCACCAATCAGTAATCCATCTGAAACTGCCGATCTGGTAGTACGAATCTTTCGCCAGGGGTTGCAAATGTTGCCATCGGAAGCGGAAGTTGGCTGATGGGCAACCGTAAGATTGGGCTATCACCTCATCCTCACAACAATAGAAAGTCGGGGTGAGTAATCAAGTTCACGTAACGATGGGCATCTGGCCTGAGCGTTTGGATTGCTGAGGCATGGATGCAGTAGTCCAGAGAAAATCGGTTCTTAGAGCGTGTCTGAAAAAATGTTGAGTTATGTAAAACACTGAAACTTGACTTCAGCAAGCCAATCATTCCTTCAATCCCTGGTCAGCAAGGGAATATTCAAGGGAATTGAAGAAGAGCCTGATGCAGTACCGCTGCACCTCCGGCCCCGTCTCCCGTTGGGGCGAAAAATTTTTCGCCCCAACACCGAACGCGAACCTATCCCCGCGCACTGGCGGGGAGGGAGGTTGGGGGAGGTGGCAGAAGTGCGAACTGGACCTTTTGCATATATCGTCATGCCCCCCTTTTCCGGGCCTGGTGGGGTGGGTCCTTGCCTCGCCCCTCCTCGTGTATCGGATTGCATCCATCACCGAGGTTCGTCCACCGTGATATGATGCATGAGTAATTCGGATCGGCGCTTGATAGCCGCTGTCTTCCCCTGGTTGGCAGAGCGAATGTTGTAGCAGATAGTTATGTTAAATCAACCGGTTTGGGCAGATATTCCACCTCCATCCTTCCCGTCGCTCACCGATACGATAGCGACGGACGTGTGCGTTATCGGTCTGGGTGGTTCGGGTCTGAGCTGTATCAACGAACTGCTTGCGATCGGTGTCAGCGTTGTCGGGATCGACGCAACAACGATTGGTGGTGGCGCTGCCGGGCGAAACGGTGGCTTCTTGCTCGCCGGGCTGGCCGCTTTCTACCACGATGCCGTCGCCGCGATTGGCCGGGAGCGGGCAGCGATGATCTACCGCTTGACCGTCGCCGAAATTGAGCACATGGCGGCGCTGATGCCGAACATTGTGCGTCGAGTCGGCTCGTTGCGTATCGCTGCATCACCGGAAGAAGAAGCCGATTGTCGGGTACAAATGCAGGCAATGCGTGCCGACCGTCTTCCGGTGGAACCGTACCATGGTTCGGAGGGTGAAGGGTTACTTATTCCGACCGACGGTGCTTTTCAGCCACTCCACCGTTGCTTCTGGCTGGCCGAACAGGCACAGCGCGGAGGAGCACTTCTTTTTACACATACCCCTGCCCTCGCTATTACTGATACTACTGTTGATTGCCCTAACGGACGCATCCACGCCCGCTACGTGATCGTCGCCGTCGATGGCGGTCTTGAGCGATTGCTTCCCGAATTACGTGGTACGGTGCGTACTGCCCGACTACAGATGCTGGCAACCGCACCTGATCCCCACTGCACCATTCCACGCCCCGTTTATACCCGTTGGGGCTACGACTACTGGCAGCAGTTGCCAGATGGACGGATCGCACTTGGCGGGTGCCGTGATCGATTTGCCGCTGCTGAATGGGATGCTGCCCCAGAACCATCCCAACCGGTGCAGGCGATGCTTGAGCAAATCTTACGCGAACGGATCGGTAGTCGCGCTGCGATCGAGTACCGTTGGGCCGCACGGGTGGCCTATCGCAGTGACAGCATCTTGCCGATTGCTCGTCAGGTGCGGCGCGGGGTTTGGGCCATTGGGGCGTATAACGGAACCGGTAACGTGATCGGTGCTCTTTGTGGACGGGCCGTGGCTCACGCGGCAGTACGCGGCGATACAGAGCTGCTCGATTTGCTTGGACGGGAATAATAACCGTAGAGCAGGTAACGCCGGGCAAGGTACGTTGCTGACAGTTGGACCGCTTACCGTCCTCTGAGGCTAAGTTCCTATCCGAATATCTTGTTGTCACGTCCACGACTGATGAACCCTGTCAGTGGCTCCCACACGATGGACATCCGGCCTAGCGCCGACGGCATCCAGGGTAGGGCACGGCGCCACGGTGTCCCTGGGGACCCACTAGCGCATCGACAATGTCTATGCAGCCAACTCGCATTACGGCCATCAGGTACATCCCGTGTTCATCGTCCTGTAGGGGCGATTTGTGAACTGCCTCTCCTTTATCAGCGGATAGGGGAAGCGACAGATGCCTCCGCGACTGGTGTGGTCTGGATAACGGTGCATCGCGTCGGCATCTTGCATGGGGCAATTTGCCGTCGGTACACCCCGACGCCACTGCGGTCTTGTAAGGATGGCCCTCACCCCCGGCCCCTCTCCCGCGCTGCGGGAGAGGGGTGAT
>NZ_JPIM01000180.1 GCF_000735195.1 Chloroflexus sp. MS-G
GATGAAATACCGCGCCAATAAACAATGGTTCGAGGATCGGTTCAAAATTATCCGTCAGTTGGCCCGTACCGCTCACAGTATCGTCGATTTGGCCTTCGACCATGATACAGAACAACTCGTTGTCATTAAGTGGCTGGCGCCTACGTCGCGTGGTGTCTCGTTGCGCAAAGCAGCTCGGGCATTTTTGCATGAGATCATGATGACGAAGGTGATCGCTGCGCTATCACCAGACAGCGACAAAAAGCGATACTTTCCGCAGTTTATCACTATGGGCAAGATAGCCGGAAAGCCACCGAGATACTTCTTCGTGGAGAGTTACCTTGACGGTGAGACACTTGACTCAATTCTGGCTGCCGGTCGACCAGCCGATGCGCTGCAAATTGCGCGCAACCTGTGTCACGTGCTCCGCATCTTGCACGCTAATGGGATCGTTCATGGTGATCTGCATCCGCGAAACATTATCGTTAAAAACGACGGTAATGTTTCTCTAATCGACTTCGGCCTCAGCCGTCGTCGCGGTCAGGTTGTTCCGGAGCTGGCCGATATTGGCCGACCTGGATATACCCCACCCGAACAACTCGAAGGTGGAGCCATTGATGAGCGGAGCGATTTCTTCGCCCTCGCTCAGGTACTCGACGACCTGTTGGCGGTGGAAACGCTGCCGTCAAATCTTCAGCGTCTCATCAACCTGATGCGCGAACCATTGGTGGCACGCCGACAGGTAAATCTTGCTTCGCTTCAGGCTGAACTTGCGGAGCTGCAACGTAGCATTGAACTTCAGCAATTGCAACCACGTTTCCTGAAAGTCTTGCTCGTGGTAAGCATCGTGATTATTCTGGTCTTTTATCTGGCCTTTCTCTACCGATAGTTCACATGTCTGCCGCAACGAGAAGGAGCAGTCGCACAATCTGTTCGCACATTGTGGCTGGGAAGGACAACGGAAGAGATACCATCATGCTCTGGCAGTACGCCTCAGTCGGCTATAGATAGAGTTCCCGCATCCGGGCAATCGTCCTGCGTATCTGCTCGATCAACTCTGCCGGCTCAAGCACCTGACAATGCTCGCGGTAACGTAGCAGTATCTGTTCGGCCTGCCAGAGATCACTCGTCTGAGCACATATTTCGGCGCTACCATCAGGGTGGTACGTCACCGTACTTTGCGGAAACCAGAGCGAGATGTCACGATTGCGGGCCACCTGCGGCGACAAACGATACCGTAACGTCCAAGTCCGGCGCGGTGGTAGCTCAGGGGGTAATACCCGCCGCTCAACGTGGAGCGATTCGGGAATGATCCGGTCAACACGGTAAGGGATGTACTGCCCAATGATCGACTGATGAGGTGCGCTGTAGCAGTAGGCTTCAAGGTAAGTATGACCATCACGCACAAACAGACGCACCGGCGCCACCCGGTGTAATTCGAGTTCGTCGCTGTAGTTTGATCGGTAGCGAAACTGGATGGCATGGCGTCGGAGATTCCGGCGTAAGCGGGTCAATAATTTTTGATCAATGGTCGTGCTACTCTGAGGAAGCTCAATCTGCCACACCTGCCGTTGCTGAAGCGTCAAGCGTTGTTCAGGCGGCAAGAGGGCAATGATACGCTCGAATAATGAACGCACGTGAAACGCCTCCGGCCAACTCCCCTCACTGAAAAATGATACGAGGAAAGCCAGCGCCTCTAACTCCTCATCGGGCAGATTCAAGAGTGTCAGGCGTCCTAACTCGGTCAGGGCATACCTTCCATCAGATTGACGTTCGATAGTACAGAGGAACTCATTCCGCAGGGCATGGAAATCGTGGCGAAGTGCAATCAGAGCGTTAGATGGGTAAATCGACTCGCTGAACGCTCGCCGCGCATCAGCGATCAGCTCAGTTGGTGTTGCTGGGCCACGGATAAAGCGGCTGACAAGCCATAGCCGACGTTGAACTGTCAACGCCGAACTCCGTTTACGGCCACGACCACGACGAGTGCGCTGAGTCGCCACGATGACACCTCGTAGACATAGGGATACGATTCCTTGTTCGTATTATACCTGATATAGCAAGCATCGGTACTATAAGAAAAAGATAATCGCCTCAACTAGTGTTGAGGCGATTAGGGTTGTGTTGCGAGGAACGCAAACCTGTATACGAACAGAGCGGCCTTACTCCATCATCGGTGGCAAATCCTGACCATAACTACGCTGGAGAGGCAATTCAGGAATGAACAAGGCAAGGATGAAGCCAATCAGCGCAACCCAGATTGCGTACCAGTAGATGGTGGTGACGCTGGTGGTAAAGGCATCCTTCAACGCCACACTGATCTGTCGCCCTAATGCCCGCCCTTCTGCACGTGCCGTCTGCTCGGCTTCGTCGAGACGGGCCAAAACCTGACTCAACGCCTGCTCGCGAGCTGCTGCTGGTAGTGAGCCAATCATGTCAAGCATCGCTTTTTGCTGCGCAGGTAATTGTGGATCGTTCCGCAAAGCCGCGATTGCTGCCGGATCGGTATCACGCAACGCTCGTGAGATCACCTCGCGGCGGGCAGCAAATTGATCGGCAATTGCCTGCTCAATCTTGACCGCCGGATCAACTGGCTCGCCACCTGCGCTCTCGGCGCTCATACCATTACGTAACGCACTGCTGTCAAAGCGAGCTGCCAGTTCAGGTGGTAATTGAGCCTGAATCGGCGCTAGATTCGCACTCAGAGTCGTCGTGAGAACACCGGTCAAGATCGCCCCAAAGACAGCCGAACCGACTACCTGCCCAATTTGCTGGAAGAACTGGCGACTAGCGGTTGCTGCACCCAAATCGGTACGCGGAACCGCATTCTGCATGGCCAGATTGAGGATCGGCATCGATGGCCCCAACCCTAGACCCAGTACAATCATCCGTAAGCGCACCATCCAGATCGACGTGTCAGGGGTAAGGGTCGTCAACCACCAGAGGGCACCAACGATAATGGCCATCCCACCAACGATGACCCACTTGTAATGACCGGTGCGCTGCACAATTTGTGATGAGACCATTGCTCCCACCACAAGACTCAGGGTGAGCGGGATCAGTGTGGTACCGGCAGACGTAGCACTGACACCTAACACATTCACCAGGTAGAGCGAGAGGAAGAAGATTGCCGCAAAGAGAGTGACACCAACTGTTACCCCAATCAGGGCAGTCAGAGTAAACGTGCGAATCCGAAACAGATGGAGTGGCAAAATCGGTGATTCGGCCCGTCGCTCGATCAGCAGAAAGAGGATGAGACCAACCACACTGATTGCAAACAGACCCAAGATGAGCGGCGATGTCCATGGATAGTCATTCTTGTCGAGCGTGAGAGCCAGCAAGAAAGGAATGACCGTTAGCAGCAGCGTTGCTGCACCGGCATAGTCAATTGCTGGCTTGAGACCACTGTGCAGACGTGGCAATTTAGCGACGATAAAGCCAAGGGCAACTATCCCCAACGGTAAGTTGACGAAAAAGACCCAGTGCCAGCTCAGATTGTCGGTGAGCAGACCACCGATAAATGGCCCGATGACGCTCGACAAGCCAAACACGGCCCCAAACAAGCCGAGGTATCGTGCACGCTCTGCCGGTGCGAAGAGATCGGCAGGAATGGCAAATGCCGTCGAAGTGAGCGCAGCGGCGCCAAACCCTTGCAAACCACGAAAGAACACCAACTGCGTCATATCGCCGGCGAGACCACACAACAACGAACCGAGCAGAAAGACCGTGATCCCAAACAGTAAGACATATTTACGCCCGTAGATGTCTGACAGTTTGCCGTAGATCGGCACCATAGCCGTGGAAGCCAGCAGATAACTGGTCGAGACCCAGCCGATCAACTCGATACCTTTCAGATCGGCAACGATGCGGGGTAGCGCCGTAGAGACAATGGTTTGATCAAGCGCTGAGAGAAACAGACCAAGTAATACGCCAACCAGGATGAGAACTTTGCTCCGTTGATCAAGCGTAGCTGCATAATCAATGCGGGTCGTGGTGACAGTTGTGGGAGTCGTAGTTGTGGCCATAAAGAAACCCCTTAAGATGTGGTTATCAGATTCCATTCCCGACAGGCGGCACTGAGCGCCTGTCCCAATTGTTCGATCAATGCTGGTGGTAACTGCCGCAAATGACGACTTGCCTCTGCTAACCTGATCTGACGTGCCTCGGCGACCAATGCCTCACCAGCAGGGGTCAGGGTAATCTGTTTTTGACGGCGATCATGCGCTGCTTCACGTCGTTCAACCAGTCCATCTTGCACTAGTTGATCAATCATCTGACTGGTGGTACCCAGCGCCAGATTGAGGTGTTCGCTCAGCGCAGTGACAGTTGTCACACCTTGACGTTGAATGTACATTAACGACACCAGACGAGGCATAGAGAGATTGGAACGCTGCAAGAACTGTAAGAGCGTTTCCATACTCTGGCCCATCAGCTCGCTGTGCACCAGATTGAACAGCATAGCGACATGTTCGGCAGTGTAGGGAGGATCGAGTTTGTGATACATTTTCAATCTCCAAATAGTTAAAACTATCGAACTATTTGGAGTTTACAATCTTTTTGCCGAACTGTCAATCAGGAACCATCGGAAAGCAGGGATTTACAGATGTTTCCGTCACGAGGCTGCCAGCCCGCGTCGTGTGGGCACTGGGAAGAAGCATCCTACAGAGGGCGCGTTGGAAAACCGCCCTCTACCGTGCGCTAACGGGCATGATGAGGAAAAAGAAAAGTCAAGCGGGGTAGTGGAAGGAACAGATTCCGCTCCATCATAGAGAGTGGATAGAGGAGGGTAAGGCGAGCTAGAACCTGCCCTTTTCGCGCTTAAGAGCCGATCTAAATCTCTGAGAGAGTGTCTGAAATGTATCTGGTCGAGGGTTTTGATGGATACGTAATGGTATGAGCAAACAGAACAGACGAACATCATATCCTACCGACTGTACAGACGCCGAATGGCAACGGATTACCCCCGCTTTGCCGGAACGGACGTCACCCCGAGGGCAACACCGCGTCCATGCGTACCGGGAGATTCTGAACGCTATCTTCTCTATCTTGCGCAGTGGGTGCGCCTGGCGGATGCTTCCTGATGACGTGCCTCCCTGGCAGACCGTGTATCATTCCGTTCGGTGCTGGCAACGGGATGGAACTTGGGTGCGCATCCATGATGCTCTTCGCACGGACATACGAGGTGCCGCAGGGCGAGCGGCAGAACCGAGTGCTGCGATTCTCGACCGCCAGTCGGTCACAACGACGGAAAACGGGAAACTCGAGGGGATGATGCTGGCAAAACCGTCCACGGGCGCACACGCCATCTGCTGGTGAATACCGTGGGTTTGGTGGTGACGGTGGTGGTTCATGCCGCCGATAGACAAGACCGGGATGAGGCACGGTTGGTGGTGGGTAACGTCCACGGGAAGCAGTCGCGCGTGCGGGTGATGTGGGACGATGGGGGCGATGCCGGCCAAGTGGTGGAATGGGCGCAGCACGTTGGTGGCTCTGGACACTGGACAGCAGCAAGCGTCCCACTGGGGTATCGCACTTCCACGTGTTGCCGAGACGCTGGGTGGTGGAACGGACCGTTGCCTGGCTGGGAACGTATCGTCGCTTGCATAAGGACGACGACGCACGCACCGATACGAGCGAAGCACTCATAGATGTCGCCATGATTCCCGTGATGGTCAGACGGTTGACCCACATCTATGCCAACGACTCTTCATAGAATGTTCAGACACTTTCTCAGGTCGCGGGCTACAGGCCCGCGCTCCCCAGGGCCGCGGCGGATGTCAGGTCGCGGGCTACAGGCCCGCGCCACCCAGGTCTGCGGCGGATGTCAGGTCGCGGGCTACAGGCCCGCGCTACCTGGGGCCGCGGTGGATGTCAGGAGACGCGGGCTAAAGGCCCGCGCTACAAGGCCCGCGCTCCCCAGGGCCGCGGCGGATGTCAGGAGA
>NZ_JPIM01000181.1 GCF_000735195.1 Chloroflexus sp. MS-G
AGATTGCATTGATCCGGATCACGTCGTTCGACGAACAGGCTGTTGATGGCTTACGCACCGCCCTCGCAGAGGCGAAAGCAGCAGGTGCCGAGCGGCTAATCCTTGACCTGCGGAATAACCCCGGTGGTTTACTCAGCGTCTTACTGAAGGTTGCCGGTGAGTTCTTACCGGCGGAGACACCGGTGCTGATCGAACGGAGTCGAGACGGCAGTCAGCGCGTCAACACGACTCGGACTGCCGGGATCGCCCAGGATATGCCGCTGGTCGTGTTGATCAACAGTGGTTCGGCCAGTGCAGCCGAGATTCTCGCCGGAGCTTTGCAAGATGCTGGTCGGGCAGTGTTGGTTGGTGAAACGACGGTCGGTACCGGTACCGTTCTAACGCCCTTCCGCCTTGCGAACGGCGCTCAACTCTTGCTTGGTACGCAAGAGTGGCGTACCCCAACTGGCCGTCAGATTCGGGGGAAAGGAATTACGCCGGATCGTATCGTTGGACAACCCCTCGAAGCGCCCATTGTAACCCCGTCTGAAGTCCGTAATTTGAGCGCAGCCGAACTGGCGAACATCGGTGATGTGCAGTTGTTGGCTGCAATAGATGTATTTCACGAACATTAACGATGTCTATCGAAGGTTACTAAGAGCCTATCTGAAGTACCCTGTCGCAGAAGAAGATCAATTGGGGCGCAGCGCCGCTGCGCCCGTACATCTATGATCAGGTTTCATCCGCCGTACCGTGATACGATTATTCGGATCGGCTCTTGGTCGTGTTCGCCAGCAGATTTCATTCACACCCGCATGATGAGATTGCGAACCTGCGTTGTGTGGCAACGTGTGCCCGTTTCGGGATCACACTATCCTCTCTGTTTGCCTGAGCATCCGCCCCTCCCAACGCATGAACGGGCATCGTCGGTGAGCGGAGAGGGAGGACTTCTCTCCTCCACACCCTCCACTCACCAGGTGAGAGCAGCCGAACGCTGCAATGCAGCACTTCCCCCGTTCAATTACCGGCTGCGAGCAGCCGAACTGCACAGCGTAACGCATTTACCCTTCCTCTCGCCGCGTGGGTAAGGAAGGGGCCAGGGGAAGGTGAGGGGACGTCCATGCTGCGGCAATACCAAGTCGGTAACGGGCATCATCGGTGAGAGAACGGACGGCCTGACCGCAGAGCACTGTTGGAACAGAAAGCTGCTCCTGCGGCACTCGTTTCGCTTTCCTCTTTCTGTTCCTCAACGCTGCCAGTCAAGATGAAAACGCTGAAACGCCCTATAGAAGACGAGCGTCGGCGTAGGAAGCTGTGGATGGGTTAGGCCGCTGGCTCTGCCAATCATACGTACCCACTCTTCCCGCCCTCCTTGTAAACACAAAGACAGCCAGAACATTCTGGCTGTCTTTGCTTCCGCCTCATTTGGCGGGCCCGACGGGATTCGAACCCGCGACCTCCACCTTGACAGGGTGGCATCCTAACCGCTAGACGACGGGCCCTGGTGACCCCAGCGGGATTCGAACCCGCGATCTCCACCTTGAGAGGGTGGCGTCCTGGGCCGCTAGACGATGGGGCCAACCCGCTCAACACGTTGGGAGTATACCACAGGTTGGAAAAGATTGCAAATTGGTGGAGGGAATAGATTCCCCCATCGCACCCTCTCCCTCGTCTTCCGTGGCGAAGAGGTGAAGAGTTGGTCAGCAGGTCTGTCCCCAGTGTACACGACTCACCTTCTCCTTCCTCACTCCAGATGGGAGCGGAAAAGGGCAAGGGGGTGAGGGAGCTTCCACGTCTCCATGCACGTGCGCGACGGGAAGGCATCGGCTAGCGCATGAGTACGCCGTGGGTTTTCAACTTGTCCCTATCGTGCGGCAACGGGTATCGAGGGAATATTCAGATACTCTCTTACGAGGAGCATACCTTACCCGGCTGAAGGCAGTCTTGGTCAATGTGAAAACTGTCTGCCGTCAGTCTTCTCTATCTCATCGCCATGCCAGACCCATTACTCCAGTCATCCCCGCTTACGCCAGATCGTGACCCAGGTTTAGCCGTTCGCTACTTCTCTTTCTGGTGCTCTTCCCCTATTCTTGTGACAGACAACTCATTTCGTTCAAGGAGTAGATAACCTATGGCTCGCACCGTTCCTGCTACCGAACCAAAACTGGAAAAGTCGCCGCTCGAAAAATTTGTTGTCTTGCTGATTGTCGTGCTTCCCTTCCTGGGTACAATCTACGCGATGGTGATGCTTTGGCAACGATACGTTGATTGGCTCGATGTAACGTTGATGATTGTATTCTATGTTATATCCGGTTTAGGGATTACCATCGGTTTTCACCGGATGCTTACCCACAAGAGTTTTGAGACTAGTCGACCGCTCAAGGCCCTATTTTTAATTATGGGTTGTATGGCGCTCGAAGGCGATCCGACCTCTTGGGCTTCCACCCATATTCAGCATCACGCTCACTCTGATGATGAAGAAGATCCGCACAGCCCCCTCGAAGGTCTCTGGCATTCGCATATCGGCTGGCTCTTCTCGCACAAGCACAACATTGAAATGTACGGTAAATGGCTTACCAAAGACCCAACTATTGTCTGGGTAACAAAAACCTGGTACATCTGGGCAGCCCTCGGTATCGTGATCCCGACTCTCATTGCCGGTTGGAGTGGTCTGATTTGGGGTGGACTTGTTCGTATCTTCCTGACTCACCACATTACCTGGAGTGTTAATTCGATCTGCCACACCTTTGGCCGCCGTGATTACAACACACGCGATGCCAGTCGCAACAACTTTATCGTCGGTCTACTCGCATTTGGTGAGGGCTGGCACAACAACCACCACGCCTTTCCACGCTCGGCATTCCACGGCTTGCACTGGTGGCAGATCGATGTCTCGGCCTACATCATTCGCGGTCTGGAGAAGCTGGGGTTAGTCTGGAATGTGCACCGGGTCAGGCCTGAAGATATGCAAAAGCGCCAGATTACTCCAACCTTACAGGAAGTAATGGGTGATTAGTCCTGGTTGAACATACAGAGCTGTCGATAGGCGACCGAGGGAGCAACGTTATTCCCTCGGTTCGATTGTTTATTATTTTAACTGTTGGCGAACAACCCTTTTCACTGAAAGAAGGTATTTCGGTCGTGTGAAGTGACCGAGAGTAGATTGTTATGACTTAGACCTGTTTGACGAAGATCGAGGTAAGCGTTACCATTATCATAATATGCACGCTGGCAAGAGAAGACGACCGGGCAACGTCGCCCACGGCTCGCCGGGCGTAAACGCTCATCAGTTAGGTTATGATTGTGGATGCGACGACTATGCCTGAAGCCACGGATCCGGTTATTGGTCAACCTCCGTTTGAAAACTATACGCTCACCAACGCCTATGACGAGATGTTTGCCCCGGATGGTAGTATCCGACCGGCATACATTGAGCTGGCTCGTCGTCTGTGCAGCCTCAGCCCAGATGAATTACAACAACGGCAACGGTACGCCGATCTGACCTTTCTCAATCAAGGGATCACCTTTACAGTTTACAGCAATGAAGCAGGTGTTGAGCGGATCTTTCCATACGATCTGCTGCCCAGGATTCTCACCACCACTGAGTGGCAACAGATAGAAAGTGGTCTCCATCAGCGTATCGTCGCGTTAAATGAATTTCTGCGTGATTTGTACCATAACGAATATATTTTGCGTGATGGGATCATCCCCCGCCATCTGGTGTATAGTTGTCGCCATTATCGACGAGAAATGCGCGGCTTGACGGTGCCACGTGGCGCTTATACAGCAATTGTTGGCACCGATTTGGTACGGCTACCCGATGGTCAGTTTGTAGTTCTCGAAGATAATCTGCGCGTGCCAAGTGGAGTCAGCTACATGCTGACTAATCGTACCGTAATGAAGCGAGCGCTTCCGCTCTTGTTCAGTGCGTATGGTGTCCGGCCAATAGATCACTACGGCCAGGTATTGCTTGCCACGTTGCGTGCTCTAGCACCCGCTCATCGTCCTGAACCGACGATAGTGTTGTTGACACCAGGAGTGTTCAATTCGGCGTACTTTGAGCATACGTTTCTCGCCCGGCAGATGGGCATTGAATTAGTGGAAGGACGTGATTTGCTGGCGCATAATAACATCATTTACATGCGCACGACAAAGGGACTCCAACGAGTAGATGTTATCTATCGGCGGATCGATGACGACTTTCTCGATCCAATGACCTTTCGCCCCGATTCGGTTCTTGGGGTACCTGGTCTCTTCAATGCCTATCGAGCCGGCAATGTGGTATTGGCAAATGCAATTGGTACCGGAGTTGCTGATGATAAAGCTATCTATTCCTACGTGCCGGCTATTATTCGCTACTATCTCGGCGAAGATCCGATCTTGCCGAACGTACCAACCTACTTGTGTGATCGGCCTGATGAACGAGCGTATGTGCTCGAACACCTTGACGAACTGGTCGTCAAGGCAGTTGGTGAGTCGGGTGGTTACGATATGTTGATAGGGCCACACAGCACTCGTGAGGAACAGGCACAGTTTGCCGAACGGATTCGTGCCAATCCCCGGAACTACATCGCGCAACCGACATTGCAACTCTCACGAGCACCATGTTTTGTCAATGGTGTGATTGAACCACGTCACGTTGATTTGCGGCCATTTGTGTTATTTGATGGTGAGCGAACAACGATTGTACCAGGTGGGTTAACCCGAGTTGCTCTACGACGTGGTTCCCTGGTCGTCAATTCATCACAAGGCGGTGGGAGTAAAGATACCTGGGTTTTATATTGACGTGACAATCGCATCACTATGAGCTAACGAGCGCCGATTCTTCCACGTCGGGCAAAAAGATATTAACAGGTGCTACCTATGCTTTCAAGGGTTGCCGACAGCCTCTTCTGGATGAGTCGCTACCTCGAACGAACCGAGCATACTGCCCGTGTCATTGGGGTAGGGCTAACGCAAATTCTCGATCAGACACCTCAAGCCATCGCACCACGCTGGCGACGTCTGCTGGCTGCCTTGCATGTCGAGCCGCCAGGCGACAGTTTAAACGATCCGCAAATCATTACTCGTTTGCTTACCACCGATGCTACCAACCCGGCTTCGATCATTGCCTGTATGACATTAGCACGCGAGAATGCCCGACAGGTACGCGAACAGATCAGTTCGGAAATGTGGGAGCATATCAATCAGCTTTATCTGAATGTACGTTCGACCAGTATCGAGCAGATCTGGCAAGATGAGCCGGTTGAGTTTTATCAAATGATCAAAGAACGACTACACCTGATCCAGGGCATAACCGATGCGACGATGAACCACGGAGAAGGGTGGCACTTTATTCAGGTGGGACGTTACCTTGAACGAATCTGGGCAACCACGCTTCTGCTCGAAGTCTTCTTTCGACCCTACCTCACATGCAATGAAGGTGTCATCGATGCCATCGACTGGGTCGCACTTCTCAAATGCTGTACGGCGTTCGAAGCCTACTGCAAGGTTTATACTGCTGATGTACAGCCAGCGCGAGTGGCCGAATTTCTTCTGCTTAATGCCGAAAGTCCGCGTTCAATCAGATTCGCTGCCGATCAGGTGCAGACAAGTCTCGATCAAATTGGCCAGTTTGCAGGCACTCGCCATGCGGCACGTGCCGAGCGCCTGGCCGGAAGACTTCGCGCTCAACTCGATTACGGTCAGGTTGATGAGATTATCAGCCAGGATCTACTCCTGTTTCTCAGCCAGATTCGCCAGCAGTGTAGTGCAATCCATGATGCAATTTACCAGGCATATATCAGTT
>NZ_JPIM01000182.1 GCF_000735195.1 Chloroflexus sp. MS-G
TCGCCAACAAGTTGGGCCTGCGTTGTCTGCAATTGATGAATCTTGACCGCCTGATCGGTCGCTACCATTTGCAACGTCTGCATACCGGTGCTGGCCTGGCGAATCTGCTGTGGCGTTGTCAGATCAACACCCACCCAGTAGAGGAAGCCACCTGCAACGGTCAGAGTCAATGCGACCGCAATGATCAGCGTGAATAACCAGCCGATGAATCCGGTGATCTGGCGAAGGCAACTTCGTGGTTGTGAGCCTGGCGGTTTAAGTGATTGAGTAACAGTTGGTGGGACTTGATTCGGTTCAGGTTGACTCATTGCGTATCTCATCAGTATCAGCACGGAGATACCTTATTGTACCATGCCTCACAACAGATTCCGACATTCCCTATTTCCCTGGGAGTGCAGACCGCTAGTCCGCAGGTTCGGCGCCTGACAACGCATGGTGTGGCGCATCAGCACATTATTTCCCCCAAGCGTGGTTGAAAAGAGGGGGAAATATCCCTCCTGTACGCTGACCAACAGGTGTTCCGTGAGAGGGTATCGCTATAAGTGGGTTGGGAACCCGTTGCTGCTGCGCTCGCTCCAATGTTATCACTTTGGTCGGGTAGGGCGAACATTGAGTTGGGGATTCGTTGCTACCACTGATCCCGCAACTTCTCGCTCCTACCCGCTATCGCTGTGTCTATGCAGGCAGATCAGGGCGATAGGTGTGCCATTCAGTCGCACGCTGATAGGCATCACCAACGCGCAGCAGGGTTGCCTCATCAAAAGGTCGCCCGATCAATTGAAGACCTACCGGTAGTCCTTCACTGAACCCGCAAGGTACTACCAGTGCCGGCACACCGGCCAGATTGATCGGCAGCGTACAGACATCGCTCAGATACATCGCTAGCGGATCGTTGATCTTTTGACCGATAGGGAAAGCGACCGTCGGTGAGGTGGGGGTTGCCAGGACATCAACTTCCGCGAACACGTGCTCGAAGTCACGTTTGATGAGTGTGCGTACCTGCTGGGCGCGACGGTAGTAAGCGTCATAGTAGCCGGCTGAAAGCGCATACGTACCGAGCATAATACGTCGTCGTACTTCCGGGCCGAAACCCTGGCCCCGTGTCTGCTCGATCTGTTCCCACATCGTTTCACCCTCAGCACGGAAGCCATAGCGCACTCCGTCAAATCGGGCCAGATTCGCACTAGCTTCAGCGGGTGCGATGATGTAGTATGTAGGTAAGGCATATCTGGTGTGCGGGAGCGAGACCTCTACCAGCGTGGCACCTAGCTCGCGCAGCACCTCAATGGCCGTGCGGGTCGCAGCTTCGACACCCGGTTCCATTCCTTCAACGAAGTACTCACGGGGAATACCGATACGCAACCCGCGAATATCACCGGTAAGGGCCGTCGTGTAATCGGGGGGAGCGATGGGCGCACTGGTACCATCACGCGGATCGTGCCCGGCAATCACATTCATTAGCAACGCTAGATCGGCGACCGTCCAGGCCATTGGCCCGATCTGGTCGAGTGATGAGCCGTAAGCGATCAGACCGTAGCGGCTGACCCGGCCATACGTTGGCTTGAGACCACTGATGCCGCAGAGTGCGGCCGGTTGGCGGATCGAGCCGCCAGTGTCGGTTCCCAAGGTGGCCGGTACCTGTCCGGCAGCGACGGCTGCTGCACTACCGCCGCTACTACCGCCAGGAACCCGCGTCCGATCCCACGGATTGGTCGTGATCTGGTAAGCACTGTTTTCGGTGCTTGAACCCATCGCGAACTCGTCGCAGTTGAGTTTCCCGATCAACACGGCACCGGCAGCCAGGAGTCGTTCGATAACAGTGGCATTATAAGGTGGGCGAAACCCCGCCAGAATGCGTGAACCAGCAGTGGTTGGGATACCATTGGTGCAAATAACATCCTTGATTGCAATCGGGATGCCGTCAAGCGGGCCGAGTGATCGACCTTGACGACGTCGTTCATCGGCGGCTCGTGCCGCATCCAGAGCAGTCTCTGGTGTGAGATGCAGAAATGCACGAATCAGAGGTTCGGTAGCGTTGATCCGCGCAAGACAGGCTTCAGTAAGTGCTACCGCCGTGAGGTCGCCAGCAGCGAGCGCTGCGTGTGCGGCGGTGACAGTGAGATGATGTAATTCGGTCATATCGCCTCCAGTGGAGTTGTGGCGCATGGTCGCTCTATTGTACCAGACTTCAAGCCGATCGGTTGCGTTCTGGGTACGTTGGATCGGTGTATTTGCTTGCATGATGCTGGTAATGGTCGGTTGGTCTTCACCGCTTGCAGCCGTGAGCACCGAGCCACCACCTACCCCTAGTAATTTGATTTGTACTGATGTGATCGAGGACTCAACGATCAGTCGGCCACGGTCGTCGTCGCCATGGCAAGCGGTACGAAACGAAGTACTCTTCACAACCGCCAGTGCCCGTGTGTTTTCTGCACCGCAGGCGATTTATCTGATCGAAGATGACGATGGTGATGGCGATGGTAGTACAGATGTTGATGCGTTTAGGCAACGGTTTACCGTTCCCTCGGCGGCTGAACAGATCATTGGTACGATCCGCTACCGAATTGTACCAGGTGCTCTCGGCCCGAACGATACGGTGACGATTGCCCTCAATGTGCCTGATGATCCGACACCGGCAGGGCGTGTCTTTGCAGTAGATATTCCACTGACCGGAAAAGCCGATGGCAATTGGCGGAGTTTCTCCTGGGCGGCGACCGATATTACACCCCTCGTTGAGCAGGGGGCTGCACAGTTAATCGTAACGATGCGGGGTGTTAATGATGGTACAGGGCTGGCGATCTCGTTCGATGACATTGAAGTGCAGCTTTGTTCGCGAAACCTTGCTACCCTTAGTGGTCGCGTTACCCAAAGCAATCGTGAGTCGCCCGATTTGCGCGATGTTCAGATTTTGCTCGTGCGCTCCGATACAACTAGTCGGAGTGTCGTTGCAACAGCTCAGGTAGTAGCTACCGATGACGGGTTTCGTTATCAGTTCAGCGTGCCACCTCTGTCTGCTGGTGCAGCATACCAGGTCTGGTTTGTCAATCAACCACTGACCAACCGTCGTGATGGACAACGGTTGAGCGTGTTGGCAGGGCCGGTCGTTACTGAGTTAGCGGCTGGTGATGAGAGAACCGATCTCGACTTGGAACTCAGTTCACCTCGCCTGCTTGATCCGCAACCCAATGCCCGGCTAGTCTTGAACGATGATTCGCCGGTGCGCTTCCTGTTTGAGCCGCGATCAATTGATGGTGAAGAGTATCAGATATGTCTCTACGACCCAACCCTGTTCATCCCTGAAACCGGCTTGCCATCCCAGTGGTGTAGTCCGCCTTTAACTGCTGCTGAGCCATACGTCGATCTCGTTCCTTCCATTGTAGATACCATGCCCCTGCGCTATGGTCATCCTTACCGCTGGTATGTTAAGGTTCTGGATCGGCGGGGGACAGAAACCCTGCCGGCGTATGGCTACAGCTTTGCTGAGCGCACAATCACGTTTCTTTCGGCGCCGGCTTCGCTACCGGTGCAGGTGATTGACAATGAAGGGTTGCCTGCTGGCGCCGATCCGGTGCGTTGGACAATCCTGATCTATGTTGCTGCCGATAACGCGCTTGGCGATCCGTTACGTACCAGCGTCGTGGCCCGGCCTGATTTCGAGTTAGAACGCTTGCGTACACTGGCGGCTGCCTATCCCGATTTTTCAATTGTGACCTTCTACGATGCTTATGGGATCACCGGAGGTCAAATTTGTGCATTCCGGGGTAGCTCAGTCGATTGTCGGCGCCAGTTTGAACCGAACAGTGCCGAACCGGCTACCCTCCGTGAATTTGTGCGGTTTGGTTTAAGCGAATTTCCGGCTGCGCGTACTATGCTGATCCTGGTTGGTCCAGCTCATCCAGCTTTTGGTTTTGGCAGTGATGAGTCGGTCGCCGCTACGCCAGCAATGGCTATTACCGATCTCGGTGTTGCGCTGCGCGAGGCAACAATAGCCGCCGAAAAGCGGATCGATCTGGTGCTCTTCCAGGCACCGTTGATGGCGAACCTAAACACGGCGCTGGCGCTGGCGCCGTCAGCCGATTATCTGGTTGCTCCGCCCGGCAATATCTGGCGCACAGCCTGGATTCACCGCGTGCTTAGCCGATTAACGGCAAGTGATGGCGACAATCCTCGTGCAGTTGCCGTTGATCTTCCTACGATCTATAGTAACGCTGTGCGCTCAGATGGTGTGTTGCGCGAATACGCTTTGACGGCACTTGATCTGGATCGCGCCGATGAGGTGCGGTCAGCGCGTGATGATCTCGCTACTGCATTGCAGCAAATTTGGAATGAGCGCGCAGCCGTCATTCAGTTATCGTTACTGGAAGTGCGATCCAGGAGTACGGTGTACGATAGTTCTGGGAATGGCCTGGCCGATGCTATCCCCGATCCTACCGGTCAACGCTGGTCGGTGCCCGAAGATGCCTTTGTCGATCTGGGTGATTTCACAGCGGCGCTGGCCAATGCACCGGCACTCCAGAATAGTAATCTAGCCGCAGTACGTACCGCGACCATCAATCTTTCCAATGCGCTGGGAGGGAGTACGCCGCTCGTGTTGGCAACCCGACGCAACGCCGCCGGAGAGGTTGGTATCCCCTCGCTCCCGCCCGGCGCGGGTCTCGCCGAGTTTTTCCCTCATCGCTCACTGTTCGGTACGCAGCCGGTGCTGGTTGATTCGCTGTTGTACCGTGGGCAAACCGATCCCTGGAGCGGATTTATCCGTTCCTGGCTGGCAAGCGATCTTCCGGTCGGTATTGGTGGCGTTACTACAGCACCATCTGGTGGTATTGCCTTTCCACTGATAACCGGTCTCCCAATAGCGTATGATCGCTATCTGCCAATCATTTCCCGCTGATTCGCGATGTGACGGTCACATGTGCCTCAAGACCGGCTTCATGAGACCGTCTCTACACCGCTGGCGAATTGCTGTTGATACAGCTCATAGTATGCGCCACGCTGGGCCAGCAGTTCGTGATGAGTACCGCGTTCGACAATTTGGCCATTTTTCACCATCAGCACCAGATCGGCATTACGAATGGTACTCAGCCGGTGGGCGATCACAAAACTCGTTCGTCCTGCCAGTAACTGGTCAAAGGCCCGCTGAATGATCCGTTCCGTTCGGGTGTCAACACTGCTGGTAGCTTCATCGAGGATCAGAATACGAGGGTTGGCCAGCGCAGCACGGGCAATTGCGATCAACTGGCGCTGTCCTTGACTGAGACCGGTGCCCCGTTCGCCAAGCACGGTTTGGTACCCCTCGGGTAGACGCTCGATAAACTCGTGGGCGCCAACCAGTTGGGCTGCTGCGATGACTTCATCATCGGTCGCTGTGAGTCGGCCATAGCGGATATTGTTCATCACCGTATCGGCGAACAAGAAGGTGTCTTGCAGCACAATACCGATCTGGGAACGCAGGCTGGCACTCGTTACGTTACGCACATCGTGACCATCAATCGTCACCGCTCCGGCGCTTACGTCGTAGAACCGTGGGATCAGATTGACCAGCGTTGTTTTACCGGCACCGGTAGGCCCAACGATGGCAATAGTCTGACCTGGTTCAGCAACGAAACTCACATCACGCAGGACCGGCTCACCCGGCTTATATTCTGCCCATACCCGGTCAAAGACCACTCGTCCTTTGATCGGTGGTAACGGATAGGCCTGCGGCGCATCAACCAGGTCGGGCTTGACATCAAGCAAA
>NZ_JPIM01000183.1 GCF_000735195.1 Chloroflexus sp. MS-G
CGTTTATACCAGAAGTTTTTCAACGTTCTTACCCTACTCCGCAATGAGATGGAGATAAACAAAATGAGAAGTGTGAGTGATAAACGGGTGCTTAAACCGTTTGCCGTGCGCGCAGAAGCGCGTAGCTTCTCGTTGCACCCCCCCGCAAGCGAGGGGCTTAGAGCGGGTGCAAGCGGGGGGCTTAAGGGGGTTGGTATGATGATGAGCCAACCGATAGCCAACGCACTGCTGCACAATAATAACACCGGTAGCCATCGCTGGCTACCGGTGTGTTCGGCAACCCGTCGCCGAGGGTTAGAGGACAGCGGAAGAGGAACAAGCGGGGAACAACGGAGGTGATGTACAGCTTTCAACTGAGGTTCATAACTGTTGATCCCTCGCCGACGGATGAAGCCGTCTCAGCACACTTTTAGCATACAAGAGCGAGTTACGGTTAGCAATAGTCCTTTGATCCCCCCTGGCATAACCCATGTGGTGAGTAGAGATCAGTATGAACATCATCGCGCACATAGCGAAAAGCCTACTGCGGGATGTGCTACAATCAAGGATAGTACAACCGGTATTGGAGCGAAGCGTTGTCTATGTCACCCAAACAACGAGGAACAACTCTGTTTGACGCGCAACGCCAACAGGCATTGCAACAGCAGGCGCCGCTGGCTGCCCGTATGCGACCACGCACGCTCGATGAGTTCGTCGGACAAACACATATTGTCGGCGAAGGTAAGCTGCTTCGGCGGGCCATTGCGAATGATCAGCTCTTCTCGCTGATCCTGTGGGGGCCACCGGGAAGCGGTAAGACAACGCTAGCGCAAATCATTGCCGTCAGTACGAAAGCTCATTTTGAACCGCTCAGTGCCGTAAGTGCGGGTGTAAACGATCTCCGTCGGGTGGTGCAAGAAGCGCAAGACCGGTTGGGGATGTTTCAACAGCGCACCATTGTCTTCATCGATGAGATTCATCGCTTTAACAAGAGTCAGCAGGACGCAATTTTACCCTACGTCGAAGATGGAACGATCATTCTCATCGGTGCTACTACCGAGAATCCATCATTCGAGGTCAATTCGGCACTGCTCTCACGGGCCAGAGTTTTCAAGCTGGAAGCACTGACCGACGAGGAGATCGGTACGCTGATCGACCGTGCCCTGAGTGATCGCGAGCGCGGTCTGGGGAATATGAAGATTATGCTAGCGCGTGACGCCCGTGACTACCTGATCAATATGTCAAACGGCGACGCACGCACGGCCTTGAATGCGCTTGAAGCGGCGGCACGCTCAAAACCACCGGCAATTGGCGATACACGTCTGATTACGGTTGACGACATTCGCGATGCGTTGCAAAGTCGCGCCACCCGCTACGATAAGCGCGGTGAATTGCATTACGATGCGATTTCAGCATTGCATAAGAGTGTACGCGACAGCGATCCCGACGGCGCACTCTACTGGCTGGCCCGAATGCTCGATGGCGGCGAGGATCCACTGTATATTGCACGCCGTCTGGTGCGGATCGCGGTCGAGGATGTTGGTCTGGCCGATCCCCATGCTCTCCCGCAAATCATTGCCGCACAGCAGGCGGTACACTTTCTCGGTCAGCCCGAAGGAGAACTGGCGCTGGCGCAAGCGGTTGTCTACCTCTGTCTGGCACCCAAGAGCAATGCCCTCTATCGGGCTTATGGCGCCGTCCAGCGTGACGTGGCGGAGACGCGCAATGAACCGGTGCCACTCCATCTGCGCAACGCACCGACCCAACTGATGAAGCGGCTTGGTTATGGAAAGGGCTACGAGTACGCCCATGACCTGCCTGAAGGGCGTTCTGATCAAGCGCATTTACCGCCTAATCTGATCGGGCGTATTTACTACGAACCAAGTGGGCGGGGATTCGAGGCCATTGCCCGCGAACGATTGGCGTGGCGTGAAGAACGACACCAGCCCGAGCCACCAGCGCCACCATCGGTGCCGGAAGAATTAGCGCCGGGTGAAGAACCGCAGTTGCCACCAGAGGAACTTGCTCCGGGTGAAGAACCGCAACGACCGTTGCCATCGACACCGACACGACGACGCGAAAAACGTGGGAAAGCATAAAAGATTGTAGATGATTAAAGTGAGGGCAGCATGATAGTTAAGCGGGCGCAGGTCGTGATTATTGGCGCAGGCGTAATCGGAGCTAGCGTCGCATTTCATCTGGCCGAGCGTGGACTGCGTGATGTAGTCATCTTAGAACGCGAAGAAACGGAAATCAGCGGCAGTACGGCCCGCTCGGCAGCAGGTGTACGCCACCAATTCTCGTCGCGCACGAATGTACTCTTGTCGCGCTACAGTATCGAGCGCTTACGCCACTTCACTGAAGAGGTTGGTGGTCACGCTGAGTTGCGGCAGGTTGGCTACTTGTTCCTGATTAACGATGAAGCAACGTGGGCGCAATATCTGCGTAATGTAGCGATGCAACGAGAGTTGGGTGTGCGGGTTGAGGTGCTGACTCCTGCTGAGGCAGCACGCTTTATTCCGCAGATGCGTACCGATGACCTGATTGGGGCAACGTTCGGCCCTGATGACGGTTACTGTGACCCTTACGGTATTGCGCTAGGCTATCTACGCGCCGCGCAACGTCACGGTGTGCGACTGTACCGTGGGACGCCAGTCATCGGGTTTCAGATTGTTGGTGGGCGGGTAACGGCTGTTGAGACACCGGTCGGTATAATCGGGTGTGAATTCGTGGTGAACTGTGCCGGGCCATGGGCTGGTGAAGTGGCTGCTCTGGCCGGTCTCGATCTACCGGTTAAACCATATCGACGTAATGTTTACATGACGACACCATTCCCAGCAATCAGTGGTCCTATCCCGCTGACAGTTGATGTCGGGAGCGGTTTTTATATGCGGCGCGAAGGGCAGAGCATCTTGATGGGTCGCTCGAATCCCAATGAACCGAGCAGCACGAATACGAACGTAGATTGGGAATGGTTAGAGGCTGTAATCGAGGCTGGCATCTACCGTTTTCCAATCCTTGAGACGGCAGGGCTGGCCGAGCAACAGTGTTGGGCCGGCCTGTACGAGATCACGCCGGATCACAATCCAATCCTTGGTCGTCATCCCGACTTGGAAGGCTATATTGATGCCAGTGGTTTTAGCGGTCATGGGATCATGCACGCACCGGCCACCGGTCTGCTGATCGCCGAAGAGATAATCGATGGCAAAGCACACACGATCAATATTGATGAACTGCGGATCAATCGTTTTCGCAGTGGTTCTATCGTATCCGAATTCAATGTAATTTAACGAGGTGATGAGCAATGACACTCGATGAAGCAATTGCTGAGATCAAACGTCGCATCGCTGAGGTTAGTCCAAGCGCTGTTACGCGCGTGACGAGGGTTTCTGCGGAAGAAGCCAGTATCAGGGCGTATGCACCTGCCGCCGACGAACCAGCGATTAAGAATGCAACGAATGAATTTACGCTGTCGCTTATGATGAACGAAGGGCTTGATGTCCAGGTGCTAGTGTACGACATCACCACCTCACTACCGCCGGAGGAGTAGGCGAGGAGCCGGACTCTAGCTTGACTTCTAGTACGCGATAGTGTACAACGGTGCTCATGGAAAACACCATGCGCACAGGGAAAGCCGCAACACTCCTTGGTGTCTCGGTCAAGACGTTGCAGCGTTGGGAACGCGAAGGAAGGCTGATTCCGGTGGCCCGAACGGACAGCAACCGCCGTCTCTCCCCTGAGACGCAAATCCGTGCGTTCATCGGTTTGCGGCAGGCGAACCATGCGCCAACCACGCTGGTCGCCTCCTGTCGGGTATCGCGTGCAGCACAGAAGCCGGACCTGGCGAATCAGCGCAACGTGCTGGAAGAGGTCGTGGTGGCGAAGGGATTGGCGGGGGTCGAGGGTATCGAGGAAGTGGGCGGCGGGTTGAACTTCAAGCGCAAGCGGTTGCTGGCCCGTATGGACGAGATCGGGCGACGGGACGTCACGATGCTGATCCTCGCGCACCGGGACCGCCTCACCCGGTTCGGCGTTGAGTGGTTCGAACATGACGCCAAAACCCATGGTTGCGCAGTGCTGGTGCTCACCCAGGAACGGCTGTCTCCCGAACCGGAAATGGTGCAAGACGTGATGACCATCGTGCACGGTTGTTCGTCTCGGCGATACGGTGTGAGGAACGATCGAAAGAAGTTGAACGAAGCGCTAAAACAGGATGCGAGTCATGAGTAATGCCAAGAAGGCCAAACGATGCAACTAACCCACAAGATCGCCCTTTGTCCGACTCCTGAGCAAATCGACTACTTCAAGCGTGCCTGCGGCACGGCCCGGCGCGTCTGGAACTGGGCGCTCAATGAATGGAACAAACAATACGCAGCAGGCGGCAGGCCAAACGCCATGGCGCTCAAAAAGCAGTTCAACGCCATCAAATACACCGACCCACAGTGGCTCGACGAAAACGGCCGGCCTTGGTTGCAAGACATTCACCGGGACGCACACGCCCAGCCGTTTGCCCATCTCGCCAAAGCCTGGGAAAGATTCTTCGCCGACCTCAAGGCTGGCAAAGAGGCGCACGCACCGCGCTTCAAGAAAAAGGGGCGCTGCCGCGACAGCTTTTATGTTGCCAACGACAAGTTCCGTCTGGACGGCAAGACGATCCGCCTACCCAAGATCGGCGAAGTCGCTATGACCGAGGAACTGCGCTTCAAAGGAAAGATACTGGGCGCGACGGTCTCGCGCACGGCGGATCGTTGGTTTGTGGCAATACAGGTCGAAGTGCCTGATGCACAATTCTATCGGCGTCGCACGGCGCACGATGTCAACGGCATCGACTTGGGCGTTAAGGCTGCCGCAACGATCTCGAACGGCGAAGCCATCGAAGCGCCAAAGCCGCTCAACGCAGCGCTGCGTCGCCTCAAGATTCGCGGTCGGCGTCTCAGCCGCAAGCTGCAAGCCGCCAAAGAGATGGCGGGGTTTGGACGCCATGCCCGCCTGCCCAAAGGAACGCGCCTGCCGGTCTCGAACAACCGGCAGAAGTCCGCTGCGACATTGGCAAGGCTGCATGCCCGCCTTGCCAATCTCCGAGCGGACGTTACTCATAAGCTCACGACCCGACTCTGCCGCGAAAACCAAGCGGTAGTGATCGAGGATGTAAACGTCAAAGGGATGCTTGCAAACGAGAGACTCGCCCGCGCCATCTCTGACGTGGGCTTTGGGATGTTGCGCTCGCAGTTGGAATACAAGGCGAAACGCTACGGAACGCGGTTGGTTATTGCTGATCGCTGGTATCCAAGTAGCCGACTGTGCTCCATTTGTGGCTGGAAGAACGAGGCGCTGACGTTGAGCGATCGAACATGGGTGTGTGCGCAATGTGGCGCGCACCATGACCGTGACCTCAATGCGGCGCGGAACCTGAAACGGCTGGCAACCGAAACTGCCCTACCCGTGGCGAGTCCGACCAGTAATGGCGGCGCTGCGGCGGGGACGGTCCCCGCCGCAGCCGGGAAAGTCACGCTTGTCAGAGACGACGGTGGTCATCAAGACACGTCGGGGCAGGAAGAGAACCGTGCGCACCTTTGCGCACTTTCTTGATAGCAGATTCGCTGGTGTCTCCCTTACCTTCCCCCTTATTCCCTTCCT
>NZ_JPIM01000184.1 GCF_000735195.1 Chloroflexus sp. MS-G
TTCTTGATGTTGCTTACTTACTTACTGTTTCTATACTCTTTCAACAATTTCGGCTCACGGTAGAGCACTGAAACGCGCTGAGAAGCGCGTTTGATGTAGAGATCGTAGTTGCTTTCAACAATTTCGGCTCACGGTAGAGCACTGAAACTCGTTACGTCAAAAAAGATAAAGAAATACGTGATGCTTTCAACAATTTCGGCTCACGGTAGAGCACTGAAACATCACCAACATACCATCAGACACCTCTTCTGCTGTGCCTTTCAACAATTTCGGCTCACGGTAGAGCACTGAAACGCAATATTACCAATAATACTACCGTCAGTGGTTGATAACTTTCAACAATTTCGGCTCACGGTAGAGCACTGAAACTTAACCCCGTCTCCCGCACTGCTACGACCGTCCCGACCTTTCAACAATTTCGGCTCACGGTAGAGCACTGAAACGCGGAACAGCGGAACCGGCGACAACTTGGGATCAATTCTTTCAACAATTTCGGCTCACGGTAGAGCACTGAAACTCAACGAGCTTCAGTCGCAGCGCAGTGAGCAGCGTTCTTTCAACAATTTCGGCTCACGGTAGAGCACTGAAACCTCCGTAATCCCAACCACGCCGCCCATACACATGCAATTTCAACAATTTCGGCTCACGGTAGAGCACTGAAACTGAAGGTTGGCCACGGAATAGGCGTATTTGTCGGCGTTTCAACAATTTCGGCTCACGGTAGAGCACTGAAACTCGCGCTGATCAAGGAGATGCTTAAGCTCGGTAGGTTTCAACAATTTCGGCTCACGGTAGAGCACTGAAACCAAAACGAAAAATGCACGCATCGTCTGCGTGAACGTGCACTTTCAACAATTTCGGCTCACGGTAGAGCACTGAAACTGGCAAGACTCGATTGAAAGACCATCACCGCACGATTTCAACAATTTCGGCTCACGGTAGAGCACTGAAACCGAAGGGTTCGCTGTCCGGAAGCGTGTCCGGACAGACTTTCAACAATTTCGGCTCACGGTAGAGCACTGAAACTACCGATATCCCATCGCAGCATATCATTCCTCCACTTTCAACAATTTCGGCTCACGGTAGAGCACTGAAACCATCCTGGCCGCCGGGTGGGGGAACGGTCATGATCATTTCAACAATTTCGGCTCACGGTAGAGCACTGAAACGTATTCCACCTCCCGATCGGCCATCAGCTGCAACGCTTTCAACAATTTCGGCTCACGGTAGAGCACTGAAACATCCTCCGTCGGAGGTCGGAGATTCGACGTTCTGCTGCTTTCAACAATTTCGGCTCACGGTAGAGCACTGAAACTCGCGCTGATCAAGGAGATGCTTAAGCTCGGTAGGTTTCAACAATTTCGGCTCACGGTAGAGCACTGAAACCGCGAACTGTCTCGCGCGCAACCATCGCGCGCGCAACGGTTTCAACAATTTCGGCTCACGGTAGAGCACTGAAACTTCCTGCCGCAATTCACGCTCGACAGTCAGGGTGTCACCTTTCAACAATTTCGGCTCACGGTAGAGCACTGAAACTGGCGCGGATCCGCGAGCGTGCCGTTGATGTACAGCCCACTTTCAACAATTTCGGCTCACGGTAGAGCACTGAAACGTGGGCGCGAGTTGGTGGTTGAGTTTCGGGAGGAAGCCTTTCAACAATTTCGGCTCACGGTAGAGCACTGAAACTCCAGTAAGTTCTCTTCCAGCGTTCCAGCGCGTATTTCATTTCAACAATTTCGGCTCACGGTAGAGCACTGAAACCAGCGCCGACGCGACGATTGTTGTGTATACGCTGACGCTTTCAACAATTTCGGCTCACGGTAGAGCACTGAAACGACGTTGATACCGAGTGCCGCCCGGCCATCCCAGCTTTCAACAATTTCGGCTCACGGTAGAGCACTGAAACATTAGCGCTTGTCGATCATCGTGATCGAGCTGCTCGTCTTTCAACAATTTCGGCTCACGGTAGAGCACTGAAACCGTAGTCGGCGAGAACGTTGAGGACGATTGCGGTCGCCTTTCAACAATTTCGGCTCACGGTAGAGCACTGAAACCGAGTTCGGTTCGCTCGACGAGGCGGCGCAATCCTATTTTCAACAATTTCGGCTCACGGTAGAGCACTGAAACTAGCGCCCGCGGATCCAAACAGTCCTAAATGCCGTGCTTTCAACAATTTCGGCTCACGGTAGAGCACTGAAACCATCCTCTTCACTCAGCGCGGATTGGATAGCCCAGACTTTCAACAATTTCGGCTCACGGTAGAGCACTGAAACTCCATTGATTTTCGCGAAGATAGCCCGTTTGTTTGGCTTTCAACAATTTCGGCTCACGGTAGAGCACTGAAACCGTCAGATGCCCGACGCGGCCCGTTCGCGTGAGCAGGCCTTTCAACAATTTCGGCTCACGGTAGAGCACTGAAACCAAAATTACTGCCGAAAGCGGCGAAGATAACAACGAATTTCAACAATTTCGGCTCACGGTAGAGCACTGAAACCGAGGCGGAGCGCGGATTCCACCCCGGCCTGCACCGCTTTCAACAATTTCGGCTCACGGTAGAGCACTGAAACTCTGTGAATAGAATAGCAGCAAACGTTGGAACGGTTTTCAACAATTTCGGCTCACGGTAGAGCACTGAAACACTTTGTTTAATAGTGGGAATAGTATCTCAAAAGAGATTTCAACAATTTCGGCTCACGGTAGAGCACTGAAACCGTTTTAAGCGTACAAAGAAAGAGTATCTCGAACACTTTCAACAATTTCGGCTCACGGTAGAGCACTGAAACCGACGTAGCCCGCTAGCGCCAGCGTCTGCAATCGCCTTTCAACAATTTCGGCTCACGGTAGAGCACTGAAACCGACTGCGGTCGCGTTGGTGTGGCTGCTGGATGAACTTTCAACAATTTCGGCTCACGGTAGAGCACTGAAACCTTCCGCTCTTGACGCGGGAGGCGGTTACACAAGCGGGCTTTCAACAATTTCGGCTCACGGTAGAGCACTGAAACCTGGCTCGCGGCAGTCTGGGCTATCCAATCCACACTCCTTTCAACAATTTCGGCTCACGGTAGAGCACTGAAACCGAACCAGCTCGAAGCTGTTGAGTTGTTTGTCAGCTTGCTTTCAACAATTTCGGCTCACGGTAGAGCACTGAAACCGCTATCGGCGGTGCAACAGTTGGTGCAGTTTGTGACCTTTCAACAATTTCGGCTCACGGTAGAGCACTGAAACCGCGCTACATCAGCGCGTGATTACAGCAGATATTGATTTCAACAATTTCGGCTCACGGTAGAGCACTGAAACACCCAACGCGAACGACGTTAAAACAGTAATTCATCCGGCTTTCAACAATTTCGGCTCACGGTAGAGCACTGAAACATCGTGATTGAAATCTCTGCACTTCCGGCGCGGTATATCTTTCAACAATTTCGGCTCACGGTAGAGCACTGAAACCGACGGGTGGGAAGCGCCGCAACGCGCAAAACAACTTTCAACAATTTCGGCTCACGGTAGAGCACTGAAACTCGCGGTTCGCAGTGCCGCTCGGCTGCGACCAAAGCGCTTTCAACAATTTCGGCTCACGGTAGAGCACTGAAACGTCTCAACAGCGGGGAGGTCAATATCGATAAAACGCTCTTTCAACAATTTCGGCTCACGGTAGAGCACTGAAACGCGAGGCCGAGCGGCGCGAGCGTCAGGCAGCGGAGCTTTCAACAATTTCGGCTCACGGTAGAGCACTGAAACTTTCACTAAAGAGTATCCGTATAGTCATCAGTATATTTCAACAATTTCGGCTCACGGTAGAGCACTGAAACTTTTTCGATCAAGTAAGTGTATTGATCGAGGATGCGCTTTCAACAATTTCGGCTCACGGTAGAGCACTGAAACCGTCGGAAGAGGATGATTATCGATATAGTACGAAGCTTTCAACAATTTCGGCTCACGGTAGAGCACTGAAACGGCGCGTTGTTTTCTTATACTTCTTACTGATCGTCTCTTTCAACAATTTCGGCTCACGGTAGAGCACTGAAACCGTTCTCAATGAGTAGATTAATATCTACTCTCCAACTTTCAACAATTTCGGCTCACGGTAGAGCACTGAAACGTGTTGGCCGAGGCCAACAGCATTGGTCAACCAAACATCTTTCAACAATTTCGGCTCACGGTAGAGCACTGAAACTCTCAAAGATCGGACGAAGCACCTCCAGCCCAACGCGCTTTCAACAATTTCGGCTCACGGTAGAGCACTGAAACAATACGCCGTCAGCGCGCCGATTGCGCCCGCCAGCGTTTCAACAATTTCGGCTCACGGTAGAGCACTGAAACCTCGATGCGATAGTCGCCGGTTTCGCGGCTAAAGATTTCAACAATTTCGGCTCACGGTAGAGCACTGAAACTCCGAAGGAATAAAAATGAGTGGGGATACATACGTACTTTCAACAATTTCGGCTCACGGTAGAGCACTGAAACAATTAGCCGCAGAAATCGCGGCGCGATTGCGCGACTTTCAACAATTTCGGCTCACGGTAGAGCACTGAAACCTTGTTGTATTCCAACCCGTCGCCGGGGATGTACTTCCTTTCAACAATTTCGGCTCACGGTAGAGCACTGAAACGAAACGTTGATCAACTGTACATCTCCTCGCGCCAGCCCTCTTTCAACAATTTCGGCTCACGGTAGAGCACTGAAACACCGTCGACCCCTCGACCATCCCTACCGCAACCGTTTTCTTTCAACAATTTCGGCTCACGGTAGAGCACTGAAACGCTCGCGCTCGCGGATGGCGCGCAGTTCTTTGAGCGTTTTCAACAATTTCGGCTCACGGTAGAGCACTGAAACGCATCGCAACTGAAACAAAGAATTGGGGTTGTTTGCTTTCAACAATTTCGGCTCACGGTAGAGCACTGAAACGCAGCCGTTCGCGGTCGAAATTGCGTTTATACGATCACTTTCAACAATTTCGGCTCACGGTAGAGCACTGAAACCGCGCTTTCTCAGCGCGTGATTACAGCAGATATTGTTTCAACAATTTCGGCTCACGGTAGAGCACTGAAACCGGCACGCCCGGTCCATCCGCGCCGAGGATCGTGATCGC
>NZ_JPIM01000185.1 GCF_000735195.1 Chloroflexus sp. MS-G
AACGCATTTTGTGGTCCGCCACCGATATTGTAAATCCGCCCACTCACCTGATCGATCCGCTCAAGTGCTGCCATGTAAGCGGCAATCAGATCGTCAACATAGAGCATATCGCGTACCTGTTTTCCGTCGCCATAGATCGTAATCGGGCGTCCAAGTAGTGCAGCAATAGCAAAATGTGCCGCCCAGCCCTGATCTTCAACACCAAACTGACGCGGACCGTAGATGCATGACTGGCGGAAAACAACCGTCTGCAAACCGTAAATACGGGCGTAATCACGCACATATTGATCGGCAGCACCTTTGCTACAACCGTATGGCGAATGAAAATCGAGCAACTGATGCTCAGGCACTCCGGCAGGCAGGTCTCGGTAGCGGTAACGAGTAGCCTCTTCTACAACCGCCACCGTTTCCATGCCACCGTAGACCTTGTTTGTTGAAGCGAAAAAGACGATTGGCGGTTCTGGCGCCAAGCGAGCTGCTTCCAGAACATTCAGCGTTCCGAGGGCATTAATCTCAAAATCACTCCGCGGATCCTGCACTGATGTTGTCACCGCCACCTGACCGGCGAGATGGTAGACCACGTGATGGCCGGGGATCACAGCCTGCATCGTAGCCGCATCGCGAATATCGGCCTGTACGAAGCGTAATTGTTTACCGTACCGTTCTTGCAGCCAGGCCAGATTGAGCGGCGTGCGCGGGCGGCTCAAATTATCGACAATCGTAACCTGCTCGCCACGGGCGAGGAGATAATCGGCCAGATTACAACCAATAAAACCGGCGCCACCAGTGATGAGATGTGCCATGGTATGGTGTTCCCTCAGAAATACGACATTAATATGACATTTTTCCGGCTAATTATAGCATGCCTGACAAGGAGAGCACGGCGGTGTGTGTCTTTCCAATCTTCTTACCAATCTTGACAATGCTTGCAATTCCCAACGTGACCTACAATTAATCACTTTGAACGGATTTCAAGACTTTTCAATGAGACGGTTCCAGGCCCATCATACCAAAATCTAGCCTCAACTTGTTGTACATCTTGAAGAGTGAATGATATTTCAATATGACTCGGAACACCATTCGTTCCATGTATTGTCTGTCGTGAGATAGTCCTGAAATTAGCGGTAATATCAATCCATCCAATATTCGTCTTAGAAGTTTCATCACTCACATATTCAAACGTTGCCACGTAATTGCCTGGTGGCAAAAAGCAGTATGGACCGAAGCTTAAAAAATCAGAAGCCTTTACACTATCTGTAACTATTATATCGGTACCGCTGACTAGTCCAATTCGGGAAGGAAGTTGATTTCCTAGGTAAAAATAACGAATTGGTACTATGCTGCTCTGAAAATATGTTGCAGTAATAAATAACACAATTCCCAGAAATAAGAAACCACTAGCGGAGAAGGTTGAAAAAGTTTTACCTCGAATATTTTTATGATAAACTACTATGATCAAAATCACAAATAACAGTATTGCAACCCAAACATAGTGCACGGGATAAGAATATGCCCACTTCGAGTCGCGAAGTGCTGGAAGAAATCGGTCAATCGCTGGAATAAACGACTGATACCCCATTTTGTTGTGAAGTTCAAAATCAGAGAATGTATATCGCAAGTAGATAATGGCATTTAGAGATATTGTGAATAAAGCGAGCGGAAAACCAATTTTCGGGCGCTGTTGCAGTATTCTTGAGAAACCATAGACAACTAAGGGAATTAGTACAATCGCACCAGTCCACTGAAATCTCCCTGCAAAGGACCTTCCGCCGTACCATACCGGATGTAAGGCATTTGGTACAACAATGCTAGCGTATATACTGAGGATTACTAAAGACACAAAAGAAAATCTTTTGTAAAAAGAAATAACATAAAAAGGTATAATTAGGTATGCAATGTTCTGAAAAAATATTCCGTGGAACCGGTCAAAGTGCAGCCCAAATAACACCATAACACTTGTAGCGTTTACCACCAACGCTCCTCCTTTGTATGGTCCAAAGATATTCCCAAATGCATAACTATTGTAAGATACTAATAACATCAAGGAAAGAAGTAGAAATATTAAAGGCTGTAAAGAATACAAGAGATTTCGTCCCGATTTTCGCTCTGAAATCATGAGTGAACATGCAGCGATCAGAGCTGCTACAGAGAGTTTTATGTGCAACCAAGGCAGAAATGAAGTGGCTATGTATATTATATAAGAGAAGAAACTTGACTTTATGTCCTTCTTTGTATCACTTAAGATCAAGTATATTATAGCAAAAAAAAGAATAGTACCGGCTGTAAATTCTGGATATATTTGACCTGATGCTGGAATAAACGGGTATCCATAGACTATAGCCACAACTGTAATTACACGCGCTTTTATATTATCCAAAAAAAAACCGCTTAAAATCCAAGACCCAATGACGATCAGACCTGCTGTAGTTATCAGAAATAACTTAACGGCACCTATTCCGTAGACATTGTAATTTGCAAGGCGCGGCAAAATATTTGACATATCGCTTCCTAATTTATAGGGAACTGAAATTAATAAAGGCAATCCAATATTATGCACGTTATAAGATCCGTTTGGCCCAGCGATAACGTGTGGACCAGGAAGAAGCTCTGCCCGCCATATATTTCTCTCCTCAAGTTCTTTTTTGTAAGGCTTTGTTTGTTCAAAAGTACCAAAGCTAATAATTCCATCTGCCATCACAAGATAATGTGGCTCATCACCTGTAACATCATATCTTTCATTTTGATGCCAATATACCAAGGTCAGAACCGAAAAAGAATAAAAAACAAGAGTTAACATCAAAGGATATAGAAAACGTGATTTATGGGTTTCATAAGCGAATACGATAGCTGATAACATGCCGCAGATAATGAACACAGCACCTGCAATGATCCATCCCAGTACAGAGATAAACAGAGCACCAGTTACAACACCTGTCATGGCGATGATGTATAGGAGATTGTGTGAAATCTTTCGTCTCAAACGCACTACCTCTACCGCGACTGCGGCTACAAGTATCTCGCTCACTAGAGACCAGTTCGTTGGTAGTACCTGCGCAAAACGAGAAGGTACCCATGTTCCAATTATTCCCAAAATAACGATCGCGAATACAGTGAGCAAGCTGCCAAATGGCTGCAGATAACGCATTGTGGCATAAAAGAGAGCAGTGAGGACTGCTAGAAATAATGCACGCTCGAGGACGGCGAAGAGTCGAGGAGAATTGATACGCTGTATCGTACCTTCACTTACAGCAACCCCTAACTGCCTTTGATCATGGATGCCGGGTGTCCAGGTATCGGTGACAAGTTTTAATAATGGCGTGTGCCAGCGCGGTTCAGTTACCGAAGTAAGGATGTAATAGCGGCGCCACTCAGGTGCGATGCTAAAACGGATGGCTGGAGAGCCGTCAATCTGCATCCAAGCGTCGATAGGAGCTGCACCCAGATACTGCGGGGCAGTAAGATTTAGTATCACGTAAAGTGATGAAGCTGTTTCAAAGCCCGGCAGATGGAAAAGAGCACTACCTTTTGTCCAGCGATAATACCTATCTCCGCTGAACTCAAGCGGCCAGAAACCATCCTTTTCTGTAAGACTAGTGATACTGATTGGCTGAAGTACAGGATTCGTTAGACCTGATGCGATGAGCAGAAGAATTAGCAATGTAACGAAAATAATGGCGAGACGATTGGTTTTCATAGGCCTTACCCATGTGTATGTAACTTCTTAGAGTATGAAATTACAGAACTCAACACGAGACAACGAGGTACACAACACCAGGTAGAGATGGCTACGTATCGTGCTGTCTGATCACTGTATCTTCACATTGTCCCCCGAATTGGTCGCGGATGGCGGATATGTCTGTCACCTAAACGACTATAGCAGCTAACAGCGGAGGGGCGCAACGACGCTGCGTCTCTCCAGCCATATGTACATGAAAACACTACCCGTCATTCCGAACACTAAGCAATCGGTCATGCAAACGGGCTTGCTCACGCTCCAGACGACGATAGTTGTTTCTTGTCTGAATAAGGAGGTTGAAAAGTTCTTCTATCAATTGTATAGTCACATCGCTCGTTTGTTGTCGGTCGATAGGTGACGAGACCTTTGTTTCTGATCGTAACCATTTCAACCATTCTCTTAAAGAATGACCTACGGTTGGGTTGCGATCACCGCTCAGCGTATAGTCTTGTCTTAATGCAGAAAGTTTGCTATGAACTTCCTCTAAAAGCTTCCAGTCACCATCCTGCTCACACATCCTTTGTACGAGCGAGATAAAATGCGCTTCAAAACGATCATACGTGAAATCAAGGGCGCGCCGAATGCCACGCTGAGCAAGTGTAGCAATCATCGAGCGTGGTTGTAAAAACGTGCTCAGCGTTCTGACAAACTTGTCTACCAGAACGCTCCAGGCAAAGTGCTCCTGGACATATGTATATCCACGTTCACCTAACATTGCTGCCTCTTCAGGACGTTCTAGCAACGTATCAATGGCTGTAATGAAGCTGGCAGCATCATGACAGGCATACCCTCCGCCACTACGTTCAACGTGCTCACGGGTCACCGCACAGTCGGCATGCACAATAACCGGGCGACGTTGCTGCCAGGCTTCCATCATGACGATCGAGAAGCTCTCATTCAGCGAGAGTTGACATAAAGCAACACTTGCACTATAAGCGTCATTCAAATCCTGCCAATCAATTACACCTAAACATACAATATCGGTTCGCGCAGGTAAACTGATCTCCCCTTTGCCTGTCAGGACAAGTGTTAGATTGCTCTCGGGACGAGCCTGCTTATAGGCGACAAACCACTCGATGAGCAACGGAACATTCTTCGCAGTTTCTAGCCGTCCGCTATACAGTAGGAAGGGGGTGTCGATACCGGTGCGTTTACGAAAGCGGTCGGGATCACCGTGTAGCGGCTGATCGGGGAACCCATACCCTAACACGGCGGTAAACGGATTCGCCACGTGCAGCTTCTCGCACGCCAATTGCTCTTCAGCAGAGGTGTTGAAAAATATCCCGCGTGCCTCTTCTAGCATTTCGCGGAAGATAGT
>NZ_JPIM01000186.1 GCF_000735195.1 Chloroflexus sp. MS-G
AGCCGAAGCAGAAAACTCCTTCCACCGACCCGCATCACTTCCCCTCGCAGGTACAGACTTCAGCGTACACTCCGCGCTCACCCTATCAGCACGCCGGCGAGGGAGGTCGGGCACCGCCCCCCCGTGCACCTTTCACCCCTCACTCGGTAAAATCACTGTATCATTACTTTCACATCTCATCTCTATATTCAGGATATTCACCTATGAACGCAATCTTGATCTGTAATGTCGGTGGGCGCGACGTCGTAAGTAAGGCCTTCCCAAAAGACAACATCGGCGAACGGACATGGGCAGAGACCGTTCTGGCCCGCTATCACGAGCTGTACGCCACGTTGCGGTTGCCCATCATCGGCAAAGCCCTGCAATACCTGGCCGAACGTCAAATAGCTCTTGATCACGTGATTCTGATCGCATCCGATCAACCTCCACCGCCTGACGGTAATGATCAATTCTGGTCGAGCGACACCATCCACTCGGCAGCGATCATTCGTCGTCTGCTCAGTGAGGGGCACACGCCCTATCCAGCACTACCAACTGAGCAAATCACCATCTGGACTATTCGCGACGAGCGTGACCGAGGCTGTGATCCATCAGATTACGACCTGACTCTGCGCTTCCTTGAACGTCAGTTGACCAAATTACAGTACCAATACCCTCAACACACTGCTTTCTTAGAGGTGACTGGCGGCACACCGGCAATGACAACCGGTCTACTGATTGCCGGCACCGAAGTGTTTGGCAGTCGCGCCGAGGTTCTTTCCATTCACCCCGCACAGGAAATACCGATTGCCCTCAATACCGGCAAACGATTGCTGGCAACGCCACTCCGTGCTACCCTGCGCTCAAACGCAGCGACTTACGCCTACGCTGCTGCTGCCCGTACCTTCCTCGAACAAGAGGCGATTATTACCGACCGTCTTGATCCGAAGGCGGCCAGCCTGATTGACCCTTTACTCGACTACGCTCATTACCGCTTCAATTTTGACTTTGCCAATGCCCGCAAAGCACTGGCAAAAATCGATCATGCTGGCCCATGGCAAACTGAACTAGCTACCCTGCAAGCCCAGGTCGTCAGTCCTGACCGCCGCTCGCTTCTGGCTGAAGTCGTGCACGGCGCTGCTGCCCGCTACGAGATCGGCCTCTACGCAGATTTTCTCGTTCAGGTCGTGCGGTTTGAAGAGAATCTGCTCCGCTATCTCTGTCTATTACAAGGCGCTGAATTCCGCAATCGACGGGGGAGCTCTGACCCTGACGGCCCCTACCTTGCCCGCGAATGGCTGCAACAACAGCCGTTCACGCTGTCTCGTGACCGTGACCCGCGACGCGATTTGCCTGCCGACCGCTCGGTTTTGCGGGAACTAATCGGCCAGCTTCTTTATCCACCTGATCACTACCAACAAGCATTGCTCCAGGCGATTGATAGGCTCGGCGAGCTGGTTAAACGACGGAACGAACTGACCCATCATCTGGAAGGCGTACAGAAGATTGGGTTAGCGCGGGCCTTCGCCGGACAGCAGGCCAGTTCGACCGCTGCCGACCAGATCGTACCGCATCTACAACATCTCTACGAAGCGGTCTGTAAGCAACCACTGCCACCATCACCGTACCAACAGATCAATCACCTCCTCGAGCGCTTGCTGCAAAGTAAAGAGTGAAAGCTGAGAGCCGAACCCGAAAAAATCCTGTTGCAGGAATTGCCCCCTCCCTCCGCTTGCGGGAGGTAACAATTGCCTTATCAGTTTGTATTGCATATACTGTATACTCGTAACACTGATGTGGTACCTTAACAACAACATAACTCTATCGATGAGGGATTCACAATGCCACAGGCTATCGTCTTCACCATTCGGCCGCTTGCCACCGCACAGGTGGCCGGTCATCTCAATCGGGCAGCCCATGCCGCCATTCTTCGCCTCATTCAGCGCGCCGATCCGGCATTGGCTGCCCGCATCCACGACGACAACGGACGTAAACCGCTTACCGTCTCAAATGTCTGGGAACTCAGCGGCGAACCACAGGTGACCGTTGATCCTGAGCGGAACTACCACCTGCGGGTAACCCTCCTCAGCCCCGAACTCGAACACATCGCCGCCAGATGGACACCGGCTGCACTTGAGCCACTCGACCTCGATGGCGTTCCCTGGCGGATCATCGCTCGTGCCGACCGCAACACCGACCATGCGTGGGCCGGAAGCGCCACCTATCAAGAGCTGGCCATGCCACTTCTTAGTCGTCCTGACCATCTTCCTACCGTCTGGACATTTCAATTCGCATCGCCGACTACCTTTCGCCAGCGTGGGATCAACGTTCCTATTCCTCTACCAGACCTGGTCTTCGGCAGCTTGCTCGACCAGTGGAATGCCTCATCGGAGCTGGCTTTACCAGAGGAAGTACGCCGATACGCCGCTGAATGCCTGGTCATCAACCGTTATGAGCTACGCAGTGTCGCCAGTCCAACCAGCGGTGGCGTCATTCAAATCGGCGCTGTTGGGCGATGCAGTTTTCGCAGCATCAACCACGACCGCTACTGGCGAGCCTGCATCGACGTCCTGGCCCGCTTTGCCTTTTACAGTGGCATCGGCGCCGGTACCACCCGTGGCTTTGGACAGGCCCGTCTCCTCACCAAACCAACTGACCAGCACTACCGTGAGGCGAACAACGATGGCGACACTCTATCTGATTGAACAAGGCGCAGAAATCGGCTGTGACGGCGAACGGATCATCATTCGTCGTACCGGTGAAACCATCGGCAGTGTGCCGCTCGTCAAAATCGAAGACATTGTCATCTTCGGCAACATCGGCATCAGCACACCGGCGATCAAACGACTGCTAGATCGCGGTATTGAAGTAACCTTCATGACGGTAGATGGAGCTTACCAGGGGCGGTTGATCGGGCAGACCACTGCCCACGTTGCATTGCGCCAGGCCCAATACGCTTACGCAGCCGACAGCGCACGATCGCTCAGACTTGCGCAGAGCTTCGTTGAAGGCAAACTCCGCAATCAGCGCGTACTTCTGCAACGCTTCAGCCGCAACCGCGCCTCACCACCACCGGAAGCTATTGCCGCGGCTGACGACCTCAACGCCTACATCAAGCGTGTTGGCCGCACCACTCGTCACAGTGCGCTTCTCGGTGTGGAGGGCAGCGCTACTGCCCGTTACTTCGCCGGCTTACGCAGTCTAATCGGGCCAGAATGGAATTTCCGCAGCCGGCAGCGGCGCCCGCCACCCGATCCGGTCAACCTATTGCTGTCCTTCGGCTACACACTTCTCGCCCACAAAGTTCTCGGCGCCGTGCAGGCAGCCGGGTTCGATCCCTACCTGGGATTCCTGCACAGCCTCGACTACGGACGGCCCTCGCTGGCCCTCGACCTCATGGAAGAGTTCCGGCCACTGCTTGTCGACTCACTGGTCGTGCGCGTCTGCAACGACGGTCGCCTCCGACCCGAACACTTTCAGCCTGGCGACGAAACTCGTCCGGTGATCATCACCGATGAAGGCAAACGCGCTTTTCTCACCGCCTTTGAAGAGCGGATGCACACCGAAGCCACCCATCCCGAAGGCGCTGACAGCGGACCAGGAAAAGTCCCCTACAGTCGCTGCATCATCTTACAGGCCCGTCGCCTGGCCCGCGTCATTCGCGGCCAGCAAGAGCACTACGAACCATTCACAGCGCGCTAAGCGACGGAGGAGCGACCTAATGTTCTACCTCATCAGCTACGACATTAGCATCGACCAACGGCGGCTCAAAGTTGCCCGCCTGCTTGAAGGCTACGGCCAGCGCGTCCTGGAGAGCGTCTTTGAATGCGACCTCGAACCGGCAGCGTACCGTCAGCTCCGTCAGAAACTCAACCGCCTCATCAAAACAGACGAAGGCGACCGCCTACGCATCTACCAACTCTGCAACGCCTGTCGGTACCACATCGAAGTCATCGGCGAGGGGCCACCGCCAGAGACGAGTCCAGACATCTACATCTTCTAAGCGCAGGGCAAAGCTCCGGCACACAAACGGCGCGGAATTGCATCAGAACGCAGAAAAACGGCACTTTTCCATTTGCCAACCTATGAAAACTTTTTACACATTCACGTCAGCAGACACTCACCGCGCAAATAGCCCAATAGAGCCGCTTGCGAAGCGGTCGCAGATGTGGTATCTTCAAAAAACCAAAATCCCCGCGAGGGGATTGAAATTCTCAACGAACCCTACGCCGCAGCCGCGCTGCTACTCAAAAAGCTTCAAAAAACCAAAATCCCCGCGAGGGGATTGAAATGCGACAATCTCTGCCGCGTTCGCCAACTCTAACCGCGACGCCGCAGCTTCAAAAAACCAAAATCCCCGCGAGGGGATTGAAATGTACTACGCGATGGTCGAGCGGGCCGGTTTCACCGTTGCGTTCAGCTTCAAAAAACCAAAATCCCCGCGAGGGGATTGAAATTGATCAAACAACATCGGCGCGCCGACGGCGCGTATCTGCTTCAAAAAACCAAAATCCCCGCGAGGGGATTGAAATTTACTTCTTCTGGAAATGTGCATTGCACATCTTCAAATGACAACTTCAAAAAACCAAAATCCCCGCGAGGGGATTGAAATCCGACAGCACCAGCAGCAACCAATCGAACATCGCTAGAAACTTCAAAAAACCAAAATCCCCGCGAGGGGATTGAAATTCCGGCAGGGGATTCTGCGCGCCCATGCGTGGGATCATCTTCAAAAAACCAAAATCCCCGCGAGGGGATTGAAATCCATACGCGCTGCATCAGCGCTGGGGTCACCAGCGTCGCTTCAAAAAACCAAAATCCCCGCGAGGGGATTGAAATGAAAGTGTTGTCGCGTTGATGCCTACACCGTCAGAAGTATTAATTACTTCAAAAAACCAAAATCCCCGCGAGGGGATTGAAATGATGGTGCGTGATGAGATTAATAGTTTAACGCGCCTAGCGCTTCAAAAAACCAAAATCCCCGCGAGGGGATTGAAATCCACGCCAATCTGCGTTCGACGAAATACCGATGCAACATCCC
>NZ_JPIM01000187.1 GCF_000735195.1 Chloroflexus sp. MS-G
TGCCAGGAACCGTTATCGCGGTACCACAACCAAATCGACGCTGAGAGGTCTTTGAGACTTACGACACTGTTCATAAAGCCGTAAGCCTTTGTCGGATCGTGCGCCGGTCGTAGTTCAAGCGCCATCTGATGTTCAGCGCCCAAATCCAGGGTCTGGAGGTGGCGACGGCGGTAGAGGTCCCAAATATGCAGGCGATGACCATACTTTCCAGCCAAGAGTTCCTCGCCGAGTACGCCGCTCTCAACCATCCGTGGGGTTCCCCATTCGCTACTGATAAGGGTATCGTACCCCAAATGCCACCAGAAATCGTAGTGCAGATATTGATCGCCGCGATCAATCTCCCACCGTCCAAGCACTTCTAGCGTGTCGTGATCGAGAATGAAAATACCCCCAGGACCTTCACCTTCCGGTGATCCCAGGGCCGAGATGTAGATGCCGTCGGGGCCACAATGAACGGTGTGTGGTCGTGAATACCCTGTTCGTTCTGACAGCTCCGTTGGTTCAATAACCTTCGCTACCTTCGGTTGCGTCGGATCGGGTTTAGTATCGAGAATGGTAATGTGCGAACTCCGAATGTCGGGGACAACCAGATAACGTCGCTCAACGTGCGGATGGGGGGCGTTCGGGCACAACATTGAACTGCACGCATTCCAACCAAAGTGATGCAATTCGCCGCCCGTATATGGCATCTCGGTCATACCGACAACTTTGCCGAAGGTGCTCGACTGTGGATCGACATCAACCACACACATCGCATCAGCCTGACCATTTGATTTCGGGTTGAGACGCACTACATAAGCAAGCTTCTCGGCGGGGGCTTTCACAGCCATTCGCGGTGAAGGATAGAAGGTGGGGTCCGGTCGCCAGGTAACCATACAAACCTCCTCTGTAGACACCACTGTCGTGCGAGCATCGGTCGATGATGCCGTTGATAACTTGATTAGGAAGCGGGATAATACCTCAGATCATCGTTACCCGAACTATACTACGCTCTGTACCGGTAGTCAAGCATACCTGGAATGAGACAAAGATCGCAGCGATATAGTACTATTGCAGTAGCATGCTGAAGGCTCCTCTTTAGCTCTCATCTCTTCCTGTGATATGATGTCGCCGCAGAGCATGCTAACACCTGCTACCTGGCTTGATGAGGAACATAGTATGCGCTCACGATGGTTGCGCGTTAAGGGCTATCAACTGCACTGGATCGAAGCCGGATATGGGCCAGCAGTGGTGTTTTTGCACGGTTTTGCCGGTTCGTGTGATGATTGGGCGCCAACAGTAGACTGGCTGGCCAGGCAGGGCTATCGAGCCTTGGCAGTTGATGCACTCGGCTTTGGTCATTCGGAAAAGCCGGTCAATGCACCGTATGGACTTGATCTGCAAAGCGATCTCTACGCTGCACTACTCAACACACTCGGTATCGAGCAGGCTGTCTTTGTTGCCCATTCAATGGGCGGTAAATATGCGCTTGCCACGGCACTACGTCATCCGCAACGGGTAAGCCGACTGGCGCTCGTGGCAACTGACGGCTTTGTTGAACCATCACCACTCACGATCATAGGCGGCTGGCCGATAGTAGGTGAAGCGATCCTCTGGCTTTCGGCTCATCCGGCAATCGTGCGGGCTTTTCTCGCTGCGGCCTTCCATAACCCTGAACCGTACCTTACGGCTGAACTGATCGAACGCGGACGCGCTGCTATTAGCGGTACCGCGAACCGCCGCGCACTCACCAGCCTTAGTCGGCGGTACGCGGCAACCGATCTGAGCTTGACCGGCTTGCGGGCACGTCTCGGTGAGCTGCGCATCCCAATATTGCTGATCTGGGGCGCGCATGACCGCGTCTTCCCGCTGTCTTACGCTGAAACCGCCCGCCGTGAGATTCCTGGCGCCCAGCTCGTCGTGATTCCGCACTGTGGCCATTTTCCCCACATCGAGGCAGTTCGTCCCTTTCGTGGCCTGTTGAGTGGTTTTCTGGCGCCGGTACGCTGAACATATCACCGGCTGCGCGTGACGCCGATGCGTGGACACAGATCGCGGATCGGGCAGATGCTGCAACGTGGTGAGGTTGGATGACAGATGTTCTGTCCCAATGTAACCAGCAGACGGTTGATAGGTATCCAGTAGCGCTGCGGTAATCTGGCCCGCAGGGCCATCTCAGTCTCTTCGGGCGTGCGCGTCTGAACATACCCCCACCGATTGCAAATGCGGTGGACATGAATATCAACACAGATTCCTGGCAAACCAAAGCCAGCCGTCACCACCAAATTGGCCGTCTTGCGACCGACGCCAGGGAGCTTCAAGAGTTCATCGAGATCAGACGGCACTTCACCGCCGTAGCGTTCAAGCAATATCTGGCAGATAGCAACAATCTGCCGCGCCTTAACCCGGTAAAAGCCGACCGGGTAGATCAATTCGGCAATCCGCTCTACGCCAAGCGCCAGCATTGCTGCCGGTGTATCGGCAACAGCGAACAGTCGCGGTGCGACAACTGCCGTCAATGTGTCTTTAGTGCGAAGACTGAGGATGGTTGCGATCAGAATCCGAAACGGTGTTTGACTTACTTCACCCATCTGATCGATCAGCGGTGGTGTGAAGCGGGTCAGTTCGCGTTCGAGTGTGTCAAGCGCTTGCTCAATCGGAAATGGTTGCGCAGGGAGTGGTGCGGAGGGCGATGTGGGTGACGATGAAGGTTTACGCATGAATGTATCTCACAGCAAAGAGCCTTATCTGTCACACGAGATACCGGCCGACGACCTCTACATTAGCGCAGATGGTCGCGAGGATGTGCATGGTCTACAGTGTTATACCACTATCCGCGAATCTGCGCCAGTCTATTTTGGGGGGTGTTAGCTTTTGGTATCATGAGCGCCACGTTGCATCATGGCGAGCCGCAAACAGGGCGCAGCAGCGCTACGCCTGTACTTCTATCAGGAGTTATCTTGTGAAACGTTACCGGTACATCTGGTGGTTGTTCATCATTCTATGCACGGCCTGCACATCGGCGCCTGACGCAGCTCCCCTCCGATCCACGGCTACGCCATCGGTAGAGCAGTCAACTACGGCACCGACCATCTTTCCAACTATCGCTTCAACCGTCCCGCCAACCGCAGCACCGTCCGGTACCGGCCTACCGGCGCCGGTATACCTCATTGCCAACGAGCAGGTCATGCGCCTGGAACCTGATGGAAACCGCCTGACTCAGATTACCTACGAACCCCAACCGGTGTACGATCTAAGTGTCGCTACCGACGGGACACTGGTCTACCTGACCGGCAATGAGTTGGTAGCGCTCGACGGCAACGGTCGGCGCACCCTGTTGCGCGAGCAGGAGATCAGTCGGCCACGAATCTCACCCGATGGCCAACAGATTGTGTATCATCTGACCAACCCCACGCCAGGCCTTGTTATTGGGCGCGACGATTCGCCCGATGGTATCTACCTGAGCCAGATAACCGGTGGACGGCCCGGTCTGCTCATCGCCGATGATCCAGAACCGGACGTAGCCGATTTCTCGCATCCGGCCTGGCGATACCTGCCGGTGGCATGGTCACCAGCCGGAGAGCGGTTGCTTCTCTATGCTGTCATGCGGCCGGAGATGGGCATTCCCGGCGGCGAAGCGGTGATTATTGGTCCAGATGTATCGCCGGTGCGCACCTTCAGTTGCTGCGAAGAGGAGCTGTGGAGCATAGATGGACGTGACATCGCAGTGGCCGGTGGCGGCCCTGGCCCAGATGTACGGTTTGGCCTTTACTTGATTGATGCCGCCAGCGGTGCAGAAAAGGCTGTTTTGGCGCCGACGGCGACGACCATCCCGCTGGTACGCGCACCACAGCGTCTGGCCGATGGCGCCATCTATGCTTTCGTCGAGTTGGTACCAACCGATAGCTACACCTGGGAATACCCTTTTCAACCGCGTATGGTGCGCATTACCAACGATGGAACGATCACACCATTGCGCCGCGAACCACTCGCTGAACCAATAGCAGTGCTCTGGGATGCGCAGGCGCGTGGTGCATTGGTGCGGTTCGCAACCGCCAACACGCTGGTTTGGCTGCCGATCGACGCAACCCTGCCGGCACAGACCACCCGGGCTGAAGGCATTGCCTTCACGTGGGCGCCTTCCGCAGACCTAACCGCACGTGATTGCAGTGGTTTTACCGACTTGGCTCCACAGCCAACTCCACAGTACGATCCGGCTGTTGCCGACATCCAAGGCCGCTTAGCGACCCTCGGTTTCGATCCCGGTCATATTGATGGGCGGTTTGGCCCACTCACGGCAGCAGCGGTGCGTGCTTTTCGGACGGTGCATGGTCTTACCCCCGGCGATACAATAGATTGCGCAAGCTGGAAGCTTCTTTTGCACTGGAGCATCGTACCGTGATTGTCCCTACCGACATTGTTCCGCAGATCACAGCCATTCATGCGTCACCAACGCGGTTAGTGCTCGTCTTCGCTGGCGCCGGTAGCCTGGGGCTGGCCTGGCTGCACGCGATTGCCGGTTCATCACGCACCATCCTGGAAGCGGTTGACGCCTACGCACCACGTTCGTTGGCCGACATTACCGACCATCTAGCAGCTCCTGCCGTCAGTGCTGCTACCGCGCAGGCAATGGCGATCTGGGCTTACCGGCGGGCACAAACGTTGAGCGAAGGCAATTGGCCGCTGCTGGGTGTTGGCCTGACCGCTGCGCTTCGCACCGACCGCCCTCGTCGCGGCGCCGATCATGCTTTTCTCGCTATCCAGAACGCAACGGCCTGTAACGTTGAGCATCTCGTGCTGAACCAGCAGTCACGCCTCGAACAAGAGATAGCGGTGAGTCGTTGGTTGATTGCGGCTATCGAGCGGGCGGGCGGTCGTGCCTGCTCTTTAGCTCCCTCACCTTCCCCCCGGCCCCCTTCCGCTCCCACGCTGCGGGAGAGGAAGGGGGAGGGTACCCCCTCACCTTCCCCCCAGCCCCCTTCCGCTCCCACGCTGCGGGAGAGGAAGGGGGAGGGCGGCCCT
>NZ_JPIM01000189.1 GCF_000735195.1 Chloroflexus sp. MS-G
GATACTGCTAAGAAATATCTTGCCGAAAGTCACTGCTTTGAAACTGCACAGGAGTACACCATGCAACTGATTGAGGTCTGTTCACTCGATGACGTACCGGTAGGGAGCGGGCGGGCATTTACGGTCGGAGATCGTCGGATTGCAATCTTCCGGGTGTCGGAGACCGACATCTACGCCCTCGACGATCTCTGTTCACACGACGAAGCCTCACTGAGCGAAGGCGAGCTTGATTCCGAATCGCTGTGCGTAGAATGCCCGATGCACGGTTCTCTGTTCGATTTGCGCACCGGGCAGCCAAAAACCTTACCGGCTTTTGCACCGGTTGCCACTTATCGTACCGTTGTGCGCGATGAGCGAGTATTTGTTGAGTTTTCTGATTAACAACTTGACTAATATACCAAAACACGCTACAATGCAGGCATCGGTCTATCGCCAACTACCTTTGTCAGGTGGAGGATTGTTATGAGTGGTTATGCCCATCCTGAAGTGCTCGTCGAGACCCAATGGGTCGCCGACCATCTGCACGATCCCAAGGTTCGCATCGTCGAGAGCGATGAAGATTTGTTGTTGTACGATACCGGCCACATTCCCGGCGCCGTCAAGATCGATTGGGTACAAGACCTCAACGATCCGGTTATTCGCGATTATCTTGACTCAGAGCGGTTTGCGGCGTTGATGCGCGCCAAAGGCATCAGTAACGACACAACTGTTGTCCTCTACGGCGACAAACACAACTGGTGGGCCACCTACGCCTTCTGGGTGTTCAAACTCTTCGGACATCGCGATGTTCGGATTATGAACGGTGGCCGGGCCAAATGGATCGCTGAAGGGCGCCCACTAACGCGGGAAGTACCCTCGTATCCAGAAGGAAACTATGTCGCCCCACCGCGTGACGACTCGCAGATTCGGGCTTTCCGCGATCAAGTGCTGGATTTTGTCCGTCAACGCAAGGGGGTCCTGGTCGATGTCCGCAGCCCGCAAGAATACACTGGCGAGCGTACCCACATGCCCGACTACCCGCAAGAAGGGACGCTGCGCGGCGGACATATCCCCACGGCAGTCAACATTCCCTGGGCCAGAGCTGTCAATGAAGACAGTACCTTCAAGAGTGCTGATGAATTACGCGAGTTGTACACTGCTCAGGGTGTAACCCCCGACAAGGAGGTCATCGCGTACTGCCGGATTGGTGAGCGGAGCAGCCACACCTGGTTTGTTCTGACCTACCTGCTCGGCTATCCGAAGGTGCGCAACTATGACGGAAGCTGGACAGAGTGGGGCAACAGTGTCGGGTTGCCGATTGAGAAGAATGTGTAGGGGAAAGATCACGTATCGCGGATGGGGCGATGATCGCATCGCCCCGTATGAAGGAACGACGATCTGTGTCTGAGCCAATTTCACACCAGGATGCCATCGAGCGATTGCTCGACCATTACCGCCAGCCTCGCCATTATGGTGAATTGGCCGATGCGGTAACGTATAGCGGTGGTGTACCCGATTGTGGTGATACGATCACCGTATATCTCCAGGTTGCACCAGATGGTCGGTTGACCAATCTGCAATTTACCGGGCAGGGGTGTAGTGTCAGCATTGGGACGGCGTCGATCCTGATTGAACGGTTACAAGGAGCGACTATCACCGATCTGCTGGCACTCGATGAAGTCTCAGCGTTGAATATTGTCGGTCAGGAAATTTTTCGAGCCCGACCACAGTGCGCTACACTGATTTTCAGAACGCTCAAGGCAGCCGCACGACTGGTTGATCGGCAATCGTAAATCTGCCTGATACAGGCTTACAAGGCAATATCACATGACAACGCACATCCTCGATCTGATCGGTCATACACCGTTACTCCCACTCCATCCTGTGCTCGATCTACCGGCCGGTATCGAGCTGTACGGCAAGGCAGAATGGTACAACCTCGGTGGCTCGGTAAAAGACCGTCCTGCACTCTGGATGATTCGCGATGGTGAGCGGCGCGGTCTCCTACGGCCAGGGGTGCGGATTGCTGATGCTACCAGTGGCAACACCGGTATCGCTTATGCCACTATTGGCGCAGCGCTTGGGTATGGGGTAACGCTGGCAATGCCAGCAAATGCTAGCCCTGAGCGCCGCCGGATTCTGCGTGCGCTCGGTGCTGAGCTAATCCTGACCGATCCGGCTGAGGGTATGGATGCAGCTATCGCCACCATCCGCGCTCTGGTTGCTGAACATCCCGACCGTTACTTCTACCCTGATCAGTACAGCAATCCGGCTAATCCCCGTGCGCATTACGAGACCACCGGTCCTGAAATCTGGCAGCAGACCGGGGGACGGGTGACACACTTCGTTGCCGCTCTAGGAACCAGTGGCACTTTTATGGGCACCGGGCAGCGATTACGCGAGTACAATCGGGCGATTCGCTTGATTGCCGTTCAGCCTGATAGTCCATACCATGCATTGGAAGGAGTGAAGCATATGGCTTCAACCCGCTTTGTGCCGGCGATCTATCGCCCCGAACAGGCCGATGCGATGATCGAGGTGCGAAGTGAAGAAGCCTTTGCGATGGCACGGCGGCTGGCACGACGGGCAGGCCTGCTCGTTGGCATTTCAGCAGCAGCTAATGTGGTGGCCGCAGTGCAGGTCGCCCGCCAGATTGAGCATGGTGTTATTGTCACTATTCTCTGTGATAGCGCTAACCGGTATCTCAGTGAACGTTTCTGGGAAGAGCCAGGCTTTGCTGAAGGTGCCGGTATCTAGGCGCGACGTATCAGATAGCACTCGGGATATAGAGACAGGTACCTATGACCCTTATCATTCCGGCTAAAGTAGCAGCTTCTATTGCTGCGCACGCAGAGTCGACTTACCCTGATGAATGTGTCGGTCTGCTGGTGGGAACACTCCATGGCGACCAGAAAACCGCATTATACGTCGTCACGCTTGAGAATCGCTGGCACGGTCAGGTACAACTAGCCGCGACGGATGATCCCCATTCCCGACGCGACCGTTTTTACCTCGATCCACGTGACTATCTACGAGTTGATCGTGAAGCCCGCTCTGGTGGGTACGAAATTATCGGTTGCTACCACTCCCATCCTGATGCGGCGGCAATCCCCTCTGAACGCGATCGGATTGGTGCTCAGGCTATTGGGGGTTCTGGGTTCTCATTTGTGATCCAGTCGGTTCAGGCAGGTACAGCCGCTGAGCTGCGTTCGTGGTTGTTAGTAAGCGAAGGAATGCAATTCATTCCTGAAGAGGTACACGTTTTGACTGTTGCCGCCGGTAAGTAAGGCACTGGCAAGGAGCATCAGCTATGGCAGTGACAATCACTATTCCAACAGCATTACGCCAATACACTGGCGGTAACGCCAGTGTCAGCCTTGAGGCGAACGATGTGGGTGGACTTATTCGTGGCCTGGTCGAGCTGTATCCGGCGTTGGGCCGCCATTTGCTCGATGAACAGGGACGGCTACGCAGTTTTGTAAATCTTTACGTTGGTGATGAGGATATTCGCTATCTCGATGGTGAAGCAACTCCCCTGCGAGATGGTGATACCGTCAGCATTATTCCGGCAATTGCTGGAGGAGGGCGGCGATGAGTGAGGTAACGCTCTCAAATGAAGAGATCGCCCGCTATTCACGTCACTTAATTATGCCCGAAGTAGGGATGGCCGGACAACGACGGCTCAAACAGGGGAGTGTGCTGTTAATCGGTACCGGTGGTCTCGGTTCACCGCTGGCCCTCTACCTGGCCGCAGCCGGTGTCGGGCATATTGGCCTGGTTGATTTCGATGTTGTGGATGCCTCTAATCTCCAGCGTCAGATTGTCCATGGCACGAGTACGGTGGGGGTAGCGAAAACCGAGTCAGCCAAACGACGGCTGCAAGACCTCAACCCGTACATTGAAATCACCACTTATGAAACAAGAATAACCTCACAAAATGCGCTTGATCTGATGCGCCCATACGACGTGATCGTTGACGGCACCGACAATTTTCCAACCCGCTATCTCACCAACGATGCCTGTGTCTTGCTCGGGAAACCAAACGTATACGGCAGCATTTTCCGCTTTGAAGGGCAGGCAACCGTCTTTTCAACTCGTGATGGCGGACCGTGCTACCGCTGCCTCTACCCTGAACCTCCACCACCGGGGCTGGTGCCGAGCTGCGCCGAAGGTGGCGTTTTGGGTGTTCTTCCCGGGGTGATTGGCACTATTCAGGCCACAGAAGTGATAAAATTACTGATAGGTATCGGTGAGCCGTTGATCGGACGCCTGCTACTCTACGATGCGCTAAGCATGCGCTTCCGTGAGTTGAAATTGCGTCGCAACCCGTCTTGCCCGGTCTGCGGCGATCATCCGACGATCACTGCGCTCATCGATTACGAACAGTTTTGTGGTATTGTGCCAGAGGAGCAAACATTGTCGAACCAGTTTGAAATCACACCCCGCGAACTGGCAGAATGGCTTGAACGACCAGACCGGCCTTTCTTGCTCGATGTACGCAATCCGTATGAGGTGGCAATTGCATCTATTCCCGGTACCGATAAGCTGATCCCAATTGATCAGTTGCCCGAACGGATCAACGAGCTTGACCCATCACGTGAAATGGTCGTCTATTGCCGTAGTGGGGCACGCAGCGGGCGTGCAGTAGAATTGCTCAAGTCGGTCGGGTTTCGCAAGGTGAAAAATCTCGTTGGTGGTATCCTGCGCTGGGCTGATGAGGTTGATCCGTCGGTGCCGAAATATTAACATGCACCACCGAGACCACAGAGCACACGGAGAATCTGTATTAAACCTCTGTGCTCTCTGTGCTCTCAGTGGTAAATAAAAATGCACCACAGAGGACACAGAGCACACGAAGAATCTGTATTAAACCTCTGTGTACTCTGTGCTCTCAG
>NZ_JPIM01000190.1 GCF_000735195.1 Chloroflexus sp. MS-G
CCATCTTCCGTGAGATGCTCGAAGAGGCTCGTGGAATATTCTTCAATACCCCCGCTGAAGAGCAATTGGCTCGTAAGAAGCTACAAGTGGCGAATCCATTTACCGCCGTGTTAGGGTATGGGTTCCCCGATCAGCCGCTACACGGTGATCCCGACCGCTTTCGTAAACGCACCGGTATCGACACCCCCTTCCTACTGTATAGCGGACGGCTAGAAACTGCGAAGAATGTTCCGTTGCTCATCGAGTGGTTTGTCGCCTATAAACAGGCTCGTCCCGAGAGCAATCTAACACTTGTCCTGACAGGCAAAGGGGAGATCAGTTTACCTGCGCGAACCGATATTGTATGTTTAGGTGTAATTGATTGGCAGGATTTGAATGACGCTTATAGTGCAAGTGTTGCTTTATGTCAACTCTCGCTGAATGAGAGCTTCTCGATCGTCATGATGGAAGCCTGGCAGCAACGTCGCCCGGTTATTGTGCATGCCGACTGTGCGGTGACCCGTGAGCACGTTGAACGTAGTGGCGGAGGGTATGCCTGTCATGATGCTGCCAGCTTCATCACAGCCATCGATACGTTACTCGAACATCCTGAAGTAGCAACGATGTTGGGTGAACGCGGATATACATATGTCCAGAATCACTTTACCTGGAGTATTCTGATTGACAATTTTGTCAACACACTGAGGATGTTCTTACAACCACGCTCCATGATCACAACATTTGCCCAACGTGGTATCCGACGTGCGCTTAATTTTACCTATGATCGTTTTGAGTCACATTTGATCTCGCTCATTCAAAAAATGTGCGAGCAGTATGGTGACTGGAAGCTTTTAGAGGAAGTTCATAGCAAACTTTCTGCATTAAGACAAGACTATACGCTGAGCGGTGATTATAACGGTGATCGCAACCCAACCGTAGGTCATTCTTTAAGAGAATGGTTGAAATGGTTACGATCAGAAACAAAGGTCTCGTCACCTATCGACCGACAACAAACGAGCGATGTGACTATACAATTGATAGAAGAACTTTTCAACCTCCTTATTCAGACAAGAAACAACTATCGTCGTCTGGAGCGTGAGCAAGCCCGTTTGCATGACCGATTGCTCAATATTCAGAACGACCGGTAATCTATTCCGCAAATGCAGGAAGGGCATAGCACGGTTGCGCACTTCTGCTGTTTGCTGCCATAGTCGTTTAGATTCCGAATGAGACAAGTCCGTCACAAGCCGAGAACACATTTGGGAGATGATACAGAATCACACAGGCGATTAGGCAGAACGATACGTAACATCATCTGCCTGGCGCCATCCCATCTGCTTTATTGTTAACCGTTCCACTACGTGCGTGACCTGCTTAGTAATGGCGACAGCTCGATCACTCGGTCAAATCTTGCCACCATCCGGTATGGGCATCGAACACATGGTGACTCCGTCATTCTATGTGCGAGAGGTTCTCCCATTCTCCTAGAGCATCTGAGCGAGCACGGTAACGATTCTGCGTCGGATTTCAATCCGAAAGGTGTGAAACTCATGTACATCCTAATTCGATAGCTCAACCAAAATGCACCGAGTCTTTTCTGTCATCTTAGACAGCCAACTTGGTTATTCTTCGGTAAGATTTGTCGCCTACACTAATTACAAGGATAAGGATCATCTCGCTCAATAGGAGAATGTTTTCTATGAGACTTCCAATACGATCGCTCATATTGTTATCAGGTTTACTATTCTGCCTCCTGTTCAGTACAACTCCATCACCTCCAGTTCAGGCGGGGTACGCTGATCAGCCTCCACCGTTACCAGGATGGACTCATGCGAACGCCTACGGTGCAGGAGCACCAGCCCATGATACATCTGCCCGCCACGGGATCAATCTTGGCCATAAACCAATCATTCGCAGTTCACCGGTCATTGCCGAGATTGATGGTAATCCGGCAAGTAAAGAGGTAGCTGTTGTGACCAGTGATGGGTTTCTCCATGTACGTCGGGCCGATGGTACACAACTCTGGAATCCGGTGCAACTGTTACCAGCACCATGCACACCGGCAGCCGACGATGCTGTTGGCAACAGTAGCCCGGCTGTTGGTCAGTTACTCGGTAATGGCGTCTCTTACATCGTGGTTGGTTATGGTACGATTTTACCATCGAATTGTGATGGTGGGATCGTGGCAGTAAACGGTCAAACAGGTCAGATCGCCTGGCGGTTCAGTCTGCGACAATGGCAACAACAGCAAGGCTATCCACCTGAAGACTTATACGGTGTCGTTTCTTCTGTCGCGTTAGCTGATACCGATAACGATGGAAAATTAGAGATTGCATTTGGTGGGCTTGACCGTAATCTCTACTTGCTCAGTGCAGCCACAAGCACAACTTATACTGTGCGCTGGTACTACCACGCCGCTGATACTATTTGGTCAACGCCAATTTTTTACAATGTTGATAACGATCCTGAACTAGAACTGATTGCCGCCACTGACATCAGCGCTAATCCGCACGTAATACCGCCAACGCAGGACGGTGGCTTTTTGCACGCCTTTGACACGGCAGCACGAACACCAGTACGCATAGAGTTTCAAACCGGCTTTATCTGGCGCACGTATGTCGATCAGGCACTCTACTCTTCACCAGCTATTGGCGATGTGCTGCCCAGCAATCCCGGTGATGAACTGGTTATTGGCTCAAGTTGTTATTTTCCGGTTAGTTCCATCAATACACCAGTCACCAAAGCAGGCCGCTGGGTCAAAATATTCCGTATGAGTGATGGTGCTGTGTTGCAGACCCTCAATGCCCCAGAATGCGTGGAGTCGTCACCGGCACTAGGTGACATTGATGGTGATGGGCGACTCGAAATTGTCGTGAATGTCGGTTGGGCTGGTGATAACGGTATTCCTCACAGTGAAACAGTTGCCTGGGATCCGGAAAATCCCAACCCGAAATGGCGAACCATTCCGTATAGTGCTAACTATGACGAAGAACCGAGCACTCGTTTCAATGATCCAAACGGTGGGCATTTGCAATCGCCCGTCATTGCAGACATCAACGGTGATGGAATTGTTGAAGTGTTGACGGCTAACTTGTGGAGTGTGGTGATCCTGAGAGGCTATGATGGTCAACAGATGACCTGCTTCTTATCACCAGCCTGTGGTAGTCAGCCATCATTGTACGCATGGTACACGCTCAAATCAACACCCGCTGTCGGCGATGTGAACGGCGATGGCATACTCGATGTCGTCATTGGCGGTGGTCATATCTTTGTCAACGGTGCTAGTGCAGCCCCTCCAATTACCGCTCATCTCTTCGCCTGGACGAATCTGGCATCGGTGTTCCCACCTCAGGTTCCGCCATCTGGCTATCAGACGAAACCTGCTTACCACGCACCATGGCCCCAGTTTCGCCGCTCAGCTACGAATGACGGGATATATAATTTACCGGGTTTACAAGCAGCAACTACGGCATTGTACGTGCTTACTGATGGCTCAACCTCGCATACGTATACCATTCCACTCACCTCCCGTGATGGAACAGCGCTTAGCCTGAGCTTGAGCGAGAGTGGTGACAGTCAGAATATTATTACAGCTAACTTGAGCAGTGCTACGTTAAGCAGTACCAACCCAAGTAATGTGGTGATCACTGTCAATGCCACGAGTGTGGCAAATGGCGTTTATCCTGTTACGTTAACGGTGAGTACACCAGGATTACCAGCAGTGACGATTACCATCACAATACAAAAAGTTAGCACGGTTTATAGTGTCTTTGTGCCGAATATTATCCGTTGAATGGTCAGATAAATAATTCGCGGATCATTTGACTTGCTCGAAGACAAGTGTGCGACGGATGTCTATCAAATGTCCGTCGCACGTCATTGTAGATAGTCGCCTATAACCTGAGGTTACGTTGGGACTTGCAAGCGTTGGTTTGGTAAGAAGATTGGAAAGGCATACACCTCCGTGCTGTACTTACCAGGCATGCTATAATTAGCCGGAAAAAAACAGTGTACTTCGGATGGTAACACTACATATGTCTCACCTCATCACCGGTGGCGCCGGTTTTATTGGTTGTAATCTGGCCGATTATCTCCTCGCCCGTGGCGAGCAGGTTACGATTGTCGATAACTTGAGCCGCCCGCGCACGCCGCTCAATCTGGCCTGGCTGCAAGAACGGTACGGTAAACAATTACGCTTCGTACAGGCCGATATTCGCGATGCGGCTACGATGCAGGCTGTGATTCCAGGACACCATGTGGTCTATCACCTGGCTGGTCAGGTGGCAGTGACGACATCGGTACAGGACCCGCGGAGTGATTTTGAGATTAATGCTCTCGGAACGCTGAATATTCTGGAAGCTGCTCGCCTGGCGCCGAAGCCGCCAATCGTCTTTTTTGCTTCAACAAACAAGGTCTATGGAGGCATGGAAACAGTGGCGGTTGTAGAAGAGGCTACTCGTTACCGCTACCGAGACCTGCCTGCCGGAGTGCCTGAGCATCAGTTGCTCGATTTTCATTCGCCATACGGTTGTAGCAAAGGTGCTGCCGATCAATATGTGCGTGATTATGCCCGTATTTACGGTTTGCAGACGGTTGTTTTCCGCCAGTCATGCATCTACGGTCCGCGTCAGTTTGGTGTTGAAGATCAGGGCTGGGCGGCACATTTTGCCATTGCTGCACTACTTGGACGCCCGATTACGATCTATGGCGACGGAAAACAGGTACGCGATATGCTCTATGTTGACGATCTGATTGCCGCTTACATGGCAGCACTTGAGCGGATCGATCAGGTGAGTGGGCGGATTTACAACATCGGTGGCGGACCACAGAATGCACT
>NZ_JPIM01000191.1 GCF_000735195.1 Chloroflexus sp. MS-G
TAAGTCATCTGCGGTGGCGTCGTCAACCGGCTCTTCTTGTAATGATACCCTGCCGACTTGCCAGTCAACGAACGGCTACCACCCTTAGTTGTCTGCTGACACCGGTAAAGTATTCCTCAGAAACTTCACAATACTGTCGGTTACCCGTATAAAACCGGGGCTTCCCGGCATTACCCAATTGAAATGGCTCATACCGGGAATAATCTCAAGCTGTGCCGAGGAACCAGCTCGCTCAGCGATAGCCTGCGCTTCTGCGACTGGTACAAGCTGGTCGGCATCACCGTGAATGATGAGCAGTGGACGAGGTGCAATACGACTGGCCAGGTCTTCAGGGACGTATTCGATCAATGCCTCAGCACTTTCCAAGGGCAGAGTCACCTTCATTTGCGGAAATTCGGCAGCAACCTGATCAAGAAACGCCTGAGATTCAGGATCGGGTAGAACGATTTCCAACGGATCGACCATTGTCGATCCACCTGACAACACTCGCTGCCGTCGATCTTCAGCTAAACGGGACAGAAATTGCCTCCATTCCCAATGACGCCGTAAGCTACGGAGCCAACGTGCCCCATGACCGGGCGGCTCAAGGGCCACTACTGCCCGTACTCTTTGATCGAGTGCGGCGGTTGTAATAGCGTGAGCACCGCCGAGACTTATCCCGATCAGAGCCAATCGATCCGGATCGACCATCGACTGCTCAGCCAGAAACGTCAGCGCCGCTCGGGCATCGGCAACCTGCTCGAGTGGTATTAATCGGCCACGCGGCCCTTCACTCTCGCCGAAGCCACGATAATCAAAGACCAGTGCCACATAGCCGGCAGCATTGAGCACTTTAGCTATATCCGGCATAACCATGGTCTTGAGATAGGTGTAGCCAACGAGCAATACCACGCCCGGTCGACGTTCACCAGCCGGCAAATGACGCGGTGTATAGAGCAAACCGTCGAGCCGATAGCCAGCACTATAGAAATTCACACGCTGCAACGGCGAAACGGGGGCAGCGCGGGCGGTAATCGCACGTTCGACATCTTCCTTCACGATGACGCCGCCTGGCCCACTACCGGTTAGTGTACTCAAATCAATCCCGTGTTCCTGAGCCAATTTACGCGCTGCCGGCATTGCCCGCACATTACCGGAACGAATTTGCGGCTGCGGTAATGGTTTATCAACAATCCTTTCATCAGTTGGTGCTGTTGCCGCCATTCCATTACCGGTTATGTCGACCATGTCAGCTAAACGCTCTCCAGGCGCAGTGATATAAGCAATTACCTTCGTTACAGCTACGATACTGCCTTCGGGATAACACTGGCGAGCCAGGATGCCACTGGTCGGCGCTTCAACCACATTTGTGATCTTTTCAGTTTCAACCTCGGCAATTGGCTCGCCTTTCTGCACCGCTTCACCCTCGTGCTTGAGCCAGAGGTTGATCTTTCCCTCTTGCATACTCAAGCCCCATTTGGGCATAACAACCTCGGTTGGCATGATTACTCCTGCAACAATTGCCCACTACTTCAACCAAGCGTTGCACGTGCAGCCGTAACAATCCGTTCAGGTGAAGGTACGTAGGCATCTTCCAAAACTGGGCTGAAGGGTACCGGTGTATGGGGTGGCGTGACTAACTTTACTGGCGCATTCAGAAACTCAAGCGCCTGGGTTGCTGCTAGGGTTGCAATGTCTCCAGCAACACTACAACGCGGATTGTCTTCATCAACAACGACCAAACGTCCTGTCTTACGCACCGACTGCAACACCGTCTCTTCATCAAGCGGCGATAGGGAGCGCAGATCGATCACCTCAGCACTAATCCCTTGCTGTGCCAATCGTTCAGCGGCTTCGAGGGCGTGCAGCACCATACGAGAAATTGCTACGATAGTTACGTCGCCACCTTCACGCTTTACTTCAGCCTGACCGAGTGGAATAACATATTCACCTTCGGGCACCGGCCCCTTCATATCGTAAAGCAGCTTATGCTCACAGAATATCACCGGATCATCATCGCGAATGGCTGCAATAAGTAAGCCTTTTGCATCGGCAGGTGTCGCCGGAGCTACTACCTTCAGACCGGGGAAATGCACAAAGGTTGAGTAAATGGAGTCGGAGTGCTGAGCGGCAGCCCGAAAACCAGCACCGATCATCGTGCGAATGACCAGCGGAATACGGGCCTTACCACCGAACATGTAGCGTATCTTAGCAGCCTGATTAACAATCTGATCCAGGCAAACTCCCATAAAACCGATAAACATCAGCTCCACGACCGGACGGAGACCAGTTGCTGCGGCGCCGACACCAGCGCCAACAAAACCCGATTCGGTTATGGGAGTATCGCGCACACGCTGACGACCAAACTCGTGAACCAGACCCTTAGTTACACCCAAAACGCCACCCCAGGCATCGAGGTGGGTTTCATCTTCGCTGTGCGATGCGCCGGTTACATCCTCACCCATAATAATCACGGTTGGATCGCGCCGCATCTCTAAACGCAGCGCCTCATTGATGGCCTCACGATAGCTCAGGGTACGAACTGCCTCCTCAACCATTACCGTCATGGTGACACCTCATCATCGAGTAGTTCTGTAAACCGAAGGATTGTTCAGAAACAATGCTTCTGTCTACAGGACGCTTATCAATTCATAGTTAGCGTTGTACTGCGACCGTAGCTTCCTGAAACGGCCACAAACCGGTCACGGGGTAATCGACGTATACGTCAGTCAAAAGCTCTGCCGGATCGGGGAGTGGGCTTTCAGCAGCGAAGCGCACTGCATCTTCGATCGCAGCACGGGCACGAGCATCAATCTCATCAAGTTCAGTGGCAGTAAGCAGACCTTACGCAGTTACCGTCTGGCGAAAACGCTGCAGACAATCGAGTGAGCGATAGTAAGCCTCTTCATCACGAGTACGATAGCGAATTGAGTCGCCCTCGAAGTGGCCATAGTAGCGGTATGTCTGCGCCTCAATAAAGGTCGGCCCTTCACCACGTCGGGCACGAGCTATTGCTTCACCAGCCGCTTCGTATACGGCAAAGAAATCGAGGCCATCGATAGCAATACTTGGCATACCAAAGCCCCGAGCACGAGCGGCAATGTCTTGGCCGGAAACCGAGTAGCGCGGTGATGTTGTTTCGGCGTAGCCGTTATTCTCGCAAACAAACACAACCGGCAACTTCCATATCCCGGCCAGATTAAGACCCTCAAACGTTGTACCCTGATTGGAAGCCCCATCACCGAAGAAGCAGACAGTCACCTGATCAGTACCTTTGAGCTTTGCAGTTAGACCAGCACCGCATGCCAGCGGTGGTCCACCACCAACGATACCGTTCGCTCCGAGCATACCCTTGTCAACATCGGCAATATGCATTGAGCCGCCTTTCCCCTTACAGGCGCCGGTTGCTTTACCGTAGATCTCTGCCATCATTGCCCGGAGGTCAACACCCTTGGCGATACAGTGGCCGTGCCCGCGATGGGTACTGGTAATAAAGTCGTCGTCACGCAAATGCGCACATAGTCCAACAGCTACCGCCTCTTCACCGGCATACAGGTGAACGAAACCGGGTATCTTCCCGGCGGCAAAATCAGCGTGAAGCCGATCTTCGAACTCGCGAATGAGACGCATGCGCTCATACGCCCAGAGGAGCTTTTCCCGACTAATGTTCATACTGTTCTCCGTTCCTCAACGAACAACATCACTAGCTCAGCGATGAGCCATATCAAGCCAGGATAGAGATTCCTCTGACAGTGTACAGAGGCCAAAATGCGCAGAAAGAAAGAGGTATAATGAGCGAGAATGTGGTATCAGGGTTAGTTATTCAGTTTGAGAATGATATTGATAACTCTATTGTATGATCTTGAAGTAGGTTTGTCAAGAGTCTCGCGAGCAGCGATAGGGGTTTTTGGCAGATGCGAGAAGAGAGGGGTGGAAAAGAGAAACGAGAGAAAAGGCGGGTTTCTAAGGAACGCAAGGAGGCGTTTAGCTTCCTGTTCCGACGGCGCTCTGCCCTGTTGTCGCGCCGATCACGCCCATCACCGCAGCGGGAGGGGCACCTTCCCAATCCCCCCGCAAGCGGGGGGCCTGCTAGGTGGTGATAGTGTGCTGATACACCAACCGATATGTTTCAGGCGCGCAATACACGACGCGGGCCAGAGGCCCGCGCTCCCGGGCAATCGCGTGGGTTGAACAACAGTTGTGTAATATCTGTCAGAGTCACTCCGCTTTCGCATCCTCCGAACATCTGAGATAACCCGAAGCTGAGAACGCTGAAAAGACCTCTTTCTGCGTTGTGAGTATAGCACAATTCACTCTCATAGTGTATAATTTGGAGTAAAATATGCAGTTTTCTCCTACAGTGCATCCTTACGCTTGCTAACGATTGCCGAAACGGCATCGAAGCTGTACAGACAGCACGAGACCATTTGTGCGCTGACCGGAACAGCCCTGCCTATCATCCTGACACGCGACTATCGTTCCGGTTTCGAGCGAATAGAGAAAACTTTGTGGCTGTAGATAGACGCGGCGTCGCTTTGACCAAGAGCTTGTTAGTGATGTACGGCATAACACTCAACAGGCTATGCATTCGAGCTGTTGCATCTGGAGGCACCATCGGTATCGACTGTCAGTATGTGTTCTTGAGTATCAATCAGCGGATTGATAAGAGTGCCCTTTCCTTTTGCCCTGTAACGGTCATATCTCCGAGCAGTGTACATTGATCGTTTCCGCAAATATTATGGGGAGCGCGTCTCGTATGAAGAAACTGATGGAGTCCTATGTAAGAAAAATCTTCGCTATTTCTCAAAGTGGCTATGCTCGTGAAGAGAGTTA
>NZ_JPIM01000192.1 GCF_000735195.1 Chloroflexus sp. MS-G
GCTCTCACACAGAGAGGGGAAGGGGGAATTCGCTCTCGCAGTGATGAAAACGACTGCTCACCCTGTACTGTTCTCTGCCAGACGGCGCGAGGAAGGAGAAAAGGGGGAACAGGTTGACGACCTGCCCCTCTCGTTCAATCCTCTCACCTCTCACCTCTGTCACTATTGCCCAACAGAAAGGACTTTGCAACGCATTCCCTCTCACCCCAGCATCATAGCAACGGTCGCCAGTATGATAAGATAATGACTATCGTATCAGGTTACAGGAGAACAATGAAGATCACACTTAACGACATCTATTTGTCCTTCGAAATAGCCGGTAACGGCCCGGCGCTGCTCTTGATCCATGGCTTCACCGGCAGCAGTCAGACATGGCAGGCACTGGTACCGGCGCTGAGCCAGCACCGCACGTTGATAATGATCGATCTGGTCGGACATGGTGCCAGTGCCGTGCCGTCTGATCCGCAACGCTACGCTATCGAACAGTGTGTTAGCGATCTCCTCGCTTTACTCGACCAGCTCGGTGTTGCGCGTACCGATCTGCTGGGCTATTCGATGGGGGGACGGATTGGGTTACTGCTCACGGCCAGCGCACCAGAGCGAGTCGGCAGGCAGGTCTTGATTGGCGCTTCACCAGGATTGGCTGACCCAGCCGAACGAGCTTCACGTTTGGCGAGTGATGAAGAACTGGCCGAACGTATCGAGCGCGCAGGTCTGGAATGGTTCGTTGAGTATTGGGAATCGCAGCCACTGTTTGCCAGCCAGCAGCGCCTGCCAGCCGCTGTTCGTGAAGCGCAACGCCAACAACGCCTGGCCGGTAGTGCAATCGGCTACGCCAACGCTTTACGCGGGATGAGTGTTGGGCGGCAACCATCGCTGTGGGAGATATTACCAACCATCACTACCCCTACCCTCTTGATCACAGGCGCACTCGATCCCAAGTTCTGTGCAATTGCCACTCGTATGGCCGAACTGATGCCTCATGCCCGTCACGCCATTGTACCCGATGCCGGACATGCCGTTCATCTGGAACAACCAGCAGCGGTTGCCGAACTGGTTAGCGTATTTCTGGCATGACTGATTCTAGAGCCAGATGGAACGTTTCCCTGTGAAGGAAATGAACCGATACGCCCGCAGGATTGCGCAGGTAAGGACATAGTACACGCACAGTCGAACAGGCAGACCAGGCACTCTTTTGATCGGGCACTGATCAGTATTGTAGTGGTGGTCATCAGCAGCTTCATCAGTACAAAACTGTCCGGTATGCAACACAACAGTGCGGAAGTGTGATTTTCGCACGCTGCACAACGAACCTCTTGTATCACTGAGTGTAGATATATCCACGTAGAGAGATGGATGAAGTAGCTTCTGTCTGAAAGCCTATGTGGTTTGTGTATCCTTTGTATCCTTATTGAGAGACACCAGAAATTGCACGATCCGAACAATGAGTAGAATGAAGATAATCACATAGCAAATAAAAGTAGCCGCGGCCATTATTAAAAACAGAGTTCCACCCCATTTATTTAGAAATGGCTCCAAACCACCGGTGAAAGGCAAAAGTTGAATTACCCACCGTATTCGTAGATCGTCAGCATCGTATTGAAATAACCACGCCAGCATGTAAAACCAATGGACGGCGCCATAGATCACCCAATCTATGATGCTTGATCTTAAACTTAGAATAAATGCAGTCATCAAGACTATATGAAAACCTATCCATGCCACAATCAGCAAAATTCCAAAGATCAAAGCCAGCCAGCCCGCAATTGAAAGGCGCATAAGGCCAAGGATGCTAACAAACAGCACCTCTGCACCGATCAGCAAAAACTTAACCCGAATGTCCAGTTTTTTGTCTGACACTGTTGTTTCTTTCTGTGATCATGATGTTGCTTGTAATCGATGGCCGCTAGCCTACATCAGTGGGAATGAAGGGAGATAAAAAGCCAGGATCAGGGTTCCGTTAAAACGGAGGATGTTCGACACACAACTGCACGATTCCCATGGCTGGCTTGCAATATCTCAACCCCAGAACAGGAGGTAAACCGCAGCCAGATCATTCAGCACATAGCATACCTTAACAGGAGCAGATGAGCAAGTGGTATTCTTCGCTTTAGCATCTATATATAATAAACTTTCACAGCTTTCACTACTAGATTCTTTTCCGCACCTATTTACGAAAAGACAAGGGGCCGCGTTGACCACTATACTATTGACCGCTTGCCCGCCATCTTCGATATGTGGATAGGAGCTCTCAATTCATCTTATTCATCCACACCCGGATGGCAACATAGATTGCTCGTCCTTCAGCCTGAACCAGCCGTAAACATAGCTTAGATGCGTTTCGGAGGAGCTTATCCCCGACCCAACCTGTGCTATTTGTGACTCGGCGATGGTATAATAGAGCAACTATTTTGTTTCCCTCAAAATACGATTGCAAACTCGCAGAGGAGGATCGCCGTGGGCTACGAAGCCGTCTATCGCCGATCGATTGAAGAGCCAGAAGCGTATTGGGCAGAGTTCGCCGCTGAACTACACTGGTTTAAACCATGGGAGAAGGTACTTGACAACAGTAATCCGCCGTTCACGCGCTGGTTTGTTGGCGGTGAAACAAACCTGTGCTACAACGCGGTTGACCGTCACGCCCTTGGCAAACGACGTGGGCAGGCGGCTCTCATTTGGGAGAGCGCGGAAACCGGTCAATCACGCACGCTGACCTTCTTCGAGCTATACCGCGAAGTCAATCGACTGGCCGGCCTGTTCCGCAATCTAGGTGTACGGAAGGGTGATCGGATCATCATTTACATGCCGATGGTGCCCGAAGCCATCTTTGCAATGCTGGCATGTGTCCGAATTGGGGCCATTCATTCGGTGGTGTTTGGCGGTTTCTCGGTTACTTCACTTGCATCGCGGATCGACGACGCCGAACCGGTGCTGATCGTAACTGCGGATGCAGGTATGCGCAAAGGTCAACCAGTACCGCTGAAAGAAATTGTCGATAAGGCGCTTGCCGAGGCTAATACCGATAGTGTACGCGATGTACTGGTTCTAAATCGCGGTTTGGTGCCGGTTGAATTGCAAAAAGGACGCGATCTTGACTGGTATGAGCAACTGGCGAAACGTGGTGAACGGTATGTCGAACCGGTACCGGTCGCTAGCACCGATCCCTCGTACATTCTTTACACTTCAGGCACAACCGGCAAACCCAAAGGAGTGGTACGTGATACAGGCGGCTACATGGTAGCCCTTTACGCCAGTATGAGTACCATCTACAACTGCGGTGACGGTGATGTCTTCTGGAGCACCAGCGATATTGGTTGGGTCGTCGGCCATTCTTACATCGTCTATGCCCCCCTCCTCAAGGGTGTACCGACGGTAGTTTACGAAGGGCGTCCGGATCATCCTGATCCCGGTGTCTGGTGGCGCGTAATCGAGAAGTACGGGGTCACGCATGTCTTTACTGCGCCGACTGCCTTGCGCGCACTGCGCAAATTCCCCGAACACTGGATGCGTGACGCTGACATTAGTTCGCTAAAACTCCTTTTCGCTGCCGGCGAGCCGCTCGATGCGCCAACTTACGAGTGGGCAACGAACACACTTGGGGTACCGGTCATCGATCACTACTGGCAGACCGAAAGTGGCTGGCCGATGGTCACCAATCCGGTTGGCGTCGAGTTGCTCCCGATTAAGCCAGGTTCCCCAACCAAACCGGCATTCGGTCATCGGCTTGAGGTGGTTGATGCCGATGGGAATCCGGTACCGGCGGGCGAGAAAGGTTTTCTGGTCGAGCATGGCCCCCTTCCACCCGGTACATTACTCACGCTGTGGAACGATGATGACCGCTTCGTAAAAGGCTACTGGGGACACTTCAAAGACAAACTCCTCTATATGACCGGTGATTATGCCATCAAAGATGAAGACGGTTATCTGTTCATGCTTGGGCGAGCCGATGAAGTGCTCAATGTAAGCGGTCATCGTTTAGGAACGCGCGAGATTGAAGAGGTGATCTCGGCCCACCCGGCAGTGGCCGAGGCCAGCGTGATCGGCGTGCGTGATGAGCTGAAGGGCGAAGATGTGCTGGTGGTGGCGGTGCTCAAACAGCACATTACACCGCAGATGCAAGACGACATCGCCAACGAAATCCGGCAACTGGTTCGTGAACGGATCGGTCCCATCGCCACACCAAAAGCGGTGCACTTTGTGAGTATGCTGCCCAAGACACGGTCGGGGAAGATCATGCGTCGTGTCATTCGCGCCGTCTATCAAGGTGATAACTTGGGTGATTTGAGCACAATTGAAGACGACGCTACCGTTGATATGGTGCGTGAAGCGATTGAGTTACTGCGCAGCGATCTCTCGTAGTGTCTGATCAAAAAACCAGCTCTCTCATCAGGCACGTCCCGTGCCTGCACGACCATCACCCTCACCCCCAGCCCCTCTCCCGCACTGCGGGAGAGGGGTGTGTAAACGCGGTATCGGTGACAGGCATAGGATCGCCCCTGCTCCGCTCATCCCCCCCTTCCTCTCCTCTTGTGGAAGAGAAAGGGGTCAGGGAGGGAAGGTGAGTAGCACAACCTCCCCCCTTCCTCTCCCGCTTTGGTGGGAGCGGAAGGCGGAAGGTGAGGAGCACAATCTCCCCCCTTCCTCTCCCGCAGCGTGGGAGAGGAAGGCGGAAGGTGAGGAGCACAATCTCCCCCCTTCCTCTCCCGCAGGGTGGGAGAGGAAGGGGGCCAGGGGGGAAGGTGAGGGGCCACCCGCACTGCGGGG
>NZ_JPIM01000193.1 GCF_000735195.1 Chloroflexus sp. MS-G
GGCGTTTGCTCGAAGAGAATGGCTGCTGCCGGATTGGTGCGATCAATGGCCCGGCCAGCTAATGCCCAGCCCAACGCATTGACATCGTAGGCAACCCGCATTGCCGTTGGAAACGAAAACGCAACGGTAGACACACCCTGGAGCGAGGTAGACAGGTTGGCGGTCGGCGCCCCAAAGCCGTAGAGGAATCCGCGTAGGATATGGATGCCGAGATCAAGACTGACTCGCCGCGAGCGCCGCCCACTGACATCAATGAGCTGTGACACGGCAGGTTGGACACTCAGAGGACTGGAATCGGTCAGTAGCGGTAACAATGAACCACGAAAGATACTTCGTCCATTCCGATGAACGACGACCGATAACGGACGGATGCGAGCATCAGGTACCCGCACGGCATTCGCGCCAAACAGATCGTACACTAGCGTAACGAGTGGATCATTGGTGCAGAGGTGAAGTATCATAGGCTACCTCGATGGTGTAATTTCAAAAAGGGTGGTAGATCGTCAGGGTACAAATGGTTCGATGCAGATACGATGTTTGCCGGGCGTACTGAGCGTAACGGTTGGCGAAACGATTCAACCTCGCTGGCAATCAGCGTCACCCGCACACGATCACGATGGGCAGGGTGGGGCGAAGTTACAACCCCGATGACTGGATCAATCTCGTTGTTGATCGTGCGATGAATCTGCTCGATCGCCTGCTGAACATCGAACAGACCAAGCTGACTCCCACCAATAATCGACACAAAGACCCGGCGCGCCTTCAACAAATTCCCTTCCAGGAGATCACATTTAAGAGCATGGTGCATCGCACGTTGTGCGGCATCGCTCCCCGAGGCGCTACCAATACCGAGCATCGTTTGTCCGGCATTACTGAGCGTTTGCCGTATATGCGAAAAATCGAGTTGCATCAGTGACGGTAATGAGAGTTGATCAACAACGCCACTGATCGCGGCGCCCAGGATGGTGTTGCTGTAGGTTAGTGCAACGGATAGCGTCGTGCGCGGATCGACAACATTGAGAATTTTCTGGTTGGAGACAACCACGACGGCATCAGCTTCGCTGGTTAGTGCCGTTAATCCCTGTTCAGCGGTTCGACTACGCTGACCCTTTTCAACGTAGAATGGCATCGTGACAAAGGCCAGGGTGAGCGCACCGAGCTGGCGGGCAAGACGGGCAACAACCGGCGCAGCACCGGTACCGGTACCCCCACCCATACCGGCAACGATCACAACCAGATCGGCGCCGCTCAACACCTTTGCCAGCGCCGGCTCACTTTCTACCGTTGCCGCTGCGCCGACTTCCGGCCGCCCACCAGCTCCTTTACCGGCAGTACACTGTGGCCCCAGCAAAATGCGCGTGGGCACATTCGTGCGACCGGTCAGGTCTTGGTGATCGGTATTTGCAACGATCAGATCGACCCGGTCGGTTTGGAGCTTCAACGTACTGACCAGATTTCCGCCACATCCGCCCAACCCGATCAGTTTGATAGTGATCGGAGGGTAGGGGTGAAACGAAGGTGTTGTTGGCTGCATAGACCTCCCATGTGTTTCTGGCAGCCGGTGATAGCAATAGCCCGGCTCTTCGTTTGCAGACAGGATTTGTTCTCACTTTTTTGCTCTCACACTGGGAAGAGGAGAAGAGAGATACTGCTGTCGGGAATGGCATTCGCAAACCCATGCTAAGAATCACCTGTCAGACTACCTGATCGCACCCGATCGTGACCGATCTGAAAATGTCGTTGCAGCCATCGTACCAGCGTGCGCACTGCCTGCCGTAGCACTGGTGGAGTGTGATCGAGCGATCCTTCGACAGCGATCACCAGTGCGCGCTGGTCGAGTTGTTCGGCAGGTAGACCAATACCGCGTGCAGCACGTGCCACGTAGCGTTCATTCCGTAACCGAAAAATGGTTCCAGTATGATCAATATAGTAGTGCCAGCGCGCCTCGATGTGTGCGTTGCATAGTGAAAGGCTTGCTGGCCCTGGTGCTGGCACTACCAGGATGGTGTCAATGGCACGTCGCCGCAGCTCACCATCACCGGCAAACAAGCTGACGTCGATCAGTGGTCGATGCTGCCGCGGTGGCCCCAAGACGGGCTGGTTTCTGATGACCGGCAGTGAGCCAAATTGATGACCGAGCCGTGACAAGCGGACAATGCCGCTCGTGAACTGACGACGTGGGCCAAGCAGGGTTGTTAACCGGCCAAACGGATGACCGGGCGGTAATGGTTGCTCGAGTGGCCAATCAGGGGTTGGCAATCGACAGGCAACCACATCGAGCGCGAAGGGCATCAGTGCCATCGGCACGCCAGCAATCAGCGCAGTTTCGGCCTGACCAAGTGGTGCGCCTAATTCCTCATCGAGTGCATAGCGTACCAGTGCCGCATCTGCCTGATACCGTCGCCCGGTACGTAAGGTGAAGAGATCATCGAGGATGAGGTGCGCTAATTGCGCTGCCCGGTCGCGGCTTATACCGGCGAGCAGTATTTCACCTGCTGCCGCACGACGGATTTCACTGAGGCGGTAGATAATTTGCCATTGACCAACCGGCGAGCAAAGGCTATCGAGGGCGAAATGCTGGCAGGCAACATTCCAGCCTGGAGCCAGCGTCAGCCGATGATTGTGACTGATCGGCATGCCAAGCTCACTGATATGAGCGAGAAAATATTGGTGAAATGCCCAGCCTGGCTGGAAGCCGTTGATCGGATCGGCCGCTCGGAAGATGGCTTCCAGCAAGGTCAGGCGTTGTGGGCTGGCTGGAATATCGCTCAACCGTCGAACTGGCTCATCGGTGCGTATCGTATCATCGGGGCCAACGGCCGCAAACAGCGCATCACGTGCGTATACCTCAACCAGATAGCGCGTGCCATCTGGGAGTGACAACACCCGTTCGCGATCATCAGGCGCCGATGCTGGCCGTGGCGCCGGTGGACGGGCCACCAATGAAGTCACCGGCATCCCCAGATGAGTCGTGCGCGCTACGGTAAAGAAGGGCCAGTTGGCAGGAAGACCACTGCCGGCGGCCCGGTATGCAACATCGAGCATATGTTGCTGCAACTGTTCGGCCGGCGGTAACGCCGGCTGACCGGGGAGATCAGCAAAGACCTCGGCAAGAAAGCGTTGCCAGGGAAACCCGGCTGGATCAGTCTTCCGACCAGGTGAAATGTCAAGATGGCGTACTACCTGGTGTGGCGGAATCTGATACTTCTGCACTAGCTCACGAGTCAGCCAGCATGCTGCGGCATACTGTTCAGGCGGATAGGGATCACGGCCGTCGTTGCGATTCTCTAACTCGATCCCTAATGACACTTCATTACACCCGATAACCGTGCGTCCATCGACCTCCCAACGGCTTATACCAGCGTGCCAGGCAATATCGCGATCGGCAACTAGTTGGAAAATCTGACCGCTTTTGTTGATGTAGTAATGTACCGAAACTTCACGTCCCGGTGCACCACCCTGACGCAACCATTTCAGATCGCCAGGGTAGGTACCGGCGGTCGCATGCAACACGATCATGCGAATACGATCCGGGGTGCCCGGTTTAAAATGATTGCGGAGCATCCCAACCCATTCAATCTGATACATGCCTCACCTGATCCTGGAATAGGTATTCTCGAATCATTCACTGCGATGATGATGACGTTGACGTGCCCACTCTTCCTGGATACGCAGACGGCGAATACGTGGTGTCTGACGGGAGCCAAGCGTCAGTGCTGGCGGCTGATCGCTCGGTGGTCGTACATAGACTGGCCCCTGGCTCCGGCTACGCACGTACAGGGCCGGTACAAACCATGACACCTGATCCGTCTCACTGACGTACAATGCGATGCGGGCCGCCGCCAGTGCTTCCTGAACACTGCGCCCCTGTGCCAGTCCGGCGTACACAATGCTGGCAATGCGGGTTGCGGCATCGGCACGAATAGTAAACTGCATGCCGATCACGACCGGTACCCCGGCCAGACTGAGTGCAGGGGCCACACTACCAAGCAGATTCGGGCCTGGGGTGGTCATGGCGCCCTGACAGGCATGCAATACAACCATTCGCACGCTACCCAGAGCAGCCGCTAATGCCCCGGATGGTATCCACTCTTCCCCACCACGTTCACTGTCGAGCAGTAGTGCCCCACTGCCCTCTTCATACCGTCCGTGACCGTAATAGTGGATCACATCGGGTGACCACTCGCGAACGACCCGTTCCAGTTCGCGGCGCGAAACAGGACTCAGCTCACGTATTTCTGCCAGGTTTCGTTCGAGGAGCGGTTGCAGGGCATGCATTCGTGCACTCCGCTCGATCTGGCGTAGTTCGGGTGGAATGCCAGCCTGTGGTGAAAGTGCTAGAATGCGCAGCGCCCCTAGCCCCGGTACATGTGCCGGTGGCGGACCGGTATGCTTCAGACGACGCTCAATCGTTGCTGCCAAGCGCCGTTCGGCTAAGAGTGGCGTCGGTTCATCGGCCCAAAGCAGCTCCCATGGTAGTGATGCCAAGGCGACATCAGCCGGAGCATGGGCATTGAAGTGACACGAAATCAGCAACGGACGATCAACTGCCAGCGCATAGGCTCGCACGATCTTCAGGGCCTCGGCGCCGCGCTTATCGTGCGTCAGCGCTCGAAAGAGACGGCGTCCGACCCGGTACGGTAAATCGGGCGGAACACGCCAATC
>NZ_JPIM01000194.1 GCF_000735195.1 Chloroflexus sp. MS-G
CCTCCCCCCTGCCCCCTCCTCTCCCACGCTGTGGGAGAGGAGGGGGGAGGTTGCGCCCGCCCCTTCCCCCTTGCCCCCGTCCGCGCCCACGCTGTGGGAGAGGAGGGGGGGATGAGCGGAGCAGGGGCGATTCTGCGCTGGCATCTGTCAACAATGCCGAGTCCACCACCTAGATCACCCCTCTCCCGCGCTGCGGGAGAGGGGCCGGGGGTGAGGGCGACCCGCACCTTCTCCCCAACCCCAGTCCGCTCCCACAGGGGGGAGGTTGGGTGTTAGGGCGGGTTGGGTTGGTCTCTGTACCCAGCTTCCGCTCCCCGGTTCGGGAGTGAACGGGGTGATCTGCGGGAAGCGAACATGAGACCGTTGCCATACCAGTAGGGACAGACGCCGACCCGGTCTCGATAGCAAGTTGAGATAGGCTAATATTGTTGGAACGATGGAGCGGATTCGATGCCCGGCTTTACTATGATCCTCGCCGGTATCGGATAAGTGAGCAACGACGAGATTAACGTTGAACAAGAGCGCGGACTGACTGAATCAGCGGGCTACGGTAGCGGCAGCGGGCAATGGCATATGCGGCAGAGGCAAAATTGCGCTTGTACTGCATCACACCTTCGATCCCGGCGCTGGTGTTGAGGTCGTAATAGCGAAACCCGCGCGCCGCAGCATCGCGGGCAATTTCAACATCGAGCACGACCATCGCTCGTCGCTTGAGGGCTTCGTTGGTAACAGTGCCATGCCATGCAGTAACGTGTTGATTCCAATAGAAAGCCAGCGTACCACCAACGACAGCGCCATCTAGTTCGACCACCCACAGCGTGATCTCGTTGGGATAGCGCCGCTCGAAGTCAAAGACGTGAGTAAAGAACTCCCACGGATACCCGTAATGCTCATCTTCCCCCCAGCGTCGCACCGCTTCGCGGTAGGCGCGATAGTAGGCTTCATAGTCGGTAAGCGATGTTGCCCGCCGAATACGTACTCCTTCACGCAGACCCCGCCGATAGTTGGTACGCGCACTCTTATCAAAGCGACTAAAGATACTTTCAAAGTCTTGATCAAGATGGATGAGATACGTAATCTCATTGGCGAACTGGTAAGTCGTATCCACGGTTTCTGGTGGCGCCAACGGGTTTGCCAGGTAATAGAAGTTGCTAATATCCCAACGGTAGACCTGCCGATAGAGTTTAGCCGCATCTGTAGCGCTCAGCGGGCCATCGGCAATAATTCCACCGTAGCATCCTTCAAAGGTTGACATCAGTGATGCGAATGGTCCAAAGCGCCGAATCTCAAGTAATGGCAACACAGCACGGGTGCCATTAGGAAAGATAGCGGCAATCGTCCGATCACGCACCATACAGTTCACCCGACACGCCAGCTCTGTCCAGAGTGGGGTGTGGAAGAAAGTAGCATACGGGCAAGCGCGGGCAATTTCCCACCAGCATTGCAGTTCAACTGGTTGAATGATACGCATTCTGTTCCTCAGCCTAACTTCCGAAGCATCCGTCGTGAGTTGTTGTACCACATCGATAAAGCCCAGAATCAGGGAAATATTCCCTAATTGGTGTGACAATGTTGTTAGAAAAAAGCTTTCGGGACTGAGGCAATCTGAGATCGGGTAAACCCTGTGGAGGCTGCGTTGAACCAATGCGGCAGGAGAGTCGGCGCTCATTTGGAACGAGGGGCGCTGTGCAACGAATACTGAATATCAATTCGCGAATCTTCCCTCCCAATTGCCTCTTTTAACGCTTGTCCTGCTGCCGCGCCCATCAGCGCGTGGCGGCCCAGAGCAAGGCTGGCGCCCTCACCTTCCCCCCCAGCCCCCTTCCTCTCCCTTTGAGGGAGAGGAAGGGGGAGGTTGCTCCCTCACCCTCCCCCCAGCCCCCGTCCGCGCCCACGGGGAGCGGAAAGGTGTGATTAGGCGTCAGAGCGGCTGAGGTTGGCCGACACGCCTCACAGTCATTCCCACGTGGCGAGAAGCAGGGGGAGGTAGAGCAGATGATCACCGTTTACACGGAAAGATGAGCGCTCCCTCAACGTTACTGGTGATTAGGAAACCCGCTTCTCCGTCCTCTCTCCTAATTTTCTCCATCACGATTGATCGGGTAGGAAAAGCACTTCGAAACGTTTTGATATGTTATAATCACACAAACGCCTATTCCTACCAAACCAACGCCGATGACCTACGAACAGAATATTGCCATCGACATTCCAGCCGACGAAGCAACCGCCCTCCTGCCCCTCCTGCAGCAGAGCGGCTTCACGACCCAATCGATCCAGCGGCGTGACCTCGACTGGCAGACCATCGTCGTGGTGATCCGCGACCTCGGTGAGATTGCCGGTAGCGTGGCCGCAATCATTGCACTGGCAGAGAAGATCAACGCCTACCGTGAATCCATGCGCCGCCAGGGGAAGACGCCGCGCGGAACCCTGCGCCGACCTGGCCAACCTCCGCTCGATCTGGCACTGGCAACCGACCAGGAGGTACTTGAATGGCTGCTCAGGACACCGCCGCAACCGTGACGCCGCTGCGCATGCTGCTGCTCTTTTCGGCGCCGCTGGTGATGCAGCGTGAGAACGAGATTGTTCCGATCACGCTGCTGCCGGTGCAGCAGGAGATCGAAAAGCTGGCCGATGCCTGCCGCGACCTAGGGGTGGCGCTGGAGATCGAGACTGCCATCGCCACGACCGAACGGATCGGTCACCTGTTCGCCACTGCCCGTCAGCCGTTCGATGTGCTGCACTTCAGCGGGCACGGCAGCCGCCACCTCGATGGCGCGAGCGTGCTGGTGCTGGAGGATGAGACCGGCATCGTGCGTGACCTGGATGCCGTTGAGTTGCGGCGCCTGATCGGCAACCAGCCGTGTCGGCTGGCGTTCCTGAGTGCTTGCCACTCTGCCGGTCTCGCCGATGCCCTGCTCGCTGCCGGGGTGCGCCACGTGGTGGCGATCAACGCCGCCGACCCAGTAATCGATCTTGCTGCCCGTGTCTTTGCCGTGCGCTTCTACGCCGCATTGTTCGCCGGGCGGTCGGTTGCCGAGGCGTTTGCCGCCGGGTGTACCGCTGTGGCAACTAACGACGAGTTGCGGCAGTGGCGCGATCCTGAAACGCTTCAGACCCTGAACGTGCGGGAAGAGGTGAAGTTTCGTCTCCTGCCGGAGAACGATCCGGTGCATCAGCAGCCGCTTGCACCAGCGCTGTCGTGCGGTCAACTGACCTTCCGCCGCCCCCAGTGGCAGAACACAAACCTCAGTCCGGTCGCAGCCGATCCATTTGTCGGGCGCGCTCGCGAATTGCACGCCATTGCGCAGGCGCTCCGCGACAACCGCTGTGTCGCCATCCACGGGATGGGCGGGATGGGCAAAACCGCCCTGGCAGAGGCAGCGGCGCGCTGGCAGCACGAACGCAACCGCTGGCGCGATGGGGTCTGGCTGGTGGCGCTGCGGAATGTCACGACTGCTTCCGAAGCGCGCAGCCGGATCGCATTTGCGATCGGACTGGCGCCAGAAACCGCCGAAAGTGACGCGACCCTCGCCGGTGCGCTCGCCGACCGCCAGAGCCTGCTCGTGCTCGATGATCTCGACGCCCTGCTCATCCACGACCGCCAGGGTTTGGTCGGGATGGTGCGGGCGCTGCTCGGCACCCGCTTTCTGAAACTGCTCACGACCGCCAGGCTCGACCTGCCGGGGCGCATCCATCACGCTCCGCTTGAACTGACCCGTTTGACGGGGGCAGACGCCCAAACTGCGTTTCTGACGTATGCGCCGCCGATAGAGAAGTGGGGCGAATGGACGCCTGACGAATGGCGCGACCTGCTGCGCTTTCTCGACGGTTATCCCTTCCCGATCCGGCTGGCAGCAACGGCCATGCGCGCTGCCCGCCTCAGCCTGCGCGACCTGTGGTGTCGGTTGCAAGCCAATCCGCAGGGCGCCCTCCGCTACCCCGGCGATGAAGAAGACCGCGAGACCAGCCTGGCAGCCACCCTCGATCTCTCATACACCGTGCTGCCCGCTCCGGCGCAACGCGCCTTTGCGCTGCTGGCGCTCTTCCCGGCCGGTCTGACCCGCAACGCAGCGCAGGCGATTGCGGACATCGAGGCAGAGACGCTCGAAACGGTTGTGCACTACGGCATGGCCGAATGGCGTGGCACTGCCGACTACGCGCAATGCGCCCTGCCGGAACCGGCGCGGCGCTATGCCGAGGCTCGCCTTGCGCAGCAGATGCCGGATGCGCTGGCAACCTATGCGCCAGCCGCGCTGGCATACTTCGCCGGGCTGATTGAAGCTGCAGATGAGGCGATCATCAAGGGAAATGAGCGCAGCGGCATTACAATCCTGACCCTGGAACAGCCCAACCTCGAACACTACCTCGATTGGGGGTACGCGCATGATAGCGCGCACACCGGAATCAATCGTGCAGCACGCGCTACGGCGCAGCTGAGACATTACTGGATGCTCAAGGGCGAACGAAATCGTCCAGAAGTGCTGGCGCGTCTGAAGCGAGCGCTGGACAGCGCCCGGCGGAGCAGCGATACCACT
>NZ_JPIM01000195.1 GCF_000735195.1 Chloroflexus sp. MS-G
TGCGCCCGCACATCACTGCGATGCCCCAGGCTTTCCATCAACGTGTCAATCACGACAAAAGCGGTTATAATCCACGTGGCGTCCATCGGCTCCTCCTGGCGATGATGTTGGTTCAGCAACCGCGATCATGCCAGAGGTGTCGATGGTCGTCAACTAGCAATCAAGGTATCTAGATTATACGTTTGAATAGCCTGAATGACCTCATCAGCCGCATTTTCAACGTCATACGATAAGACGGTTGCCTGATCGGCATGGCCGCGCAGATCACGCCCTTCAGGGCTACCTGTACCGCTACCGGCGGCTGTTCCGGCGACATGAGTAGCATGATCGTTGGTGCCGGCGGGTCCACTACATCCATTTGAGGTTGAAGTGGGATCGCCAATCGTTAGGCGACCACTAAAACCGGGATGGTTGCTTTCTACCCATCCACAATCCCATACTCCAATGACAATACTACCAGGTGCTGATGCTGGATTACCGTGATAACCGGCCTGGTGAACCAGGTTTGTCTTGGTAGCGTTTCGACCACCATCATTTTTCGGTCTGAATGGTCCAGGCCAGGCGTCGATCCAAAAGATGCTATCCATCTGACTCAGTGCCGTGAGGGTGACAACACTGGGTAGATGCGCAAGGATATAGTGGCGCTCAGCGACTACTTTTTCGACGTTGCCACCAAATTGCCTGACGAGATCGCTGATCGTTTCGACATCAACATCTGGATAGGTTGCTATCAGTACCGGTAGTGGCTGTTGGTCACGGTAGTCGGTCAGTCGTGGTGATAGTTTGTCAGTTTGGCGAATGGCGGCAATAGCACGTATTCCATCTGGTAAGGTTGACAACTGGAGCCATGTAATCGGGATAGACGCAAACCATGCGTTATCTGGTACGTATGCCAATAGTTTGAGACCAGCTTGAGAGAGTGTAGCTTGCTCAGCAGGTGTTGGCAGACGTTCAAACTGTACTAAAACATGCGTGCGTTGCTCTGATGCCGTCGTACTTTGCAAGCTGACAAGTGATCGTTCACTAACAGGAAAACCAGGTTGTGGGCTAAATTCACGGGCACGCAAGCGGATCAATGGCGCTGCTGGCGCCATTAGGGAGAATGCTGGAAGAGTAGTGAAGATGAGTCCGATGACTGCGAAGATTAGCAAGGCTGGTGTCCGTTGTCGCATGATTTTGCATCCTCTCTTTAACTGGCTAGCCATTTCTGTCGTGGTGCGCTTGCGGATCGTCAATGAATACGTATGAGTCGGGTTTCCTCTTTAGTCAAAGTTCTTCCTCCCCAACACTATGTTCACGTACAGATATTCGGTTGGAAAACCGTTCTATCAGACGTATTGAGAACAATGGTCGGAATAGCGACGAAGGTAATGAAACACCGGTATGGTAAGGCGGGATAAGCGGGTTGATCTGTCTATGCGTTGCTCGCCCTCCTTGCTCATCAGGCGTTGTGTGTTGATAGAGCAAACATGTTGTTCGACAACTGAAGTATGATGACCAAACAACGATTATAGAGCGTTCACCTCCTCTCAAGGTTATCGTCATAAGTTCTAACAGGTTGTATAATGGAAGAACGTAACAAAATCATTACAGAAGATCCCAATGACGACATGGCACGTACAACTACTAGGTGGGTTTGACATTCGCTGTAATGGCATCTCACTAAGCAGTGCTTTTCAAACAGATAATGCTCGTTTGCTATTCACCTGGTTATGCTTTCATCAGCGACAGGCGGTGCGACGCGAGACGTTAACCGGCTTGTTTTGGCCTGATCGACCACAAGCAGCCGCCCAAAACACGCTGCGCGTTACCCTCAGTCGTATCCGTCGGGCGTTGGGGAAAGCCAGTTCTTTGCTTTATACTAGTGCACAGACGGTAACGCTCAACGTTCCGCCAGTTTGGCAGGTTGATGCACTCCAGTTTGAGCAGATTGTGACCACGATCCATTCACACAATCATCGCTCAATACCCGGTTGTCGCCATTGCCAGGAGCTGTTACAGACAGCAGAGACCCTGTATCAGGGTGAGTTTATAGCCGGTTTTACACCAGAAAGTGAACCTCTGTTTGATTGGTATACCCGTCAACGCGAGTATTTTCATCGCTCGTTTCTTTCGGTTCTGGCACAGTTGGGGGAGTATGCTCTTCGTGCCCACGACTGGCATAGCGTGCTGACATATGCCACCCGTCAATTGGAAGCTGAGCCGTGGCACGAATCGGCTCATCGGCAATTAATGTTAGCTTTAGCGCGTCAGGGCCAACGGGCATCGGCGCTGGCTCAATATCAGAACTGTTGCAAAATCTTACAGCAGGAGTTGGGTGTCGAACCAGAACCGGTAACTCAGGAGCTAGCGGTAGCAATTCGTGAAGGGGGTCTCCCAGATGATCCTTCGTACCTGACGTCACGGCGTCAGGCAATGGCTCTTGATCAGCTTCCTTTGGTTGGTCGTGAGCAGGAAATTCAAACTCTGACCGATCTTATCAATCGGCCAGATTTGCAATTAATCACGGTAGTTGGTGAAGGTGGCGTTGGTAAAACCCGTCTGGCGATTCGGGCTGCGCAATTGATGCGTTTTGCCTTCCCTGATGGGGTATGCTATATATTCCTGCATCCTGAAGATGGTTTTGCTGCGAATATCGGTTTGCTGACGTTGAATCCGGTACAATACCTGGCCCACTGTATTGCTACCACTTGTGAGATCGCTCTGAATGAACGGCAGAGTACGGAAGCTCAGGTGATTGCAGCACTTCAGAATCGGGCATGTTTACTGGTGTTCGATAGTTTTGAACATGTGGTAACAGCCAGTCTTTTCTTAAAAGAGCTGCTGAGTGCAGCAACACAATGTGTTGCGCTGGTTACCTCGCGACAACGTCTCTATCTACGGCAAGAGCATGTGCTGCATCTGGCCCCACTATCAACGACTTCCACTGTTCAGCAGGTGAGTCCTGGCGCTCGTATGTTTGTAGAGTTGGCCCGCCGTCAGGGAATGACGTTTACCACAGCAGACGAGTATTGCGATATTGATCAGGTCTGTAGTGCGCTGTCTGGCTTACCGTTAGGCATCGAGTTGGCGGTTGCATGCTTGAACAGTATGAACCTGACGACATTACGTCAGACAGTTTTCCGCAGCGTGAAGTCACTGAACAGTCCGATCCTTGATGTTCCTGGCCGGCATCGTAGTTTGCAAGCCGTTTTTGAATCGACCTGGAATAGTCTGTCTGAAGCGAGTCGTCAGGCACTGGCGATGTTGAGTGTGGTGAATGCTGCTTGCCCACTTGCCGCAGCACTGGCAATCACCGAGAGCGAACAGGCGCTTGCTGAACTGATTGAATTATCTCTGGTACATCATCTCGCTGAAGACCGCATCTGGTTGCATGAGTACGTCCGTCAGTTTGCCAGCGAGAAACTGGCGCAGGACTTCGATCATGCAAACTTCCGCGAAGTAGCTTATCGTCGCCATGCCCACTGGTTTTTGCGATGGTTGACCAGTTCTCGGTCTGATCTGCGTGGGCCGCAGAGCTTTGAGATTCGTGAGAATCTGGCCGCTAATCTCATCGACATTGAAGCTGCCTGGCATTGGGCACTTGTCCATGCCGAGTGGGATTTGGTCGCTAACGCAGCGTTAGCCTATGAAGACCTCTATCGCTTGATGGGGCGTTTTGTTGCCGGTGTCGAACGATTCCAGCAGAGTCTGGCTTATGTCACGAATCCTATCACATCGTCTGCCAAACGTTTGCGCGCCTCGTTACTGTCAGGGTATGTTTCGTTGCAACGTTTACGCTCTGGTCATCAGCATGTTTTCAGCGTGACAGCAGAAGCGTTAGCACTCGCCGAACAGCTTGCCGACCCCTTGTTACAGGCAATGATCAAGTGTCAGTCCGGGATGCTGAATACTCTGGCCGGTGATCACGAACAAGGTCAGCAGGAGTTCTTACAAGCGCTTGCGCTACTCAATGGCCCCAATGGCACATTCCATGATACCGATGCTCTATTGATCATCGCAACGTGTCTACGCTCGCTGAGCGAGATCGATTTGCGCCTCGGCAATCTTGAGGCGGCCACCGATTTTGCCCAGCGAGCTATGGCAGTTTGCCAGCAGACTCATGATCATCTGGCAATAGCCCGTTGTTTTGAAACGCTCAGTAATGTTGTGAGTGCACAGGGAAAACTTGAGGAGTCTGATCACTATCTGCGTCAGGCCCTCGATATATATCAGCGCCTGCGCGTGACCTATCAGAAAACCCGTGTTCTCGATCTGCTAGCGCAAAATGCCGATGCCCGTGGTGATTATGCACTGGCGCAACGCTACTATTTTCAGGGGCTGGCACTGGCGCGTGAGAGTGGAGATCGTGATGCAGAAATTATTGCCCGTATCAACTTGGGAATTTCGGCTGATTTTATGGGCAATTATGATCAGGCTCTTGAGCATACCCGGCTTGCATTAGCCCTTTCTGAGTTGGTCAGTGATCGCAGGCATCGTACTACTATTACTGCGA
>NZ_JPIM01000196.1 GCF_000735195.1 Chloroflexus sp. MS-G
TATCCCACAATGTGTAGCCCGATCCAGGGTCGATGACCAAACTCATCGACCAGGCGTAAAGCAGTATTGGCATCGCCGACCACCAGCGTGCGTCGGCCACTCTCCCGTTGCTGCTGCCAGCGCGTAATCGTGCGGAAACCGAGATGAATCACACTCAGCGCTACCAGATCGCATATCACAAAACGAGCAAAGGCGCTGCGCTCAAGAACAACACCATTTATCAGGTAGAGAAAACCTGCCAACGAGGTCGTTGCCAGAAAAACGGCGAGATACAGGCGCGTAAACGCTTCGAGGAGGGTACGGGTAAACAGTGCGCGTTGTGGCGCCAGGACGATGAAAACCAGACCCCAAATCAACGCAACCCCAACGTAGAGCAACCACCGGAACCGTGAGGCAACCGGTTCAGAGTGAATAACGAAGGCAAGGCACAGCACTGTTGCGATCACATCCCAGGCAAGAACGCTCCCAATCAAGCGTAAGCGTAGGCGTTCTAGCATGCCGGCTCCTTACGTGAAGACGCTTGCCGGCATCGTGGCCGCGCCTTCACACCATATCAACCGGAACAAACCCATAACGTGGGGTATGCCGGTAGATAGTATAGCACGGAGGATTGTGATGGGTCAATGTAGCCATGATGATCTGCAGGGCTTATCAACGCTCTAATACATACCCAACCAAGCCAGGCCACGGTCTGGGCGTGCGGAGGCTGCCCGGTGTCCATCAGGAATGGAACGAAGGCCTTGCCGACGAATGATGTTCATCGCCACACAGCGGATGGCGTGGAGGGCCAGCCAACCGTTCGCGCATCAGTGCGGTCTGCCTGATCCGTCACATCGCACACCTACCACACCCCGTGTTCACTGTCCGACTGCCCGTGCACCCACTAGCTGAGCTGCTGCGGCGTTGGGTTCGGCCCGCCTCGGTTCCCGTATCTGACCATCACGTCGTTTGTGCTCTACGTTTCTGCATGCAGTGGCGCCCGCTGGCGCCGCACGCGCCTATCCCAGCGAACGTCCGGCCAGCCCCATTCCTGCTCCAGGTAGGTCCGCATCGCGTCGTCAGCTTCCACCCGCCACTCCTCCCGCACGTCGCGCCGTCCGTGGTGCCGACTCCATTCCTGGACGTCCGGCGGCAATGCCCCCTGTTCCGCCATCATCCCTTCGCACAGTGCCGTCCGTCCGTCACTGTGATTCTGTTTCACGATTCCCAAAGCGGCCCCCTGTTTCTCCGATCACTCTGGCGACCTATCGGTGATTCGGTTCGGCATCCAGGGTCACCACCTTCCCCTCCAGGGGCATCCCCTGCAGCAACTGCAACGCCGCGTCCGTGACGTTCCCTGCTGCCACCCCGTTCCGACGCAGCACGATCCGAATCCCCTGGGCTGCCGCCACCACGACCGCCAGGGCAGGCAACCCCTCCCGCCGCTGACTGCCCCGCAGACTCTTCGCATCCACACCGATAGCGTCTCCTCCTCCGTCCTGCATCCAGCGACTCAGGGCGTGCTCCACGTGGGCCATGTCTAACAGCGCTCCTATTCGCCAGAGAGTGCCGGAGATCGGCGGATGGGCCAGCCATTCTATCCCTCCCTTCACCCTGAGGTCGCTCCCGTGCGCCTCGGCCCATCTCACCATGCCTCGGAGACTCCGTTGCCCATGCACGGCGGCTACGATGAGCATGATCAGGATGTTCACCACGGGGGAGAGACGCCCTTGACGGTGACGGGGATCGGGTATCTCCCGCAGAGAGGCGCGCAACCCGTTGTATTGCTCGTCGCTCATCGCTCCCACCTCCGATCCGAGTTCAGCCTCTCTGTTATGTTTACCACAATGTTGGAGAATTGATAAGCCCTAGATGATCTGGCGGGAAGTTAGAATTTCGCAAAAGCACTTTATTATTTATTTCAGGGGATCGTTTTCTGGAATGCCATACTAAAACATGGCGGGGATGAAAATCAATTTGAAACATTGCTTGATGTTCAAATCTCTCAGGATTTTTCAATGAGATATTATAGTTATCTGACACACCCTTAACACCTGTTGGACGGAAAAGACAACGCCTGTATGGCCACAATAGGTTACGTGTTTCTATTGCAATCTTTAAGTTTGGTCTTCTCTGTACCTTCCTGGAGGGAAGGCAGATGTTCTAAGCACTCGCTATTCAGTCCACCTTCTGTTTCGACCCTGCTGGTATGCTGTATCCGGTACAGTCAAACCTTTTGGTCCTGCAATTGTTTGAGACGATCGGGTATCGGCTTCCCGCAGACCTGGTAAAACAACTGCTCATAGGCATCTGTAACTGCTTCCCAGGTATAGTAGGCCTGTACCCGTTGACGAGCTAGGTAACGATAATTCTCTACAACCTCTGGGTTCGATAGCAACTGCTGTAATACCCAGCGTAGATCGGTTGCCCCTACTTTTCCGTCATAAGACCAACCTGCATCGCCAACGGTTTCCAGATTTTCCGGTGTATTGTGCACGACGACACAATTGCCAAAGGCCATCGCTTCCAGTAAAGCTGGATGAGTACCTCCTACTCCTGATGTCTCAACAAAAATGTAAGCGTTGGAACCCAGTTCATAATACCCCTTGCCAAAAACGTAGCCGGTGAAGACGATACGCGGATCGCCCTGAGCGGAAGCTTTGAGAGAGGCAATATAATCCGCAACATACGGAGCATCGCCGACGATTACGCATTTCAGGTCTGTATCCAATCCCCGAAATGCTTCCACCAGATGATGAGCGCAGTTCTCCGGAACTAACCGCCCCACAAAGAGGACATACTTACCCGGTTCCAGACCAAAGCGGGCCAAGGTCTCACCAGGGTGAACAATTTCTACTTCCGAACCATAAGGGATGTAAAGCGGCTCGCTGCCAAAACGTTCGCGGTAATAATTCTGCACCACCCGTGAGTCAGTAAGGTAGACAGTAGGCAGCCTGGTGGCCAGATACTCAGCCAGTTGAATATATCTCTTAGCTAGAGCGGGCCACTTCTCACGCTTCCAATCCAGTCCATCTACGTTGAGGATGGTTTTGGTTCTCACCAATCGGGGAATCCAGGTAACTGGACTGTTACCGGCAATGAAGTAGAGTGCTACATCGTAACGCTGCGTAAGCGCGTGCAGCGAAGAAATGAACGTGTGGACAATGGTATCCAGATACTTGTTGGGAATAGTTGGCAATTTGACCAATCGCATTCCCTTGTAATGGGTTCCTTTATAGGTGATGTGGTGCGAACGGCAATATACAGTAACCTGGTGACCGCGCTGAACTAGACGCTGGCCTAGTTGTTCCACACATGTTTCAAAGCCACTGTAACTGGCAGGAATACCGCGGGTGCCAAGGAAAGCGATGCGCATAGGATTATTGCCCCAATTCAATCGGTGTAGCGTAGACCAAAATTGTGCCCCCCTTACTAAACAACGATTCAATATAAGCAAAGAGAAGGGCTGGCAAGATCAAGAACGGTATGCCAACAATAGCCACTATGGCACTATACAGGAATCGAAGCTTGTTTTTAGCTATACCCCAGGAGATATTCCGTTTCACCAGTGCATAAATAAGTCCTGGTTCCGCTCCTAAAGAGTTGAGCATAGTCTGCAAGACGCCAATTGGATTGAATTCTATCGAAAAGTGATCTATATGCAATATAGTATAACCAGACAAATCCAGTACATACTGTAAGGTCTCAGGAGTATAGTGAAAAACATGCCTTGGTACATCTAGATGGCACCAGCGGCTTTTTCCCAACCGCGCTTGCCACGAAGCAAGATTGGGAACAGCCACGCAAAGAACACCTCCCGGTTTCAGATACGGATGTAGTTGTCGAAGCATCTCCACTGGTGTGGATACATGCTCAAGAACATGCCAGAGTGTAATTACGTCAAATTTCTCCATAGGCAACTCTTTTAGATTACCAACAATCCTGCCTTTCAGCGTACTGCACGCAATTCGACGACTGTTTTCTGAAGGCTCAGTCCCATAAACATCCCAGCCGTGCAGAGCAGCATAAGCCAGAAACCTGCCCTTACCACAGCCTATATCAAGTAATTTTCCCCGTTGACGCACACGCGTGATTTTACGCAATCGAGACCATTGAAAAATCTGCTGTGCGATCTCGATCAAGATATGAAAGCGGTTGGACTTGTTTCCATATAACCCCTGAGAATAAAATAATTTTAGTGATTCAAAGGATACTATAGGACTGGTAAATGCGATATGACACTTATGGCACTGTCGAATCTCATAAACTTGGTCTTGTGCAAAAGATTCCCAACTCCTAGCGCGAAACAAGAGTTGGCTGCTGTTACAACTGCAGAGTGGACATACTATAGCTAGCCGATCTTCCGTACATGGATCGCTATTCATTGCCGTACCTTTCTTCGCTCAGTTTTACCAGCAATGCAGCAATCGCTTCAGCTACCCGCCGTACACTCTGCCCATCAATCTCAAAGAAAAAAGAACGCACAAAATTATAGCGAGCAAACGACATAGAGTC
>NZ_JPIM01000197.1 GCF_000735195.1 Chloroflexus sp. MS-G
AGTTATTGGTAAGGATACAACACATGTGGCTCATTGTTGGCCTGGGCAATCCAGGTGAACGTTATGCACGAACCCGTCACAATGTTGGTTTTCGCAGTGTTGAAACACTGGCCGAGCGTCACAGCTTGACGTTTCGTCAGCAGCGGGCTAATAGTCAGCTTGCCGAAGGGATCATTCACGGGCAGCGGGTCGTTTTGGTAAAACCACAAACCTATATGAACCTTAGTGGGCAGGCGGTATCGGCGCTGCGCAACTGGTACAAAATTGATCCGGCGCACGAGTTGCTCGTTATCTACGATGATCTTGATCTGCCATTCGCCCGCATCCGCATCCGCGAGCGGGGCAGTGCCGGCACCCATAACGGCATGCGATCAATCGTTGCGCAATTAGGAACAACGGAGTTTCCGCGATTACGGGTTGGCATCGGCCAACCACCTGGGAAGATGGATGCAGCCGATTACGTGCTGAGCCGCTTTACACCGGAAGAAGAAGCAGTACTACCAGATGTCCTTGCCCGAGTAGCCGATGCAGTTGACGTGATCTTGCGCGAGGGCCTGATCACGGCGATGAATCGGTATAATCCCCTGCAGGAAATGGAGTAGGTCCCCTCACCTTCCCCCCCGCCCCCCTTCCTCTCCCGCACTGCGGGAGAGGAAGGGGGGATGTTCTGCCCGGTAAGATTCTTCCGCTCTCACACAGGGAGAGTTACAGTGGAGGGGAAACCGTTCCTTATACACTCTCCCTTTTCTCTCTTTCCTTTTCGGTAGGGGTGGATCAGGCCCCATCCCGTTATCACGTGCCAATGCTGTGCGAGCGGTGGCTATGGTTTGAAAATGCGCAGGTATGTTTCACGGTAGAGCGCTTCGTCGGACAGAGGATCAGATGGATCGCCACCTGGTAGGGGCATCCCACCACTTACGTTTACCCAAACCTGTTGATGAGCATAGTCTTGCCATACACTGTTCTCGGTGGTAAGCAACGCTGCCAGCGAGCTAACCGGGGTTAGATGGCGTACCGGTGTACCAGGTGCTTGAATATCCCAGTACAATTCACGGGTAGTGAGGTACGCCTGAACAGGTATGCTGCTGCTGAACGGGACAGCAAGAATCAGGCGATCGGTGGACGAGTGCATATTGGAGAGCACGAGCATGACTTCCTGGGTCGGCAGAGGATAGCTCACCGAACTATCGCGAAACTCGATCCGGTAGCGACCATTCGGAACGGCGGCAAAATGGCGCATATGTGCCATGATACCGAAGGTGTTACGATTACCACTACTTCCGTCTTCGACCACCCACGTGGCAATTGGTTGCATAGTGTGATCGAGACGGGTGATGGTCAACGGCATTTGTGGCTTGTAGCGGTCACTGCCATCAATGCGAAAACCTGCGACACCGTAGTACGGGCCAGCACAACTCCGGGCATGAGTTTCACCGTCAATCGGCGTACAGGTCTGGCCATTGGTCAGGAACGGCAGGTCGTACACCCAATAGTTTCCTGGCGGCCCCCAATATCCATGTGGATCCCACAAGGCGCCTGCCAGCGCAGCATTCCCAACCGGCGTATTAATGTTCGGCGATATGACCCTTCTGCCAGGATGGCTGTTAATCAACAGGTTATTGGGGTTGCGGATTAACCCGCGATCAACGGGACGAGTGTAATAGTCGTTGGTAGCAAAAGCACCACTGGCCCGATCTAGGCGATTGTGCAGCGGAAAGTTGACGATCACGTTGTTGAAAATATCGAAGGTGCTGTGATAGCTGGCGACGGCTGTATTCGGCTGATCTGATATTGGTGGTAACGTACTGTTGTTCAGGCTAACCCCAACGATCAGCGAATCGACGATGCGACCGTTATCACCGGCACCGGCAAAGAACATTCCGACGTTGTCGGCAGATACAAAACGCACATAATCAGGCCAGGATGTACGATTCCATAACCCGTTATCGCGATTCTTATACGTGGTAATGTCGCTGAAGGTAAAACGCACCCGATTAGCATTATAGCGATCAGGACCTCCATCAACGGTCGGTATGTATTTACTCTCGCGCGTATTCCCTGCATCATCGAAGGGGGCAAAGTCGAGGTTGATGCCCGGTTTGTTGTTCGAGTGCGCAACATTGTGACTGAACACCCCCAACGGCATGTTGCTCGGACGGAGCGGAACAAGTTTATTCAGGCCGAGTGGCCGTTCGGGGAAAGCCAGCCAGAACCCGTTACCGGCTGTATCAGCGGCTACATTCCCGCGCACAATATTGTCGGGGTTGGTCAACCAAAAACCTGACGGACCGCGCCGGAAGGCTTCACGATCACTCGGTAAGATGGGTTGAGGTGGTTGGCGTACCTTCAAGACCAGATTGTTTTCGATCACGTTCCGACGCTCGACAGCGTCTTCGATAAAAATCGCGTGACCGGCAATGTCATAACAGATGTTGTTGCGAATGGTAGTACCATTCGTGCCATGGATCGTGATGCAGCGGTTAGCCGAGTTCCAAATGCTTGAGTTGGTGATACGTTGCTGGGTAGCGTCGCCGATCAGACTGCCGTCAGCCGCATACGACAGTATATGAAAGTGGATCGGATAGCGACCAAGACGACTACCCTGACCGACTCGTCGTAGCTCGACGCCATCGAGGCGTAAGACACCTGTCCCCATGACCATAATCTGGGCGCCAAAGCGGTTAGTTCGCCAGCGTTCATCATCGGCGCCCTGAATCACGATCTGTCGCGAGAGCAGACCTACTTCGGCACGCTCATCGATTACTAGCGGCGTTACTTCTGTGGTTGGCGTTAATGTCAGACCGGTCGTACTAACATACTGCAATCGCCCCCAACGTGCGGTTTGAAGCGGTGTCTTGAGCGTAAGCTCTGTCCCTTCTGCCTGATGTATAGTATGACGTTCAGTTTCTGACACACCATAGAAATCTGTTGGCGCAATGACAATCTCGGCATTCGACGGCCAGTTCACCGGTTCGTCGAGAGTAAGGGTTGTGGCACCGGCAGCCGCATGATCATTCAATTTAGTCCATACACGGTTCGGGATTGCGCCATAGGCCTCGAAGGAACCACCCATTAGCAAGATACCTCGGGTTCCCATCTTCATAACGTCTTCGTTGAGATCATCGGCATTCAGGGTAATCGTCGCCCGCTGGGTAAACGGCTCTGTCGGAGTGCCAATGCGTAGACGACCCTGACCGTGCAGCATGATCCAGCCAACAGTCAGGTCAAGGTCACGCCGATCAAAGATCAGTTCACCTTCGATCAGCAAACTCTTGAGGGGTGGCGGGCTAACATCAAGCAAAACGACTTTACCCGCCGGAATGGTGACGGCATCGCCAGCCTGGGGCAGCCGACCACTCCAGGTTGCCGGTTGTGACCAGCGTTCAACAGTTTTGTTCATTACAAGCGGGACGAAGACTGGGTAGCCTGATTGAACAGTTATGGAGCCACGCATTGTTGGATCGATATCACAGATGAAAGCCGTCTGACCAGGCACGGTAAAGATGTGTGTTGTGCTCTCACCCGGTGCGATCAATGGGGTCTGCCAGCTCCCATCGATGGCCCGCAGGCGATGGAAGGTACCGGGGTCGGGATTAATAAATTGGATGGCACCATTGGCTGTCGTGTATAGTTCGTAGTGCTGACCGGTAGCCAGCGTTACCTGGGTTTGTGGCTGTGCCGGAGCAGCCAGTAATCCAATCAGTGGCGTGAAAATGATACCACATACCAACACTAATAAGCTGGTCAGTATCCGTGGTCGAATGATGTGCGCAAAGGGCATGATTGACAGATTCCTTTCTAGACGGTGTAGATAGAACGGGAGCGTGATCAGTAGCTGTTATCTGCATTCTCTTCACGCATGTCCAAACCATTCTTCATCCCAGAATGCCACCGTTTTAGCGCATTGAAACAAAAATGACTGCAACCGAACATCGAGTTCGGTCTTGGTGAACGACACTGTTACCTTACAGCCGTATCTCGTGTGATTTTTGCGCTACAATTTCACCTTATCCTGATTTGATGAGCAAAAACAATAGTACCTTTTGCCTGTATGATGGTCAGTCGTAGTACCAGCTTGCGGTGTGAGGAGGTTGCACAAGGACAGTACTGTACGGGGGAATCTAAATACGCGCTGCAGGGCACGCCTGATCGTCCTCACCTTCCCCCCCCCCGCCCCCCTTCCTCTTCCGCACTGCGGGAGAGGAAGGGGGGGATTATG
>NZ_JPIM01000198.1 GCF_000735195.1 Chloroflexus sp. MS-G
GCGTGTAACCTCCTTTTGCCAATATTATTTTGACCGTTTGCCCATAAGATGCAAAATCTTAGACGGAGGTTACACCTTAAGTAGCGGCAGAACGCATTAAGTGTACACCGCGCCCGTAGGGGCGGGTTCCCCGCTTGTGAGAGGACGATGGTGGGCTGAACTGGGTGATTCACCCCACGCCAACTGGGTACGGATCGGATCGCCACCGTCGATTCCTGTTGCAGCGCCCACGTGAACCGTGACAACGTCATAGTAGGGGCGAAACGTTTTTTCGCCCCTACTGTTCATCACCGCCATGCCGATATTGCCCCCGCCACCATCCGAGGCACGGTGCCGTATGATCAGCGTGATCTGCTACTTCATCCCGACGCGAAGGTACCGCGTGTACGGTATGGCCTTCATACATTCGGGTTTTTGATCGAGTTCTACCGTCTTGACGCTGCCAGTGATCGCCGTCCCCGCATTGGCGGTTGTACCACCGGCGCTGTGACCATCCACAATAGCGCAGTCATCGTTATTGCCGAGAGTAAACACCACAGACATGTCGCCCCAATCACAAACGGCTCAAGGAAGGTGAGATACAGCGAGAAAAACGTTCCTCCCACCACCATGATCACTAACGTTTGGCGAGCAAGCCGTATGCTGCCAACACGGTCGATAATCCAGGCGCCGAGGATCGCTAGGTAGCCTATCACACCCAACACGCCAACCGGAATCCCCACAATACGGGCGTAGGGACTCTGGTGTACCAGATTACAATCACCAATAGGACCACATACCGCACTCTGCTGACGTGTTTCGATGAAGGCCAGGTAACCGGCTAACACCAGACCAACGACAGCGAGAATTGGAATGAAGCGAACGCTGGTTACTGGTAAGGTCTGGTCAAACGGCCAGCGTAGACGACGGATTGCGATAAAGGTAACAATGACCATACTGGTCAGCACGAACAGAGCGACCGTATTCGCCAGCGGATCGCGACTAAACGGTGCTGTAGCGGGTTGCGTTGGCACTGTTGCATGATCGTCGAACGATGCAGTCAGTGCCTCTAAACCAGGAATAGCTGGCTACCCGTTCCCACCGGCTGCGAGTGTATCCTCGACTAAAGTGGGTAAGTACCTGGGGATTTCTAAGCTGCCAACCAGATGGGTTTGACCGAAGAAGAGGGCTGGCACACCCTGACGATGAGTGGGTACCTGAAACACCTTCATTGCCGTTTCGTACAGGGCTAATCCGTCGGGCGTTGAAACATCGATGGTCAAGATTTGCAGCCGATCTGCGTAGCGTGTCTGTAATGGGGGCAATACCTCGGTTAGAACGACATGATAATGTGGGCATGTCGGTGAATAAAACAGAACGGCGTGTGCTATCGCATCTTGGGCGCGTACTGGCACGAGCAGGATTCCGAATAGCAATGCTAGACCAATGAGCGTCAAGCATAGGCGTTGCAGAGTCATAACAACCTCACTTTCGTTGACCTCTCATCCATCGTATCGGCTGTAATGACCGCTGCGTAGCGCAAAATCACTACCGATCAGCAAGAATTGCACAACCTAGAGCCTATCCGAATACTCGTCGTCATGTCACAACGGATGAATCTGGGCGATAATCAGCGTGATACCGATGGAGCTGCATGGTTGGGCAAGACGACGCCTTCTCCCTACGAGTGAAGCTTAACAGGCGGATGCAGCGTCGCTGCGCTCCGCTAGTACTCGATATTGCTGAAGGGGCGGTTCACGAACCGCTCCTCCTTCACGGATATTTGGGATAGGCTCTCACCCAAGCGCTGTATAGATTGCGCCGCGAGCTGTCAGTTGACTGCGGAACAGGATTGGTCGCTCAGTCTGCCATTCGAGAGAGTTCGGTTTCATCGTTACCAGAGTTGCCCGCAACGAGCGAAGCTCAGTCGGTGTTGCGTTCGTGCGAGCACGGGCGAGGGTGATATGCGGCGTAAAGGGGCGTGGATCCACAGCTAACCCTATCGACTCGATGACTCGACCGACGGTCCGGTGTAAGGATGCCAATCCATCCAGGTCACCATCAAGGCCGGCCCAGACAACGCGCAACGAGCCGTTCGTTGGAAAACAACCCACCTGATTGAGGCGCAAGCGTAATGGCGACACCGTGATCGCATGCAGACCGGCCAGGAGTGGAGCGACAAACCGTTCTGGAGTTTCACCGAGAAAATGGAGGGTTAAATGCATGCCTGCCGGATCACTCCAGCGCACTGCCCGATTGTGAGCATGTAAGCGCCTTTGAATATTATGCAATTCTTGACGCACAATTTGCGGTAGATCGAGCGCGATAAATAGTCGCAGCGTTGGCTCAGTAGCAAGCGAGGGTTGGTTCATACAGCAATATTCCATTCTTACCCGTATTGCCGATACACACCATCGTTGCGCGCTTCCACTTCATCGCAGCTCACGCACGCCACGTACCAGATCAAGCAATATCTGCCGATCACCACTCTTTAGATCCCAAACCCACAGCGCCGTTGAGGAACGCTGGTTCTGCGTCTCAGGTCCACGTGGGCCAGGATCGGCACCGGCCACTGCGGCGTAGAACAATTGCTGGTTGCGCACAATTGTCGATCCGATTCCACCCAGGCTCTGGCCGGTTGCCAGCAATTCGCTGCGCTGGAGACCGCGCCAGCGGTAGAGCTGATAATCCTGTACCAGATCACTGGCGCATAGTGTAGTGAGGTATAGCAAGCGTCCTTCCGCATCCCATCCTAACGGACGGCTCCAGAAAGGCCCTTCGCGTATCGGTTGGGGCGGTACTACTTCTGGTGTTGCCGTCGGTAGTGCAGTCGCAGTAGGCGTTGCTGTCGGCAGTTGCGGGGTAACGGTACCGGTTGGTGTCACGGTCGGCGTTGGTGTCGGTGTCGCCGTTGGACGTGCAGTAGGTGTTGGCGTAGGCGTCGGTAACACAACGCGCTGGGTGCCGATCCGCTCAACGAGCTGACCGGCGCTATCGAGGATTAATAGATCGGCGCCGGGATCATCGGCGCGCAAGGCTTCTACTGCCGCATACTCACCACCAGGACTGGCCAGCAATGTTCCAAACCCTCGATACCGCACGACTAATCGCTCATCGGTCAGAAGCGCGGCTCCCACATCGAGTACCTTACCGTCAGATAACCGCAAGAAAAGCGAACTTCGCCCATCTGGGGCTTCTGCACGGTACAACAAGCGGTTCCCACTTAACCACTGTGGCGCAAAGCGACTCCATTCATCGAGCACCGTCTCGAGCCGGGTTGGTTCACCGCCACTTACCGGAACCGTATAAATCATCCACTGCGTTGGCAGCGCACCGGTTTCATCAACTGCAAACGCAATCGTTGCCCCATCAGGACTGAAAACCGGATCGGCGCAACTTACCCCTACCTGGGCCAATGGTTGTGCTTCGCCGCCGGCGAGCGGTAGCAACCAGAGCGTCGAGGGCACAGCCAGCGCTGCATCGGACGGATCGAGACCTGCTTCAGATCGACAGAATGCCAGATAATCACCATTTGGACTGACCGCGAGGTGGGTTTCGGTTTCAGCCGAATCGGTCAGATTAACGGCCCCCGCCAGGCGGCGCGTCATCCCCTCACCAACCACTGTCGTATTGGCATCGAGTTTCCAGACATCACCATCGAACAAAAAGAACATTGGTTCTATATTTGCCGGAGAGCTGCCGGACGGCACTCGCAACGTATCACTCGCCACGCCGAACGTTGATGTGCGTGCTACGGCAATCGACAGGCGATTATCGGTCAATGTAACCCTGAACGGAACCGGTTCGGCAAGCGGGATTAAGATCGTTGCCCCTACGTCTGCCTGCGCATCGGTCAGTACAATCGCCTGTGAGATGGTACGGGTTGTGGTAAATGTAAGTGTCTGGGCTGGTAACGAAGCGGTAAACCGATCGTCACGCAACCAGCCGGACAGGTCAATGCGCACTACATACGGTGTCGTGAGTGTAGTTGAAGTCGATACTATTTGGACATCAGCCAGCGTCAGACAGCTCACCGTTGCGCTCAGTGGCGCCGAACCGGGGCTTAATTCAAAGAACAAATCAAGTTGCTCGAATGCCGGATTTCCCACTGTCCGCAGCTCTTGCAGGGAGGCTGAAAAGCGACCGGTCGGCGCACCGACAGTTTGGGTACAGTAGCTAAACCCGGCCAGAGCCGG
>NZ_JPIM01000199.1 GCF_000735195.1 Chloroflexus sp. MS-G
GGGCGCACCATCGTCAGCGGCTCTCATGACCGCACGGTGAAGGTGTGGGAGGCGGAAAGCGGGCACCTGCTCCGCTCCCTGGAAGGCCATACGGGTGCGGTGAACGCCGTGGCCCTCAGCCCCGACGGAAGCACCATCGTCAGCGGCTCCTTTGACCGCACCGTCAAGGTGTGGGACGCCCACGACGGGCGCCTGCTCCGCTCCCTGGCAGACCATACGGATGCGGTGAACGCCGTGGCGCTCAGCCCCGACGGGCGCACCATCGTCAGCGGCTCGGATGACCGCACGGTGAAGGTGTGGGAGGCGGAAAGCGGGCGCCTGCTGCGCTCCCTGGCAGACCATACGGATGCGGTGAACGCCGTGGCGCTCAGCCCCGACGGGCGCACCATCGTCAGCGGCTCGCATGACCGTACCATCCGCGCCTGGGACTGGGAAAGCGGCGAGTCGCGGGTGCTCTTCTGGAGCAACGCTGCTATCCTCAGCCTGGCACTTTCCGGCGATGGCCAACTGCTGGCATGCGGCGATGTGTCTGGACGGGTGTGGATCTTTGATGTGGTGGCGTAGGGGCGCAACGTGTGGAGCGTAGATGGAAGAGGCAACACGCCAGGTTGCCTCTTCGACGGCTTCTGAATGCTCTGGCGATGGTGTACTATAGGTTCTTATCGGCTATCGGCTCAAAACGGGCTTGGAAGAACCGCAGATAGCGTGGCTCATACACCATGCGTAGTCCGCGAGCGTGCGCTCGTTGATCGTAAACCGCTTTCACCGATTCAGCTACTACGTCCATATGGGCCTGGGTATAGACCCGGCGTGGAATAGCGAGGCGGGTCAATTCCAGTTTGGGATAGTAGTGCTGACCGGTCTTCGGATCACGTCCGGCGCTGGCAATGCCCCGTTCCATTGCCCGCACTCCCGAATCGAGGTACAACTCGGCGGCCAGCGTCTGCGCCGGGAAGAGGTCTTGTGGCAAATGTGGGTAGAAACGGCGGGCGTCAAGAAAGATGGCGTGACCGCCGACAGGCACAACGATCGGGATGCCCCAATCGAGCAACAGCTCTCCCAGATAACGTACCTGACCGATCCGCGCCCGAATATAGTCTTCCTGGAGTGATTCTTCTATCCCGACCGCCAGTGCCTCCATATCGCGGCCAGCCATCCCACCATACGTATGTAACCCTTCATACACAACAACCAGATTGCGCGCTTCATCGGCCAGTTGCTCATCGTTAACCGCTAACCATCCACCAATATTGACCAGCGCATCCTTCTTTGCGCTCATCCACGCACCATCGGTGTAAGAACAAAACTCGCGCACGATGGCAGCGATGCTGTGTTCGGCATAACCAGGTTCACGCTCTTTGATGAAGAAGGCATTCTCAACCAGGCGGGTCGCATCGAGAAAGATGCGAATACCGTAGTGGTCACACAGTGCACGTAGTGCGCGCACATTTGCCATACTGACCGGCTGACCACCAGCCATGTTGACAGTGCCGGCCAGACTGATGTACGCAATCTGTTCTGGGCCGACCTGCTTGATCAGCGTCGCGAGCTTATCGAGATCGACATCACCTTTGAACGGATACTGACTAAGCGGATCATGCGCCTCGTCAATGATCACATCAACGAAAATACCACCTGCCAGCTCCTGGTGTAGGCGTGTCGTCGTGAAATACATGTTGCTAGGCACATACTACCCACGTCGGATTGCAATCTGACTGATCAGATGCTCGGCGCCACGACCTTGATGGGTAGGAATAACATGCCGGTAGCCATACGTCTGCTGCACCACTGCCTCTAATCGGTAGAAGCTGCGACTTCCGGCATACGCCTCATCACCCATCATCAGCGCAGCCCACTGGCGGTCACTCATGGCATTGGTGCCGCTATCGGTCAGCAGATCGATATAGACATCCTGCTATCAAGAAAGTGCGCAAAGGTGCGCACGGTTCTCTTCCTGCCCCGACGTGTCTTGATGACCACCGTCGTCTCTGACAAGCGTGACTTTCCCGGCTGCGGCGGGGACGGTCCCCGCCGCAGCGCCGCCATTACTGGTCGGACTCGCCACGGGTAGGGCAGTTTCGGTTGCCAGCCGTTTCAGGTTCCGCGCCGCATTGAGGTCACGGTCATGGTGCGCACCACACTCGGCACACACCCATTCTCGATCGCGCAACGTCAGCGCCTCGTTCTTCCAGCCACACTTGAAACAGAGTCGGCTACTTGGATACCAACGATCGGCGATGATGAGATGAGTGCCGTAGCGTTTCGCCTTGTATTCCAACTGCGAGCGGAACACACCAAAGCCAACGTCAGCGATGGCGCGAGCGAGCTTCTCGTTCGCGAGCATCCCCTTGACGTTTCCATCCTCGATCACGAACGCTTGGTTTTCGCGGCAGAGTCGGGTCGTGAGCTTATGAGTAACGTCCGCTCGGAGATTGGCAAGGCGGGCATGGAGCCTTGCCAATGTCGCAGCGGACTTCTGCCGGTTGTTCGAGACCGGCAGGCGCGTTCCTTTGGGCAGGCGGGCATGGCGTCCAAATCCTGCTGCCTTCTTGGCGGCTTGCAGCTTGCGGCTGAGACGCCGACCGCGAATCTTGAGGCGACGCAGCGCTGCGTTGAGCGGCTTTGGCGCTTCGATGACTTCGCCGCTGGAGATCGTTGCGGCAGCCTTGATGCCCAGGTCGAGGCCGTTGACCTCGTGCGCCGTGCGACGCCGATAGCATTGCGCATCAGGCACCTCGACCTGTATTGCCACAAACCAACGATCCGCCGTGCGCGAGACCGTCGCGCCCAACATCGTGCCCGCGAAGCGCAGTTCCTCGGTCATGGCGACGTCGCCGATCTTGGGCAGACGGATCGTCTTGCCGTCCAAACGGAACTTGTCGTTGGCCACATAAAAGCTGTCGCGGCAACGCCCCTTTTTCTTGAGCCGTGGTTTGTACGCTTCTTTGCCCTCCTTGAGGTCGGCAAAGAACCGTTCCCAGGCTTTGGCGAGATGAGCAAACGGCTGGGCGTGTGCGTCCCGGTGAATGTCTTGCAACCACGGCCGTCCCTTCTCGTCGAGCCACTGTGGGTCGGTGTATGTGATGGCGTTGAACTGCTTTTTGAGCGCCATGGCGTTTGGCCTGCCGCCTGCTGCGTATTGTTTGTTCCATTCATTGAGCGCCCAGTTCCAGACGCGCCGGGCCGTGCCGCAGGCGCGCTTGAAGTAATCCACCTGCTCAGGAGTCGGACAAAGGGCGATCTTGTGGGTTCGTTGCATCGTTTGGCCTTCTTGGCATTACTCATGACTCGCATCCTGTTTCAGCGCTGCATCCACCTTCTTTCGATCGTTCCTCACACCGTATCGCCGAGACGAACAACCGTGCACGATGGTCATCACGTCTTGCACCATTTCCGGTTCGGGAGACAGCCGTTCCTGGGTGAGCACCAGCACTGCGCAGCCATGGGTGTTGGCGTCATGTTCGAACCACGCAACGCCGAAACGGGTGAGGCGGTTCCGGTGCGCGAGGATCAGCATCGTGACTTGCCGTCGCCCGATCTCGTCCATACGGGCCAGAAACCGCTTGCGCTTGAAGTTCAACCCGCCGCCCACTTCCTCGATAAACTCAACCCCCGCCAATCCCGTCGCCACCACGAACTCTTCCAGCACGTTGCGCTGATTCGCCAGGTCCGGCTGCTGTGCTGCACTCGATACCCGACAGGAGGCGACCAGCGTGGTTGGCGCATGGTGCGCCTGCCGCAAACCGATGAACTCACGGATTTGCGTCTCAGGGGAGAGACGACGGTTGCTGTCCGTTCGGGCCACCGGAATCAGCCTTCCTTCGCGTTCCCAACGCTGCAACGTCTTGACCGAGACACCAAGGAGTTTTGCGGCTTTACCTGTGCTCATGGTGTTTTCCATGAGATACACTATCGCGTACTAGAAGTCAAGCTAGAGTCCGGCTCCGAGCGTAACAAGAAGGTATTGTAGCCTGCCGCCTTCAGCGCCGCTTCGCGTTCAGCCCGACTGATGATCCGTAGTGGTTCGACCATCTTGATTTTCCACGGTTCGGCCCACGAACGGCGCCCAAACTGTTGCCCCATCGTCTGAGGGTAGTCCTGATCCTGCATACGTGCCTCGTCGCAATTGTTGCATACGCCGTTGTTGCCAATCT
>NZ_JPIM01000200.1 GCF_000735195.1 Chloroflexus sp. MS-G
TACGACCCAGCTCACCCCTCTCCCGCAGCGCGGGAGAGGGGCCGGGGGTGAGGGCGGCCCGCAGCGCGGGAGAGGGGCCGGGGGTGAGGGCGGCCCGCAGCGCGGGAGAGGGGCCGGGGGTGAGGGCGGCCCGCAGCGCGGGAGAGGGGCCGGGGGTGAGGGCCGCCCTCACCTCCCCCCTGCCCCCCTTCCTCTCCCACGCTGTGGGAGAGGAGGGGGGGATGCATGCAGGGTCGGGCAGGTATTTCCGGTGACGGCACGGCTAGGGGCGGGGTAAGAACTCGGCACTGTGATATGAGAGGTCGGATATGACCGGTGTATTGTTCTCTTTCCTACGCCTGCGACGGCTGTACTTCAACTTCAACTCGCGCATTCGGGTGGGCGAACAGGCTGTAGGCTAACCAGGTCGGATCATCGGGCTGGCGGATGGCGTTGCGCGCCTGCCACATTGCCTCAGCGACGGTGGCAGGGCGATCAGGGTTGAGCAGCGCGGTGTAGAAGACTTCGCTGAAGCGGAGGGCAAACTCGTCGTTGACCGACCAGAGCGGCGCGATCATCATGCCCGCACCGGAGCCGACAAACTGCGTGACCCAGCCGGCAGCGCCGCTGAGCGAAGGTTGCTCACGACCGACGTGACAGGCGTTCAAGACAATTGCCGGGCGGTGGTCGCGCAGCGCGCCCCGGATGCGCGGACCGGTGATGGCGCTGCTCGCCAGCCACTGGTTGTCATCCAGGCCGATTGCGCTGCTGTGCAACGCCGATTGAGCGAAGAAGTCGCCGTGGGTGATGACGTGCAGCCAGTCGAAGCCACCCGTTTCGAGCAGAGCGATGACCGCTGGCTCGGTCGCCCGTTGCGGGCTGCGGTCGGTCAGGCGATAGCGGGCAATCAGGTCGCGCAGCAGTTTGTGTTCTTCAGGGACAGCCTTCAGTTCCGGGTAGCAGGTAGGCACGATTGCAGCCAGGGTGCGCAGCCGCAGTCGCGGTAGGGGAACCACGCTCTGACGGCTGTCGGGGCGCTTGAGCAGCCAGCGGGCGAAGTGGAAGGTCTGGCACCAGAAGTCCTCTTCCCAGCAATCCGGCCCATCGCTGTACGGACGCACCAGCTCCCAGGGGATGTCCGGCTCGTTCGATTGCACCAGCAGGCTCCAGCGTTGCCCGGCTGCGATGGCGCTCTGCCACTGGTGGCGCTCACGGGCATAGTATAGTTTGAGTTCGGGTGGGATCAGCACATCCCACAGTTTGTAACCCAGATTGCGGATACGCCGCTCGACCTGCTCGGCGGTCAGAAGAGACGATCCACGCCGTCGGTTGGCGCTGTCGGTACCGCGTTGCAACAGGTGTAGCTCGTCAAAGAGCGCATTGATCAACGCATCGGGTGGACGGGGCAGGATCTGTTCGGCGTAGCAGAGCGTGATATTGTCACGGTGCAGCGTGAACTGCATCCGCCCGGCAGGGTCGCGAAAGACGACGAGGGTGAGGTCTGGCGGTGTTACGTCAGCCATGCGCGGACTGACGGGCGTTTTCGGTATTAATGCTGGCGCAAAGACCGGCTCTACCTCTAGCACCTCAATGGGCGCCACGACCGTGGCGATGAGATTGCCGCGCTGCCAGAACTGGATGGCGATCTCGTGGGGACCGGTTTCGCGCGCCTTGAGGTGAAACACGACCGGGGCGCTATCGTCATCCCGCTCGACAATGATTGTTTGTTCGAGCGGACTCAGCGGTTCAAAGCCGGGCGCATCGATCCGTACCCGAACCTTACCCTCGAAAACCTCGATAGCCTGGAGCGCGACGCTCTCCGGCTGTGGTTGCATGGTCAGCGCAACGGTAACAGTGACCCTGCTGTTCACCTGTGCTAGTCGCGGGCAGGAGATGTCGGTGTAGCGCGTGAAGCGCGGCTCGTAGAAGTGTTGATGTACTGTGGCCTGTGCGCCTTGACCAATAGCAATGCCCGTACCGCTGATGTTGCCTGTCGTAATGCTCTCGCCGTAGATTGACGCTTCTCGTGTCCGAATCTCTTGCCAGACTGCCGAGAGTTCGGCGCCAGATGGCATGCCGCGTGTGCTGAAGCGGTTGTGCGCTTCGCCGGCACGTATAGTTCTGCGCATTTGGATCAGTTTTCGGTGGAGATCGGGATCGGTCTCGCGCAATAGGTCGGTAATGCGCATGGCAATCTCGGCGCGTGTATCATCATCGGCGTTCTGTTGAAACTGATCGACCAGTTGGCGCAGCACCGGCAGTAATGCGGGCCAATGCGAACTGGATTGGCCCTCGTCCCAAATGGCTAACAACGCGGCAATCGTTTCTTCACCAGCCATTTACGCAGCTCCTCCGATTGTACCGTTGAACGTAAATGCAGCCCAAAATATTGGGTTGGCGTATGGACGGTCGTTCGGATGATCGAGCATATAATCCTCTGCTAGAGCACGTCCCTCCTCAATGAGATCGGTTGGCATCCGCGCACCTGAAACCGGCACCGATTCCAGATCACGCTGCGGAGCCGCTTTGAGTTGGCGATGCCGCTGAAAATAGGCAAACATCTCTTTGTAGGTCAGATCGCGCAGCCACTGTTGCGCCAGGCGCAGCGCTCGCACCGGCGGTTGCGGTGTCAGCCCTGCTGCGGCATCGCCGCGCAGGTGCAGTTCGTAGAAGCGGTGTATGAGCAGCGCCGTACTGAGGTCGTTGATACTCCAGAGCGTGCCGATGACAGCGGGCACGCCGGCCTGCAGAAAACCACCCGGCAGACCGATACTCTCGTCGGGCAGGCGCCGGAAGTCGGTGATCGCGGTCTGACAGGCCGAGAGCGCCACCAGCCGTAGATTGCTCAGTGCTGTGGTGTCGCCTGCCACCAGGTCGCGCAGCGTAATACGATCACCTGCCGCCAGGTGCAAGGCCGAATCGAGTGGATCGTCGGCGAAACTGCCATGGCAGGAAAAGTGACCAATGGTGCTCTCACCGAGAGCGGACCAGATTGCGCTACGAGTCGCAGCCTGCTCGTAGAACGTTGTCGTCGCCGCCGGTGGCAGCAGATCGCAGATACTGTGCAACTCTGCACCGGCATAACGCAGATCGCCGGTAGGATTCCCAACCCCAGCCAGCCGCACCCCCTTCGCCGCCCGCCGCTGCTGTTCGCGTTGAGCGATGCTCAGTACCCGCGCCGACGGCGCATAAGCGACATCAAACTCGTCGAGCAGACAGCGGGAGGCGCCGTTGACCGTGTAGGTTGCGGCATGCAATGGTAACAGGCTGAGCAGACCGGTAGGAATAAGCGTTACGCCGGTGGCATTCAAGGTGCGGAGCCGCTGCGCCACGGGTGCGATGAGATGTTCGCCAAGCAGTGGCAGCGCCGTTTCCAGCGCCTTCGTCAGCGCTTCACCGCCGAGTAACTGGCCCGGCAGATACCCACCTACCACTTTATCGCCAGTGCGCACGAGCAGGAGGTTGTTCAGATCGTTCTCCGTAAATTCGTCGAGCAGCAGCGCTTCAGGTTCTGCATTGCCATCGGGAACGATCAGCGCCAGACTGCCCTGGGGAGTGGTGATCAGGTAGACCAGTGGCACGCCGGGTTGGGCGGCTGCCGCGATCTCAGCGTAGGTGGGAGGCCGGAGGAACGCTTCATAGCCGGGAATGGCGCGAATGGCTTCAATGGCGGCATCCAGATCGGCGCGGGCAGCGCGGATGCGGTTCGCCAGATCGGTGAACGACAGTTGCGCTGTGTCCTGGCGATCTGCTGAAGCGCGGTCGGTGCGTTCCAGGCTACGCACGATCTCCGCCGCTGTGCGGTAACGCTCGTAGATGTCTGGGTAGTCGCGTTCGATGATGGAGAGATCGCTGCGGTCACGGGTCAGTGTCTCGCCGAGGCCACGGGCGCGCCCAAGCTCGGCGACCTCGACGGCGCGACGCAGCGCGCCGGGGCGGGCAGCGCGGACAAGGGCATAGGCGGCACTTCGGAAGAGAGTACCAGTGGCTTCCAACTCGGCTGCCTTGCCAGACGGTGAGACCGATTCTCCGTAAAGTATCTCCGCCGCTTGAAGTGCCAGATCGTAGGCGCCCGTGGCTGCTTCCCAGCGACCTGTTTCAGCATACATCGCTCCTAATTGCCGCGCTGTTCGCCGACAATCATCCGGCATCCCTTCCGGTGTGAAGATCTCC
>NZ_JPIM01000201.1 GCF_000735195.1 Chloroflexus sp. MS-G
CAGGGGGGAGGTGAGGGCCGCCAACACCCTACCTTGACGTAACGCCATTCCCGCCGTATACTGTCAAACAATGGCGATGACGGGGACGAGTACCTATCGCCTGCTCTTCAGCGAGCCTGGGATGGTGGAAGCCAGGTAGAAGCAGCGATAGCGAAAATCACCCCTGAGCTGGCAGGTGAACTGCCTGGTCGGATGACCTGCATAGTAGCTGCGCCCGGAACGCCCACCGTTATCGGGGCAGAGCGTTGTCTGACGCTCACAGAGTGCGATGATCCGTGATCACTGTTCACGGCATCGAAGTGGGGTGGTACCGCGGGGCTTCTGAGCCTCGTCCCCTAATGGGGACGAGGCTATTCGTTTGGTTCAGATGGAGGCACTATGTTCAGACCGGTTGATACAAATGTCAAATTTCCTCAGCTTGAAGAATCGATTCTTAGCTGGTGGGAAGCCAACGACATCGTCGCAAAATCGCTGGCAGCAGGCGAAAAGCCATTTGTCTTCTACGAAGGGCCGCCGACATCGAACGGTCGTCCGGGATTACACCACACCATCTCGCGCAGTTTCAAGGATGTGATCCTGCGCTATCGCGCCATGCAGGGCTATCGCATTATCGGTCGCCGTGAAGGTTGGGACACTCACGGCCTGCCGGTCGAAATCGAGATCGAAAAGAAGCTCGGTTTCAGCGGTAAACCTGATATTGAGCGCTTCGGGATCGCTGAGTTTAACCGTCTCTGCCGTGAAAGCGTTTGGGAATATATCCAGGACTGGAAGGCATTTACGAAGCGAATCGCGTTCTGGCTCAGCGAAGATGCCTATATTACTTACGAAAATGACTACATCGAGTCAACCTGGTGGATCTTCCGCCAGTTGTGGGATCGTGGTCTGTTGTTCCGCGACTACAAAGTGACCATGCACTGCCCCCGCTGTGGCACGAGCCTCAGCGACCACGAGGTTAGCCTCGGCGCTCGCGATGATGTAGATGATCCCAGTGTCTATATCAAGTTCCGCGTCAAGGGTGTCGTTGCTCCTCCACCGGCAGTCGATGGTACCCTTGAAGGTGCATTCTTGGTGGCCTGGACGACAACGCCGTGGACGCTGCCGGCCAATGTTGCCCTGGCCGTGAAACACGATGCGGAATACGTTGAAGTCGAGCACCATGGTGAGCGGTTGGTGATGGCTGCTGCGCTCGTGAATCAGGTGTTGCCGACCGATAGCTTCACCGTGTTGCGTCACTTCCGTGGCAACGATCTGGTTGGCCTGCGCTATGAACCCCTCTTCTGCGGTGTGCCCGGCGCCGGTGATACGGTCGATTGGGATACTGCCTATCGTGTGATCGCCGATGAAATCGTTAGCCTCGATGACGGTACCGGCATTGTACACATTGCGCCAGCTTACGGCGATCTTGAAGTTGGTCGGAAGCACGGCCTGCCAACCCTTTTCTCGGTCGGGTTAGATGGGCGGGTATTGCCTGAATTTGCCGACTTAGGCTTCGCCGGCAAGTTCTTCAAAGAGGCCGATCCGGACATTACGCGCAACTTGAAGCAGCGTGGTCTGCTCTTGCGCAGCGGTCGGGTACGCCACTATTATCCCTTCTGCTGGCGCTGTAGCACACCGCTCCTCTACTATGCTAAGCGTTCGTGGTACATCCGCACGACGGCGTTTAAAGCCGATCTGGTTGCCAACAACCAGCAAATCCACTGGGTGCCAGAACATATTCGCGATGGCCGCTTCGGCAACTGGCTCGAAAACAATATCGATTGGGCGATCAGTCGCGAGCGCTACTGGGGAACCCCCATCCCGATCTGGACGAACGCCGACGGTTCGTACATGGTCTGTATCGGCTCGCTCGCCGAGTTAGAGGAAAAGGTCGGTCGGTCGTTACGTGATCTCGACCTTCATCGTCCGTATATCGACGAGGTGGTGTGGGAAGACCCCGAACACGGCCTGATGCGGCGTATTCCTGATGTGGCCGACTGCTGGTTTGATAGTGGGGCAATGCCGGTTGCGCAGTGGCACTACCCCTTTGAAAACCGTGACATCTTCGAGATGGCTCATCCAGCCGACTACATCTGCGAAGCGGTGGATCAAACCCGTGGTTGGTTTTATACCTTACACGCCATCAGCACCCTGCTCTTTGATCGTCCGGCCTTCAAGAACGTGATCTGTCTTGGTCATATTCTTGATGAAAACGGGCAAAAGATGAGCAAGAGTCGCGGCAACGTGATCGAGCCGGAAGAGGTGATTAACGCCTACGGTGTTGATGCGTTGCGCTGGTACCTGTTTACCGCTGCACCTCCCGGCAATGCCCGTCGTTTCAGTATGGCGCTGGTGAGCGAAAGTATGCGCAAGTTCTTGCTCACACTCTGGAATACGTATGCTTTCTTTGTTACCTACGCCAACCTCGACCACTGGCAACCGGGTAGCGGACGTGCCGTTGATCTCCAACTAATCGACCGCTGGGCACTGGCCGCTCTTAACCAGCTTGTGCAGCAGGTGACCAATTCGTTCGAGGAATACGATGTTTACACGGCAGCCAATGCCATCGAACACTTTGTTGATGAGCTGTCGAACTGGTATGTGCGTCGCAACCGTCGCCGCTTCTGGAAGAGCGAAGCCGACGCTGATAAAGAGGCCGCCTACCAGACCCTCTACACCTGTCTGGTGACGGTAGCAAAGCTGGCGGCGCCGTTCATCCCATTTGTCAGCGAGGAAATCTATCGTAATCTGGTTGCCGAACGCGATTCGGCAGCCGCCGAGAGTGTGCATCTGGCGCGTTGGCCACAGGTCGATCAATCGCTGCTCGATCCGCAACTGGTCAGCGACACCGAAGCGCTCTTGACTGCCGTGTCGTTAGGTCGCGCAGCTCGCAAGCAGGCCAACTTGAAGGTTCGGCAGCCGCTGAGCGAAATCTGGCTGCGGGCGAGCACGCCTTCGCTCCTCAATGGGGTGCGGCGCTTTGAAGCCGATCTGCGCGATGAGCTAAACGTGAAAGCGGTGCGTTACCTTGATGCAAGCAGCGCGGTTGTCGAATACCGCCTGAAACCGAATCTACGCCTCGTCGGTAAGAAATTTGGTAAGCTGGTACCGGCGATCACCGCAGCACTACGTGATCTACAAGGCGACGCAGCCCGGACAGCAGCTCAGGCGGTGGAAGCTGGTCAGTCGATCCAGCTCACGGTAGACGGTCAGGTCGTTGAATTGCTCGCTGAAGAGGTGTTGGTTGAGAGTAGTGGGCCGGCGGGGTACGCAGTTGTGGAAGCCGATGGTATGCTGGTGGCGTTGAATACGACCGTTACCGAAGAGTTGCGACTTGAAGGCGCAGCTCGCGATCTGGTGCGCTACGTTCAAGATGCCCGTAAGAGTGCTGGCCTGGCGATCAGTGATCGTATTCACCTTTTCATCACCAGTCCCGACCAGGCCGATCTCCTGCATGCAACCCTGGCTCAATACGAACAGTATGTCAAAAATGAGACGCTATCCGTTGAGCTAACCGTTGCACCACCACCATCCACTGCCCATACCGAGACCCATGAGTTCGGCGAGGGTACCGTGACAGTGGGTGTGGTGAAAGCAGATTAGTTCGTCGATGCTCCGAATGTGTCCTCCAGGACGCGAGTCACTGGCCCGCGCTCCCAGGGTAGTGCTGACGTCGGTAGCGTGCGGGTCGGAGGCCCGCGCACCCAGGGAGCGCGGATGGCGGTCGTGTGCGGGTCGGAGGCTGGCGCACCCAGGGAGCGCGGATGGCGGTCGCATGCGGGCCGGAGGCCTGCGCACCCAGGGAGCGCGGATGGCGGTCGCATGCGGGCCGGAGGCCTGCGCACCCAGGGAGCGCGGATGGCGGTCGTATGCGGGCCAGAGGCCTGCGCACCCAGGGAGCGCCGATGGCGGTCGTATGCGGGCCAGAGGCCTGCGCACCCAGGGAGCGCCGATGGCGGTCGTATGCGGGCCAGAGGCCTGCGCACCCAGGGAGCGCCGATGGCGGTCGCGTGCGGGTCGGAGGC
>NZ_JPIM01000202.1 GCF_000735195.1 Chloroflexus sp. MS-G
TTCGTCGGCGTCTCGGTTGGCGTTGGTGTGTTCGTCGGCGTCTCGGTTGGCGTTGGTGTGTTCGTCGGCGTGTTGGTCGGCGTGTTGGTCGGGGTCTCGGTCGCCGTCGGCGTGTTCGTTGGCGTGTTGGTCGCCGTCGGCGTGTTGGTTGCCGTCGGCGTGTTCGTCGGCGTGCTGGTCGCCGTCGGCGTGTTCGTTGGCGTGCTGGTCGCCGTCGGCGTGTTGGTTGGGGTCTCGGTCGGCGTTGGTGTGTTCGTTGGCGTGTTGGTCGCCGTTGGTGTGTTCGTTGGCGTGCTGGTCGCCGTCGGCGTGTTCGTTGGCGTGTTGGTCGCCGTCGGCGTATTGGTCGGGGTCTCGGTCGGCGTCGGCGTATTGGTCGGCGTGTTGGTCGCCGTCGGCGTGTTGGTCGGGGTCTCGGTCGGCGTTGGCGTGCTGGTCGCCGTCGGCGTGTTCGTTGGCGTGCTGGTCGGGGTCGGGCTTGGCGGTATGAGTGGTAACTCTACTGCTTCATACCCGATTACTTCACGGGCATTAAAGACCTGTACCAGAGCTGAGGTATCGGAGCTTAATCCACTCAGGGTAAAAGTAATGCTCTTATCCCCAGCAGACGCACCGACCGGAAGACGAAGCAGTAACGCGCCACGGGCTACACCTGCCGCAACATCATCAGTCACTGCCGCCGGATCAGCAACGAATGCTGCACCACTACCAAACCCATTGACTGCCCCGATACTTACTGCACTGAGCGGAATGTTCGGCGGTAAGGTGATCAAAACGCTTCCACCAGCCGGAATAGACCCTGTCGTAAATGACAGCGTATAAGTTGTTCCTGTTTGCTCAACACTGACCCCTAGAGGACTACCCGGCGTCATTGTTGCCAAAGCAAAACGACGGGCATTAGGGCGAGTACTGGTGGTGTAATACATCCGATAAGATGGGCCTTCTTTCAGGACACGCACTGCCCAGACCTCATCAGGTGTCCCAACGTTAATGCTATCCATTGCCCCAGTCCAGACCGCGGTGTTGGGTGTAGCCCGAATCCAGTTGCGTCCATCGGTGGAAACAAGGTAGCCAGTGGTGTATCCAGTGGTATAGCCATTCGCTTCAAACCACATTCGGTAGATGGCTCCGTCTTTGATGACCATCGGCACACCAACGTTATTGTCATCAAAGTCGCCGAAGGGGCCAGGTTGAACGACCGATCCGTCGCTGTAAAGCGGCATACGGGTCCAATTAATGCCATCAGGCGAGACAGCGTAGCCGATGCGGAAGGTGTAACTGGGGGAAGTTGTGACCCCTTCAAACCACATCCGATGGCATACCCCGCTGGTTCGTCCACCTTCACACGGAGCAATCGGTGAGGCGTTATCGACCAGCACTACCGGCGCGACTACATAACTTGTGTCAAATTGTCCAACAATCCTGGATGGTGCTACAACTGCACCGTTAGAGAAAGGGCCATTCACTCGTGTCCAATTGATACCATCCGTTGATTCCGCAAGACCGATGCTATCAATTACCCCACGAGCCGAAAATCCGGTATAGTACATGCGAAAGACACTGCCATACCGAATGACGTACATCGTAGAGACACCAAATTCGTCGAAGCGACCAGAGATACCAGAACCTGCAAAGACGGCTCCATCGGTTAGTGGGCCAGGCACACGAGTCCAGGTAATCCCATCGGGTGAAACCGCATAACCGATCCGACGATTGGCATCGGTAGGATTATCGACTCCAACGTACCACATTCGATAGCAGACACCACTGGTGCGACCGCCTTCACATGGACGAAGGGTTGATGCCTCATCTCTTATGACGCTTGGTGGGAAGATTTCTTCAGTATCGAAACTGGTGCCTCCGCCACCACAGCCACTGTCTACATCGCTGAAGATTGCTCCATCGGCGCATGGCCCATTCACCTGTGTCCATGGTTGGCTATTTGGGGCAGGATCAGGTGGTGGAGTAGGTGTTGGTGATGGTCCTGGTGTGTTCGTCGGCGTGTTGGTCGCCGTCGGTGTATTGGTCGGCGTGTTGGTCGCCGTCGGTGTATTGGTCGGCGTGTTGGTTGCTGTCGGTGTGTTCGTCGGCGTGTTGGTCGCCGTCGGCATCGGCGTGTTGGTTGGTGTCGGCGCTACACCACCGGCCCCAATCGTCACACTGGCATATTCGAGTACTTCACGACTGTCGAAGGTTTGCACGAGAACAGTGGTGTCATCAGCAGGCGGAGGACTTATTGAAAAGGTAATACTCTTAGGACCAGGAGCTGCATCAGCACTTAGGCGTACCAATAGCGCTCCGCGTGCATCTCCTCCTGATTCGGCATCGGTGAGAATCCCCTCCTCTAGCGTTAGTGTTGCGCCGCCGCCAAAGCCACTCAAGCCAACCGGTGTAATCGTCGAAGTCGCAACACTCGCTGGAAAGCTGATAAGCACATATCCCGTTGCCGGTATTGAAGAAGCAGTGGTAAACGTTACGGTGTAGTTGGTTCCTATCCCGCTCAAGCCAACGGCGCTCAGTGGTGTGCCTGGTGTCATCTGGGCCAATCCCACTCGGCGCGAATTTTCACGAGTGGTATGGTTGTACCACATGCGGTAGCTCAGCCCCTCTTTGATCACAAACGGACTCCAGACATTGTCTGGGCTTAGTGTACCGGGATCGTCGCTACCACTCCAGACCGGATCGTTCGGTTGTGGGCGCACCCAGTTTACGCCATTGAGGGAAACGACGTGCCCAATCCGATGAGCACCACTGGCATCCTGAGCACTGTACCACATTCGATAAAGGAGACCATCCTTTACCACCGTAGCGACGGCTGAGTTACGAGCATCAAAGGTTCCGGTTGGACCTTCACCAATTACACTCCCATTGGTTCCCGGTCCAGGGATACGGGTCCAGTTCAAGCCATCTGGTGAAACGGCGTAGCCAATGAAGAAGCGATTGCTACTATCGATACCCTGGTACCACATTCGGTAGCATAAACCAGATGTGCGACCAGCTTCGCAGGGGGCAGCAGTGGTGGCAGGGTCGCGGATCACACGCGAGGCCGCAACAATACTCTGATCGAACGTACCAGATACGCCAGACGGTCGCAGCACGGCCCCACCGCTGAGAGGGCCGGGAACACGGCTCCAGGTCACGCCATCAGACGAGGTAGCCAGTCCAATAGAAAAAGTACTGCCATCACCACCGGTATACCACATCAGGTATCCTGCCGCAGTGCGAATGACACTAGGGAAGGAAACATTGGTACTGTCAAAGCTTCCAGATGGGCCAGGACCAAGAACACTGCCAGCAGGTCCAGGCCCAACGACGCGGGTCCAGGTAATGCCATCAGGAGAGAGCGCAAGACCGATACGGCGGACACCAAAGGCGTCGAAACCGGTGTACCACATTCGGTAACAGACTCCAGTTGTTCGTCCACCTTCGCAGGGTGCAACAGGCGATGAGTTATCACGGATAATTGAATGACCGTAAATCTGGGTGGTATCGAAACCGGTACCACTACCACCGCAAGCATCGCCAGCAAGACCAAATACAGCTCCTTCCAGAGCTGGTGGACAGCTTCCTGGCTGGTGAGACCACGTCTGACGATTAGGGATCGTTGCCGAAACCGGTGTGGGTGGAAATAGATTAGCAACGAGCAGGAGCAGTAGTAATGTAATCGCAAATGAACCGGTTAGCCGTATCCAGTACTGAGCATTCTGCGTAGGTTGCACAGTTCCCCCCCTGCATATCTGGTACCGCTAGTCTAAAGAGAAAACCTGAACAACCTTTGAACGTGACAGAGGTGAAGGTGAGAATTATTTCATAACCGACAAGCCTCGCCAAAGAATCTTGTTGAGAGAGATGAAGGTCATGTCCGTGCCTCTCTCCACTAGTTACCACGTGTCAGAACAACAATACCTGGCACCTGGAATACTATTCGTTCTCCCGGTTCGACAACGACTGGATGGTAATAAGTCTCGACGATTCGGTATTTCGGTGATC
>NZ_JPIM01000203.1 GCF_000735195.1 Chloroflexus sp. MS-G
TCGGTGGGTCGTAATTCAAGCGGCGTTGCCAGATAGGCCTGCCAGATGGCCTGGTGGATCGGTTCTTCGAGCAGATCTTCTATACCGGCACCGAAGATGTCGCCTATGGCAGTGCAGCGCTCGGCATAGCTTTCCAAGAGACGTTCAATCGCCATATCAACAGAAGGGTAACGAAGAGCTAGTGCCAGGAGATAGGCTTCAGTATCACGTCGATGTTCATCGATTGGTGGCGGTGCGGTTGGCGGTGGTGCCGGTGGCGGCGATGAAGATCGAATACCGCGATGCCGCTCGTTTCGCCGGGGTGGTTGGATTCTGGCCCGTAGCAGATCAACGATCAACTCACTACGCACACCAGTGAGTTGTTCAACGCGAGCTACGTACACGCGCTGCGCAGCACCATCAAGTTCACTCAGCAGGGGGATAATCCGCTCGAGCGCCAGGCGCTGTTGGGCCGGATCATGCATGTCAAGACCGGCAGTGTACGCTTCCAGATAAAAATCCATCACTGGTGTGGCATTGTCAACTAACTCTTTCCAGAGCTGTGGATCGGCAGCGATGACCTCATCGGGATCGCGCCCGGCAGGTAAGCGAATGATACGGATGGTTACATCATTTTCCAATCGGACAATCCCCTGCGCGGTGGTGACAAGCCGACCTTCACCTTCCTCTTCGGTGGTTGTGCGGATGGTTTCCAGGCCGCGGAGGGTTGCTTTCTGCCCGGCAGCGTCGGCATCTAGAGCAAGGTAAACCTGATCGGTAAGCCGTTTGAGTTGGTTGATGTGTGCCTTGCTCAGTGCTGTGCCGAGCGGCGCCACCACATTGCGGAAGCCGTATTGGTGAGCAGTGATGACATCGACGTACCCTTCAACGATAATGACCTGGTTCGTAGATCGAATGGCATCACGCGCCAGGTCTAGCCCATAAAGTACCTCGCTCTTTTTGAAAAGTGGTGTTTCGGGGGTATTGAGATATTTGGGCTGGGCATCACCTAATGCTCGTCCGCCAAAGCCAATCACCTCACCGCGTATATTGCGGATCGGGAAGATGATACGGTTGCGAAAGCGATCATACGGCCCGCGTTCGCCGGGAATGGCCAAACCTGCGGCAATAATGTCCTCAACGCTATAGCCTTTCTTCTCGTGCAGATAGGTAAAGAGATGATGCCAGTCATCGAGGCTATAGCCGATCTGAAAAGCGTCAATCGCGTCGCGATTGATCCCTCGTTTAGCGATGTACTCACGGCCAGGAGCACCACGGCTGAGATTGAGAAGCACGTAGTTAAAGTAGCGTGTCGCAACACCGTTGATCTCGAGCAGACGTGCCCGACGGGCATCTTCTTGCCGTTGGATATCGTTTTTCGGTTCGAGCCGAATCCCTGCCCGCTCGGCTAGCAACTCCAAGGCGCCTTTGAAATCCAGCCCCTGTTTCCGCATCACAAAGTCAAACACCGTGCCTGATGCATGACAGCCAAAGCAGTAGAAACTCTGCGTGTCGGGGTAGACGTGAAACGCTGGTGTACGGGTATTGGGATGGAACGGACAAAAGCCGACAAAACTACGTCCGCTGCGGCGTAGTCCAACACCCATCGAGTTGATCAGATCAACGATGTCAACATTGGCTTTAATATCGTCGATCACGCTCATAGCGCCTCTCGTTGCTACGCCCAACGTAGCGTGCGGTCGTCAGCTTTCGGCGTCACCAGGCTCTCGGCCCCTCTCACCATCGCGAGACGAAGGAAGTACCGCAACCTGATCATATGTCTGACCTGCTTCCCTTGTCGCGGGAAGGCCGCTATCTTTCGGTTCCGCCGGCATCCTTCCGTTCCCGTCAGCGGGAGGCGCAGCAGGCACCGAACGAATACGGGGCGACATGTACAGACAGAGACTACGGTGTCGCTCCCCAAGTACGCGGCACGAAGATTTGCTTGAACACTGCCAGCGCATAGCGATCAGTCATCCCTGCAATGTAATCAACGACAGCCTGCTCAATTGGTTCCCCCCGTCGCTCGACAATTGTCCGTAGTTCGATGGGAATTGCCTCCGGGTGGCTGAGAAAGTATCGATACAAGGTTTCGATGACGAATGCAACTTTCTCATTTTCCTCCGTTGCCTCCGGTCGCCAATAAACGTGTTGATAGAGAAAGTCACGCAATTTGTTGGTAGCCGCCAGGATTGGCGGACTCATTGTCAGGACAGGTGGATCGGGTGGTGTTCCCTCGCCAGTAGCCCACCAGTTATGATAGATCAGATCGCTCACCATGGTTGTCAGTAGTTCGCTTGAGCTGTTGCCTAGCACGTCGGTACACTCAGGCGGTAAATCTTCCCTGCGTAGAATACCGGCGCGGATCGCGTCGTCAATGTCGTGGTTGATGTAGGCAATACTGTCGCACAACTTGATAAGCTGCCCTTCCAGCGTTTTGGCCGTCCCCCATGCCGTAGCGGTAATGTCACGACGCGCTTTTGAATGAAGATGAATCCCCTCGCGAACGGCATACGTTAGATTGAGACCGGCCCCATCTCGTTCGAGCACTTCGACAATTCGGCGTGATTGCTCGTTGTGGCGAAAGTGACCAGGACAGATACGGCTTAATGCTACTTCTCCAGCATGACCGAACGGGGCGTGACCGAGGTCGTGACCAAGCCCGATTGCTTCGGTCAGGTCTTCATTCAAGCGTAAGGCACGGGCAACGGTTCGGGCAACCTGTGTCACTTCCAACGTGTGCGTAAGTCGGGTACGGTAGTGGTCGCCAAGTGGCGCGATGAAAACTTGTGTCTTGTGTTTAAGCCGTCGGAATGACTTGGAATGTAAGATACGATCACGGTCGCGTTGGTACGCCGTGCGAATCGGGCATGGAGGTTCGAGGGTGTCGCGTACAGCATCAACACTTCTGGCAGCGTATGGTGAGAGGATTTGATCTTCGAGCGCTTCGCGCATTTCACGAACAGAAGGACGAGTCATAACTTTACTCCACCGAGCGAGTTGGCTACTGCCATTGTACTCGATCAGGGTTCTGGGCTGGACTAAGGATGGTGGAGGATACCGGAACATGCCATGCGTGTTTGACCCGGTTCCTCACCGTTTGGATCATTGTCTCTCTGTCCATCCTTATTCCAAATGTAGAAAAGGAAGGGGTAGCACTACTGGCAAGAGCGCTGGAAATCATCCCTACGACACTGTTCCGCCTTGGGAAGCAGCACGTTCCCGTAACTGCGTAGATGAAATATCGCGGCGGAAGAGGTCTTCGGGAATCGGGGTGAAGAGTTGTTCATAGCCGACCGGTAGGGTAAGATCGGCGAGAGTGTAAAAACGCCCGTCAATCTGACGACCGGCGACAAAAAAGCGACAGTTGGCGGCAGCAATGGCTGCAAACGCAGCCAGCATTGCGGATTCGCTCCCATAGTACGCTGATGTGACGAGGCGCAGGGCTGTGTCGTAGCCGAGCACGAAGGCACGACCAGGGTAAAGGCGTGCCTTCTGTACGAAGAGTGGTGCCGCGGCCAGAATGACGGTATGACGCCCTGCAAATTGAGCGACGCGGCGATTGATTTCCAACAGCGATAGCTCACCTTTGTCGGCGTTACGTACCGTTAGCTCGAAATGTACCGGCTGGCCGGTCATGACGACGACGGCGCGTTGCATCCCAAGATGCCCTTCGTGCAGGGGGTTGAAACTGCCGGGTAGAATCGCACCTGGTGGTGGATCATCAATTCGCACGTCACCGGTAGGCGTAATGGTGAGCGAACCGATCCGTCCGCTTAGAAGCCCGCTCAATTCAGTAGCACTAATCATATTCCTGCTCCCACATACCCGGCAACACGCAGCGAGACGACACGTGATGCGCTATCATCACCCATACTCACGCCGTAGAGGGTATCCGCTACTTCG
>NZ_JPIM01000204.1 GCF_000735195.1 Chloroflexus sp. MS-G
TGAGGGGGCGCACGGTACGTTCCCAACAAGAAATCCGGGTTGTTGATCATCCCCTGAGATGACAACGCTATGTTCCCTCAAGCATCACCCCCGAAAGCAGGGAAACTGAAGGGGTGATGCGCCAACCGATGGGTTGCCTGTACCTGGGCAATCGCGTAGGTCGGAAATCGTCTTACATGCAGGAACGAAGGAGCGCGGTCAAATGCACTTTGACACCTGGACAGACCTGCTATGATGAAAATACCATCGCGACGTTGCGTTAATAGCGATGAGATACAACCGTGAGCCTGATCTATGATGCAGTTGTTGCCCTCTCATCATCTCTGGACGACACTGGCTGAACAGGTGGCCGTACCATCTGTACCACGCAATTCGCTTTACCAGAGCATTCAACGCCGCCTGCAAAGCCATCCGGCTGGCGAAGGTGGTGTATGGAGTATCCTCCGTCAGCGGGCCGATCCGACGCGATACCGACCTCAGCGGATTGAGGGCGTAATTGAGGAAACGCTACATGAAGGTAATCAGCAGATCACGGTCTTACGTAGCCCCAGCGGTCATTATCTCCGGCTCAGTCCTGCCGAACGTGAACTCTGGCATGCGATGGATGGTACGAAGACCGTTGCCCAACTGGCAACGATGGGTTTTGTGCGCTTCAAACAGTTGTTGCCGGTAGCCGGATTGGTTGAGTCGTTGGGCTCTCAGGGCTTTCTCACCGATAAACCGGTTGGGGTCTATCGCCATCTCCGTCATCATCTCGAGCAGCGTACTACTGAAGGGTTAGGGCAGCGTCTGTTGAGCCTGACCCATGGCCGCAGTTTCGCAATAACGAATGTAGATCAATTCTTCGATCTTCTTTACCGCTGGATCGGGCGGTGGCTGTTTACCCGTATCTTTGCGGTTATGCTTGTGATGCTGACAATCGCTGGCGCAGTATGTTACTTCTTACCGGGGGTGAGCGGTAGCGATTTGATCAGCGGCGATCAATTTGCGTTCGATGTGCTTATGCTGGGCATGGCGTTGTTCGTTACCCTTACACTGCACGAACTTGCCCATGGATTGGCCGTCAAACATTTTGGTCGGCAAGTATCGCGGGCCGGGATCATGCTCTATTTCGGTATGCCTACCGCTTTTGTTGATACCAGTGACATCTGGCTGGCTCCGCGCCATGCACGCATCCTTGTCTCGCTGGCTGGCCCACTGTGCGATCTGCTGATCGGTTCGCTGGCTGCAATCATCGCATGGGCTGCTTCAGAGACAGTGGGCGGTGTTTGGATGCGGCGGATTGCAACGGCGTCGTATCTGACCGCGCTGTTTAACTTTAACCCGCTCCTCGAACTCGACGGCTATTTTATCCTGGTCGATGCCTTACGCCTACCGAACCTTCGCAATCGGGCGCTGGCATTTATCGGTGGGCCGCTATGGCAAAAGATAGGGGCCAGGACTGCGTTGAACCGGGAAGAACGTATTTTCGCTGGCTACGGTCTCTTGAGCACGCTGTATACCGGTGTGGCGGTTGTGATGGCGATACTCTTCTGGCAACGCCAGTTCGCCAGCATGGTCGCGGAACTCTGGTCAGGCGGATTGATCGGACGACTGGTCGCAATTGTGCTCTTCGTGTTGGTAGTCGCTCCCCTGTTGATTGGTGTGGTCCTGGCGGGCTGGGGGGCGGTGCGGGCCATTACCAGTTGGCTGGTGCGGCGGGGCTACACGCGAGATCCGCTGTTTGTAGCAAGTGGATTTGGCGTGCTGGCGATGACGCTGGGATGGTTACCACTTCAAGTTGGGTTAAGTGTCGAAACTGGCATGTTGCTGATGAGCCTCTGGATCGCGACGGTCGTTGTGCAGTGGTACCTGCAACGCGACTATGAAGGTGCGTGGATTGGACGCGCTCTGACCAATTTTTTTCTGATTAGTGTGATCGAGTTGATCGCCCAGGCTGGCTACTTGATACTTCCTGACGCGGTGCGTCTCTGGTCGGGGATGGAGGTTGCCGGTTACGCGCTGCTCTTGTTTGCCGGATTTGTTGCGCTGCTCGACGTTGATTTGCAGCAGCAGCGCAGCAGTCAACTGATGGCGAGTGCGGTTTTGTTGACTCTGGCGTTTCCAGCCGGTACTATTGCTGCTGAGCTGATTCGGATTGCTCACCCGGAGTATAGTGCGCTTTGGGCGTTGATTGCTGCGCTGCCTGTCTACAGCGGTGTTATTGCTCAGGCTCTCCTCCTGCCACTACTGATCAGTCTGTACGATGCCCGCCTCTTTTGGAGCTGGCTATTGCTCTGGATGGGAATCCTCTTCCAGATCGGCAGTTATCTGCTCGAATTGTTACCGGCCTGGCGCAACACACCACTGACACTGGCACTGCTCGTCATTGCGGCCGGTTTGTGGGCTGCGGCATGGGGGACTCATCTCGTTACGCTGCGCAGTATCAGTCTGATTGGATTGAGCTGGCCACTTCAGGCTGCCCTCGGCGAGACAACGCGCCTGCAAGACGCTTTCAGACACATGTATGTCGGTTTGTACCGCCTGTTACGGGGTAATTACGGTGCACAGCGGACGCGCACGCTCGATGATCGGATGGATGTATTAGCGGCCACAGCGAACTGGGAAGTGACCTTTGACCGCGATCAGGTACGGATTGGCCCTGCCGTACTAGCATTGCCACTCGATGAGCAAGGGGCGCGGTATGCTGAGATTTTACGCTATGCAGTAACGATCCTTGAAACTTTGGCTGGTCGAACCTTTGCCCGGCGGGCGTTTCTGGCGGCATACGATGCGCTCCCATGGCCGGAGCGTGAAGCGCTCGACCGGCATTGTCTGGCCCGTCTGCCGTGGGCGCATGAGATTTCACAGGCCTTTGGCGATGCCCGTGAAGCGCGCATTCGCCTCCTGCGCCAGATCGAACTCTTTGCAACCTGCGAGGATCACGAGTTGCAGGCACTGGCAGCCGCATTTGCGCCCCAACGGGTTGCAGCCGGCGAAGTCATCTTGCGCGCCGGTGAGCCACCACGTGGCATTTGGGTGATTGAGACGGGCGAAATCCTTGCTCGCAACGGTGATACAGTACAGGAATTGCACCGGGGTGACTATTTTGGTGAATTGCAAGGGCCAGAAGTCACCGACTGCGAATACCGCGCCAGTATCGAGAGCGAGTTACTCTACCTGCCGCCAGGTGAATTGCAACGGATGCTACGTGAAGCTGCACCTCACACTGCTGAAGGCGCCGAATTACTTTCCCGCATGCGGTTGCTAGAACGTACTCCCCTTCTGGCCGACCTGCCACGTGCTCAATTGCGCGAACTGGCCCGTCATGCCGAACGCAAAACTGTAGCCGCACGCCAGATCATCGTCCGCCAGGGTCGACCAGGTGGTTATCTGTATGTCATTGCCAGTGGTCAGGCGGCAGTCTTGCGGCAGGAAGAGACTGCACAAGGGCCACGCGGCCCTGCCCGACTAGTGGCCCATTTGGGGGTAGCCGAGTTTTTTGGCGAGATGGAATTATTACGCGGAACGTTACCGGTGGCAACAGTTGTTGCTATCACGCCGTTGGAAGTGATTGCGATTCCGCATCACGTTGTGAAACAGTTCATCCTGGGCGGTGATCACGTTACCAATCGGTTTGAGCAGATCAGCAGTGGTCGTTTGCTCGAGCTACGTGCCCAAGGATGAGCATGTTACAGGAGATGCTTATGACTACCATCGTGGTCGTTGGAAGTTTAAATATGGATCTGGTCGTCCATGCACCGCGTCATCCGTTACCGGGCGAAACGCTGATCGGCAGTCATTTTCAAACCTTTCCAGGCGGTAAAGGGGCGAATCAAGCCGTTGCCGCAGCGCGGCTAGGGGCGCGGGTCTGTATGATCGGTCGCGTAGGGATTGA
>NZ_JPIM01000205.1 GCF_000735195.1 Chloroflexus sp. MS-G
TTAGTAAGGACGTAGTTTGGTCATCAGGATATAATACACAAATAAGGATGCCAGATTTTCTACATGGAGGAATATTTGTTTTCGTTACGGTCTCACCTGTCTTTGGTGCCACCGTCATCGCAAGCCAGTTGTTACCGAATCTCGTAGAGGAATGTTTCATGGTACACCCTGAAGAGATTCAACCTTCTACCAATCTTCGCGGCATCCTTCTCAACGAATTGGTCAGAGTCCTGAGCGTGCAATGGCAAGGAACGGATGCAATGACGTTGATGTATCGTGATCAACATGGGAATGTTGCCCATGAACGCTTCTTTCGCGCTGATGAAGATCGCTTGCCCCTCGTTGACCATGGTTGCCCGTGGCGTTTCAATGAGGACGTACAGACCAAACTTGCTGCCCCTGATACCCGCTATGATCTGGTGATGATCGTCATGTTCCAACCCGACGGCAGCACCGCCGTGCGCTATGTGCGCCGTCCCTTCCGCCGTGAACCCGACTTTGGAGTCACGAGTGTCACCTACCACGTCGCCGACCTTTGGAGCCGCGGAGAGCACCCGCTATGAACCACATTCGTTCGCGCAAGAAACTCATCGAAGTCGCCCTGCCGCTCGACGCCATCAACGCGGCCAGCGCCCGCGAAAAGTCCATCCGCCACGGCCATCCCTCCACCTTGCATCTGTGGTGGGCGCGTCGCCCGCTGGCGGCTGCCCGCGCCGTCCTCTTTGCCCAACTGGTCGACGACCCGTCGGCCTGGCCGGAGCTGTTCCCGACCGCAGAGGCCCAACAGCGCGAGCGGGAACGGCTGTTTGCCATCCTTAAGGAATTGGTGCAGTGGGAAAACACCACCAATGAGGAGGTGCTCGAGCGCGCCCGCCGCGCAATCCGCCGGAGCTGGGCGCGGCACTGCTTGGGCGGGGTGAACGCCGACCGTCTCTCCGACGAGGAGATCGAGGAGGCCATCCGTACCGGGCAGATACCGCCGCTGCCGGGCGTGCATGACCCGTTTGCCGGTGGGGGGAGTATCCCGCTGGAGGCGCAACGCTTGGGGCTGGCGGCCTACGCCAGCGACCTCAACCCGGTGGCGGTGACGATCAACAAGGCAATGATCGAAATTCCGCCGAAGTTCCGCGACTGCCCGCCAGTCAATCCGCAGGATCGCCAGCAGCTTGATCTGAACTCCTGGTATGGCGCGCAGGGGTTGGCGGCCGACGTGCGGTATTACGGGCAGTGGATGCGGGCGCAGGCGCAGCAGCGGATCGGGCCGCTGTACCCGCCGATCACCATCACTGCGGAGTTGGCCGCAGACCGTGCCGACCTGCGGTCGCTGATCGGGCAGCAGCTCACGGTGATTGCCTGGCTGTGGGCGCGCACCGTGCGCAGTCCCAATCCGGCCTTTGCCCACGTCGAGGTGCCGCTGGTCACGACGTTCATCCTCTCCAGCAAGCCGGGCCACGAGGCGTATGTGGAGCCGGTGGTGACGGGGGACACCTACCACTTCACGGTGCGCGTCGGGAAGCCGCCAGCGTGGGCGAAGAACGGCACGAAGCTGGCTCGCGGCGCGAACTTCCGCTGCCTGCTGTCTCAGATGCCGATTAAGGATGAATACATCAAAGCAGAGAGCATGGCCGGACGGATGGGCGCTCGGATGCTGGCGATCGTCGCCGAAGGGCCACGTGGTCGGGTCTACCTGCCGCCGACGGCGGAGCACGAGGCGATTGCGCGCAGCGCGCAGCCGACGTGGAAGCCCGATCTGCCGATGAATCGGGAGACAACCAATCTGGTCAGTGGTCGTGGCTATGGGTTTTTCGCATGGGCCGACCTCTTCACCCCGCGCCAACTGGTGGCATTAACCACCTTTGCCGACCTGGTGGGCGAGGCGATGGAGTGCGTCAGACGAGATGCCCAGGCCGCAGGACTGCCGGACGATGGTGTCGGACTGAACGATGGCGGTACCGGCGCGACCGCCTATGCCCAGGCCGTGGGGGTGTATTTGGCGTTGGCGGTGAGTAAAAATACACATTATTGGTGTGCATTATCATCATGGCATTCCGGTGGAGAAAAAATGCAAGGTGTTTTTGCCAGACAGGCTATACCGATGGTTTGGGATTTTGCAGAGAACAACCCTCTCTGTAATGCTTCTGGTAATCTGATGGGTTCCGTAGAATGGAACGTAAAAGTACTTGAATATATTCAAAACGTCAACAAACCTGGTGTAGCGAATCAGGAAGATGCGACGATGTCAAAATTTGACACGGATCAAATGGTTATCTCTACCGACCCGCCCTACTACGACAACATCGGCTACGCCGACCTGTCGGACTTCTTCTACGTCTGGCTGCGTCGGATGCTCAGGCCTATCTTCCCCGACCTCTACGCCACCCTCGCCACGCCCAAAGCCGAAGAGCTGGTCGCTACCCCCTACCGCCACGGCAGCAAACCGGCCGCCGAGCGCTTCTTTCTGGAAGGGATGACCCGTGCCCTCCACAACCTGGCCGTGCAGGCCCACCCCGCTTTTCCGGTCACCATCTACTACGCCTTCAAGCAGCAAGAAGTGCGGGAAGCGCCGCACGACGAGCGCACGACGGGCGAAGCGCGTGATCCCGACACACCCTCCCTCCTCCACTCCGCCCCCGCCTCCACCGGCTGGGAAACCTTCCTCGAGGCGGTTATCCAGGCCGGCTTTGCCGTCACCGGCACCTGGCCGATAAGAACAGAAATGCAAGCTCGTTCGATTAGTCGAAGCGGTACCAACGCCCTGGCCTCCAGTATCGTGCTGGTCTGCCGTCCTCGTCCGGCGAATGCCCCCGTTGCCACCCGCCGCGAGTTTCTTGCCGCACTCAAGGCCGAGCTGCCGACGGCGCTGGCCGCGCTGCAACACGCCAACATTGCGCCGGTCGACCTGGCGCAGGCGGCCATCGGGCCGGGCATGGCGATCTACACCCGCTCTGCCCGCGTGGTGGATACCCAGGGCAACCCGGTGCGGGTGCGCGACGCGCTGGCGTGGATCAACCAGACCCTCGACGAGGTGTTGGCCGAGCAGGAGGGCGATTTCGACGCCGACACCCGTTGGGCGCTGGCCTGGTTCGAGCAGTACGGCTTTGCCGAAGGCGCGTTCGGCGTGGCCGAGACGCTTTCCAAAGCCAAGAACACCAGCGTCGAAGGGCTGGTGGCCGCCGGGATGGTCGAAGCGAAACGGGGCAAGGTGCGCCTGCTCAGACCGGCAGAACTCCCGGCCACCTGGGACCCGGCCAGTGATAGCCGGGTCACGCATTGGGAAGCCCTCCATCATCTGATCCGGGTGCTGGAAACGGGCGGTGAAATGGCGGCGGCAGCGTTGGCGGCGAAGCTGGGCAGGCGGGCCGACGTGGCGCGCGAACTGGCCTACCGGCTCTACACCATCTGCGAGCGCAACAAACGCCCGGATGAAGCCTTTGCCTACAATGCGCTGGTGCAGAGCTGGAGCGAGATTGCGCGGTTGATGTACGAACAGCGCCAATCGCTCTCGATGCAGCATACGCTGGATCTGTGACGTGCGGTGTCGGCACGCCCTCACCTTCCCCCCCAGCCCCCCTTCCTCTCCCACGCTGCCGGAGAGGAAGGGGGGTAGGGCACGCCCTCACCTTCCCCCCCAGCCCCCCTTCCTCTCCCACGCTGCCGGAGAGGAAGGGGGGAGGGTGCTCCCTCACCTTCCCCCCAGCCCGCTGCCGCTCTCATGCAGGGAGAGGAAGGGGGGAGTTGAGCGTAGCAGTGGCGCTCCTGCGTCTTTAACGATACCGAGTTCACGAACCAAATCACCTCGCTCCCGCAG
>NZ_JPIM01000206.1 GCF_000735195.1 Chloroflexus sp. MS-G
GCCAGAGGGAGGAAGATGTTGAACAGTTCTGGTTATCCGCTTCTTACCCTGGGGAGGAAGATGTTGAAAAGCGCCGGTCGTCGTTCCTTACTGACTTGCGAATCTGGTCAGATTGTGCTACAGTAATGGCGCAATAAGTTGTGCGGGCGTAGCTCAGGTGGTAGAGCATCTGCCTTCCAAGCAGATGGTCGCGCGTTCGAGTCGCGTCGCCCGCTCCGCACTAGGCATCCCACCCCTTGCGGTGGGATGTGTATTTGTGCGGGGATTGCTCTCGCACGGCGAAGATGAAAGTCATCCTTCCCATAGAGCTTTTCAACGCTTTCGTTATATTTGCCAGGGAGGGAGAACGCCAACGCGGGCTGCGCGGCAATAGCCCGTTGTGCAGCGGGAATGGGGCGATTGTTCAGTTGACATACCACGCCGGGTCGGATGCGGGCCGGAGGCCCGCGCTCCCAGGTGTCCACCCGCGGTTGCTCCAGGTGCGCGGGGGCGAGAAGCTAGCGGAGGAGGGTGGCAGATCGTGCGCCGGGTCGGATGCGGGCCGGAGGCCCACGCTCCCAGGTGTCCACCCGCGGTTGCTCCAGGTGCGCGGGGGCGAGAAGCTAGCGGTTCGCATCTCAGGAGACCATCTCCCCTACGCCCCTTGCGTGCCACACCTCCAGACTGTTTGCTGGCGTTACCCGCAACCCCGCTCGCGTGCAGAGATGAGGAATGTGGCAGATCGTGCGCCGGGTCGGATGCGGGCCGGAGGCCCGCGCTCCCAGGTATCCCCCCACTCATGCTTGTCATTGTATCGGTAGATAATGTATAATATGCCCTCGAAGTCACCTAACGAGCAACGAGGGTTCTCTATGTATCCCCAATCTCAAAATCGTCGACTCTTCCCGATCATCGTTGGTGTATACGGAGCACTGTGGGCTGTCTTCAGTCTTCTTATGTTGTTCTTTGGCCTGACGAATATTTCAGGTCGCGGGATGGAAGGGCTGGCCGCACAGGTCGCGATTATCTTCGGGATACCCTCGCTGATCTTCGCGGTCTTGCTGTTGGTATGTGCCGTCGGTCTCTGGCAAGAGAAGCGCTGGGCGCTGGTCATGGCGCTGGTTCTGGCTATCCTGAACCTGGCCATAGCCGTTCTCATAAGCATTGCCCCTACTGACATCACATACGTTGGTTTCGGCGGTATCGTGCTTTCAGTAGTAGCGCTGTGGTATATCGTCAGACAGTTTCGGGTCAGAAATTGACGCCAATAGTGCTTCCCCCTGTAGCCGGAGCGTAAGACAATGCTGCCATCAACGCTGACCCTTGAACTTGTTCCGACCGACCAGCACGGCCTTGCTGTTCGTATGGAACTGCTCAATGAGCAAATCTATCGGCCGCCACAGGCCACCTTCCGTTGCGGCTTGTTTGATGAAGCGCGTCTGCGTTCGTTATTGGGAAGCAACCCGCTGGCGTATGGTGCAGCATTGCGCGACGCCCTCTTCGCCGATCCGCAAGCGATCGCTACCTACCGCGAATTGCGAGCGGCAGCGCTCAATCGTGATCCCAGCGCTGCGCTGCGTTTACATCTGATTCTGCCCGAACACCTGCAAGCCATACGCTGGGAGCTGCTCGTCGATCCGGTAAGTCATCAACCGCTCGGTAGCGACGGGCAGCTCTGGTTGAGCCGATATGTGCCGGTAGACGATGTTGCACCACCGTCATTACCATCACGCCGAGCAGCAGGCGAGCAGCGTGTCTTGCTGGCGATTGCCGACCCCAACGATGCCGAACGGTGGAAGCTGGCGCCGATTGACCGCTCGGCATACGAAGGTATGGTACAGGCAGCGTGGGGCGGTTCGGGCGTGACGGTAATTCCGGCAACCTGGCAGCGTCTTACCACTGAGCTGAGCAGCGGCTACGACATTTTGATCCTGGTGGCGCACGGCAGACTGGTGGACAGTCAGCCATGGCTGTATTTGATCGACGACCAAGGGAACACTGCCCGTCGCTCTGGCGATGACCTGGCCGCGCTTCTGCGTAGTCGCGGTGCAGATGGCCCACGGCTGGTCGTGCTGGTCAGTTGCGCCGGGGCAGGGATGGATGACCATAGCTGGGGTGCTTTAGGTCCGCGCCTAGCCCGTGCGGGTGTGCCGGCAGTGGTTGCCGCTTACGGCGCACTGACCATGGACACGGCAGCGATCATTCTTGACAACCTGTTTCACGATCTCCGCCAGGAAGGACGGATTGACCGTGCGTTGCAACGCGCACGGCTGGCTGCCGCTCAGCAACAGCGTGCGGACTGGTGGCGGGTGACGCTCTTCAACCGCTGGCGCGATGGTCAGATATGGGAGCCAACACACCCCACGCCACTGACGGTTGCCCCATTTAAAGTTCCCTATCGGCGCAACCCGCTTTTCTGCGGACGTGAGCGTGAACTTGCCGAGCTTGAACAAACCCTGTGTGGCGCGGAAGCGGTTACGGTTGTGATCACCGGTATGGCCGGTGTGGGTAAGAGTCAACTGGCCAGTGAATGTGCCCATCGTCTGCGCCGTCACTTTCCGGGTGGTGTCTTTTGGCTGGATATGAGCACCCCTGACCAGGTAGCGGCGCAGATCGCTGCCTGCGGTGGTGTGGATGGGTTGAACCTGCCGGGCTGGAACGGTTTGAGCCTGGAGGATCAGGTACGGGCAGTGCAGCGGGCCTGGCAAGAACCGATCCGTCGTCTGCTCATCTTCGATAATCTGGAAGAGCGGACGTTGCTGCAACAATGGCGACCAACGACCGGCGGTACGCAGGTGCTCGTCACCAGTCGGCGGAGTGATTGGCGGGCAACAGATGACGTTCATCTACTGCCACTCCGCCCGACCGAACGTAGCGATAGCTATCTGATCCTGTTGGGGCCACGGGCCAAAGCCCGCCAAACCACGATTGCAGCACTCCTGGCCGACGATGCGCAGCGGCAAACGGCTGATACAATCTGTGAACTGCTAGGTGATCTCCCGCTGGCCCTGGCGTTAGCCGGCGCCTACCTGGAAGATTCACCCAATCTGTCACTCGATGCGTATGATCAGCGGCTGAAGCAAACGATCCTTGCCCATCCTTCACTTGGTGACGAACAGGCAGCCGAGAGTGGCTTACCAACGGCTTACCGTCACGGTGTCGCTGCTGCTCTCGCTTTAAGCTACCAACGACTAGACCAGACCCGCGATGCGGCAGCGTTGACCCTGCTGCACCGTCTGGCCTGGCTGGCGCCAGAGCCGGTACCATTCCCGTTGCTGATTGCCATCGTCGGTAGCGATACCAACGATCAGGCGGCGGTCGATCCGATGCTACGCCGATTGCGTGCGGTTGGATTGATCGACCAACGCGAGGTACAACTTCACCGGTTGACAGCGGCCTTTGTGCGAGGGTGTGATCCGGCGCCAGAGGAAACGCTAGCGGCAACGGTCGTAGCGATGCTAAAGGTCAGTGATCATCTGCAGGACGCCTTCGAGCGCACACCGCTGGCAAGTATCCCTTACCGTCCGCACTATGTGGCGGTGTGTCAGCACGAGACACGCCTGAGCGATCAGGTGGCCGCCCGCTTGCTATCCGCGACGGCAGCAATTCTTCAACGGCTCGGCGAGTACGCGGCGGCGCGCCCGCTTTTGG
>NZ_JPIM01000207.1 GCF_000735195.1 Chloroflexus sp. MS-G
TAAGGTGCGTGCTACGTGTTCCCTATTTTGACAGCATTAGAACATCAGCAGGTAAGTGTAAAACTTGCTCCTATCGGTTGAAAGGTTGATTATACTAGGTGGCTCCTGGCAACATTAGAACATTCAATCTATCAGCTTGATTTTCGTTGCCGCTTGTAAACCGAGTTCGACATTTACTTCATAGACAACACTAATACTCTGTTAACCTTCTTCTAATCCTGACCGTCTATCTTGCCAGAATTGAGTGGATCATTGCAACAGACACTCAGTTGCGCACACAAGGGAGGTAGACGATGCGCGTACTTCGCATGATTAGCGTCCTTGTTTTGTTGGCGTTGCTCATGGTTGCAGGTGCAGCGCCAGCACTGGCTCAAGAGGGCCAGCGTAGTCTCTTCTTCTACACTCGTTATCCGGATCAGGAAGCTACCGTTGGCGATACGATCACCTTTAAGCTGACGCTCGGAACTGAGACGACGCCGCAGATCGTTCGGCTCGGTTTGCGTGATGTGCCGACTGGCTGGAATGCTACATTCCGCGGTGATGGACGGGTGATCCAATCGGTGTACGTTGAACCGAATAATAATGCTACGTTCGATCTGCGAATTGAGCCGCCGAACGATGTCAAGGCCGGTGAATACCGTATGGTGGCAGTGGCAACCGGTGTGGCACAAGAGGTTACACTACCGATTGCGTTAACGCTCAAAGAAAAGACGACGAATCCGGCTGGTCTCTCGTTCAAGGTTGATCTACCGACTCTGCGCGGTTCTCCCACAACCACCTTCCGCTACAATGTAACTCTCAAGAATGAGAGTAGTGAAGAAGTGCCGGTAAGCTTACTGGCCGAAGCTCCACGTGGATTCCAGGTTGATTTTAAGCTCTCTGGTCAGAGTATTACCAGCGTGCCGTTTGGTCCAAATGAGTCGAAGAGCTTAAGCATTGAGGTGCGCCCGTTCACCGATGTTCCGGCCGGTACATACGAGATCAATATCCTGGCGCGCGGCGGTGATCTTCAGGCAACCACACGCTTGGTGGCCGATGTTACCGGTCAGCCACAGCTCGTGCTTACAACTCCAGATGGACGACTTTCCGGTGAGGCTCGTATTGGTGAACAAACTGAAGTAAAGCTGGTTGTGCGTAACACAGGAAGTGCACCAGCGCGCAATATTGAACTGAGTGCATCACCACCTGTCGGCTGGACGGTTGAGTTTGAGCCGAAGCAGATTGCAGAGCTGGCAGCCAATCAGGAGATCGAAGTGACGGCTAAAGTACAGCCCTCGAATCAGGCCATTTCGGGCGACTATCTGGTGACATTTACTGCACGTCCGGCTGAGGCTTCAGCAGCGACCAGTGAATTCCGCTTCACCGTGCTAACATCAACCCTATGGGGTCTGGTTGGGATTGCACTTATCGCCGTTGCGGTCGTTGGGGTTGGTCTGGCCGTGATGCGCTTTGGTCGTCGCTGAGCAGTCTATAAGAGGATGAGAAGCGAGAAGGTTGTGAGATGAGGATGTTTCAATACTCGTCACCTCTCACTTCTCACTCCTCTATCCTATGAGGTGGTGATATGGCAGAGGTTGTAGTAGAGTGCCGTGACCTTACCAAACAGTACGGCTCGTTCACCGCTGTTGATAATCTCAATTTAACGGTGCGAAAGGGTGAAGTGTTCGGTCTGTTAGGTCCAAACGGCGCCGGTAAAACGACGACAATTTTGATGCTTCTCGGCCTGACTGAGCCAACCAGCGGGAGTGTGCGGGTACTTGGCTTAGACCCGGCACGTCAGCCTCTGAGCGTAAAGGCACGGGTTGGCTATCTGCCCGATCAGGTCGGGTTTTACGATAACCTTACCGCTCGCGAGAATCTGAATTATATTGCGAAACTGAACGGTATGCGCGAGCCGGAAATGAGTCGACGGATCAACGCTGCGCTCGAACAGGTAGGTTTGAGCCAGGTTGCTGACCGTCGGGTCAAAACATTTTCGCGCGGTATGCGTCAGCGCCTGGGTGTGGCTGAGGTGTTGATCAAACAACCGCAACTTATCATCATGGACGAGCCGACGTTGGCGCTCGATCCGGAAGCGGTACGTGAATTTCTCGATCTGATTCGACAATTGAAGACGAGTGGGATCACGATGTTGCTTTCGTCGCATCTGCTACAACAGGTGCAGGCGGTCTGTGATCGGGTTGGTCTGTTCCACAAAGGTCGAATGGTACTGGAAGGGACGGTCAGCGAGCTGGCGCAACGAGTGTTGGGCGGTGCATACCGCATTCATCTCGAAGTAGAGGGCGGTGATGCGGTCGCGACGGCTCTGCGTGCGCTTCCCGATGTGCTAAGTGTATCTCAGGAAGGCACACGCTTCTACGACATCGAAGCACGTGCCGATCTGCGAGCCGAGATCGCACGGAAAGTGGTCGAAGTAGGCGGTCGGTTGCTAGGCTTAAGCATTGACACTCCTAGTCTTGATGAGGTCTACGCTCGCTACTTCAAGAAAGGAGCAGCCTATGCAGCGACAACGTAGTAGTACGCCGGCTCGTCAGCAGCGCGAAGGATCGCCCTGGACAGGGTTGTGGGCCGTTGTAGCGAAAGAAATGGCCGATTACTTGACCAGTGTGCGCATGCTGATCCTGGAGGCGTTGATTTTGCTCACCGCTTTTGGAACGGTTTACGCAGCAGCGCAAAATCTGCGGGCCGGTACCGGCAGTGGTGATCAATTCCTGTTTTTGCGTTTGTTTACCACTGCTCGCGATCCACTACCGGCATTTGTCGGTTTTCTCGGTTTGCTGGTGCCTTTGCTGGCCATTGCGCTGGCCTTCGACTCGATAAATGGTGAGTTTAACCAGCGCACGTTGTCGAAGGTATTGGCTCAACCGATCTATCGCGATGCCCTCTTGATGGGTAAGTTTCTGGCCGGTTTAGGGACACTGGCGCTGGCGCTGGCAGCGATCTGGTTATTGATCATTGGAATGGGACTATTGCAGTTGGGTGTGCCGCCAACCGGTGAAGAGACCGTGCGGATGCTATGGTTTCTGCTAGTCACCATCTTTTACGGCGGAATCTGGTTGGCATTAGCAATGCTCTTTTCAATAATCTTTCGCCAGCCAGCAACCGCAGCTCTGGCGGCAATTGCCGTCTGGCTCTTCTTCACCGTCTTCTGGGGTATTATAGCTAGTCTCCTGGCACGCACACTGCAACCGGTTCCGCCCGGTGATCTTCAGGCACTGGTCAACCAGATTCAGCTTGAGCTGATGCTAACCCGGCTCTCACCTAATACGCTCTTCTCAGAGGTGGCACTAGCGATGCTTAATCCGGCTGTGCGTGCACTGGGGTTGATCTTACCCATTCAGTTACACAATGCTATTCCGGGAACGCCGCTACCGGCTGCACAGAGCATTCTGCTGACATGGCCCCATGCAACCGGTCTGATTGCGGCCACAATTGTGCTTTTTGCCGTCGGTTACATCCTGTTTCAACGTCAGGAAGTGCGGGCGTAGTAGGAGACGTATCGGACGTATCGGTTGACGCCAAAACGTAGGGGCACAGGAGGTTGGGCAGATAGGGTCAGCCAGGCCTTTGCCCTGACCTGCCATTAGAGTCTGATCAAAAAACTCCCC
>NZ_JPIM01000208.1 GCF_000735195.1 Chloroflexus sp. MS-G
GGTGCGAAAGCATATTGGTAACCTTCCATGCGATGGTTTCACAGGTATGGTACGTGCCCGATGAGAAATCTGGGTTTCTGATCAGGTTCTTAGTCCACACGGTCGCCTTGATACGCGGCAAGAACCCATCGGCTGGAGCATCAGCACCTATCGGGGGCAGGTTGGGAAGCCGCCCCGACCGCTGCGGTAAAAGGTATCATCGGCAAAACAAGTGAAGGTTTGCTGTAGACTAGCATCGGCATGGGAAGCGCAGCACCTTATCGTGCGCTGCGGACGCATTAAGTAACCGACCCTCCGCTTCTCTCTGCTGGTGACCGGGAAAAACGTTGAAAATCCTCACGTTAACAGAATATGTCTTGAACACAATACGACCGTTGGCAATCACGCAGTGCTGTGAGGACACCCTCACCTTGCTTAGGTCATATTCACCCGCCGTAGCCGCAGCGAATTGCTGACAACGAAAACTGACGAAAAGGCCATTGCTGCCGCTGCCAGTACTGGGCTCAACTGCCAGCCGGTGAAGGGGTAGAAAACTCCTGCTGCCACCGGGATCAATACGACATTGTAGGCAAAAGCCCAAAAGAGATTCCAGCGAATGGTGCGTACCGTGGCGCGACTAAGCCTGATAGCCTGAGCAACTCCGCGCGGATCGCTGCGCATTAATGTAATGTCAGCCGTTTCCATCGCCACGTCAGTACCACTCCCCATCGCAATCCCAACATCGGCCTGAGCCAGAGCTGGGGCATCGTTGATCCCGTCGCCAACCATAGCTACTCGTTGCGGCTTACCGGCCTCTCCACCCTGTTGCAAGCGCGCTACAACTGCCGCTTTTTCATCTGGCTTTACTTCGGCATACACAGCGGTTAGCGGAATGCCAACTGCTGCTGCAATAGCGGCTGCCGTGCGCTGATTATCACCGGTTAGCAAGGCAACCGCGATCCCAAGCTGCCGCAACTGGGTTACCGCCTCTGCTGCGGTTGGCTTGACCGTATCGGCTAAGGCGATCACGCCCCAAACCTCACCATCAACTGCCACAACGATTGCCGTCTTACCGCCTTCCTGTAACTGATCAACCAATGCTTGCACCGGTGCTACATCCAGCCCATACGTCTGCAACCAGCGCACCGTACCGATCAGGACCCTTTGCCCATGCACCTCAGCCTCGACCCCGGCGCCACTAACTGCCTGGAAGCGCGTCGGTCGTTCGACCGTCAGCCCACGGGCCTGCGCCGCCTTGACAATGGCAACCCCTAATGGATGCTCACTTCGGCTTTCTGCTGCTGCCGCTAATTGCAGGAGTTCCTGATCGGTTACCTGCGCACTGTGCATGCCCTGAACCAATACCGGCCTGGTTACTGTCACAATATCGGTAACTTCAGGACGACCATGCGTGATCGTACCGGTCTTGTCGAACACCACCATTTGCAAGGTAGCTGCTCGCTCCAGAGCCTCGGCGTTGCGGATCAGGATGCCATGCGCTGCACCGGTACCCGTCCCAACCATGATGGCAGTTGGAGTCGCTAAACCCAACGCGCACGGGCAGGCGATCACCAATACCGCCACCGCAAAAATAAGTGCCTGCGTCAAACCGACCCCGGCCCATAACCAACCGAGAAACGTGATCAGAGCGATGGCTATCACAATGGGCACAAACACGGCTGAAACACGATCAACCAATGCCTGCACCGGCGCTTTTGAACCCAGCGCCTCTTGTACCAGCCGCACAATCTGCGCCAGAGCCGAATCTTTGCCAATCCGCGTCGCTCGCATCTGGAAACTACCACTACGGTTGATCGTCCCCCCAAAAACCGGATCGCCAGCCTGCTTTTCAACCGGTAGACTCTCACCGGTTAGCATACTCTCATCGATCGTCGATTCGCCGGTAACAATGACCCCATCAACGGGAATCTTCTCACCCGGACGTACAATGACCATCTCACCAACCCGTACTTCAGTGAGCGGCACATCAACCTCTTGTCCACCACGTACTACTCGTGCCGTTTTCGGCTGAAGTCCGATCAGGGCTTTAATCGCAGCACTCGTTTGCCCTTTTGCTCGCGCCTCAAGATATTTACCGACCAAGATCAGCGTAATAATCAGCGCTGCCGTCTCAAAATAGACATGACCAGGCATCCCGCTGATCAAGATCGCCAGACTGTACACATAGGCAGCCGACGAACCGAGAGCGATCAGCGTATCCATGGTAGCAGTACGTGCACGTAGTGCCCGCCAGGCGTAGCGGTAGAAATCGCGCCCCGCGTAGAATTGAACCGGTGTAGCCAGTATTAGGAACAGCCAGTTCAGCAGATCGTCACGCGCTGCAACCATCGCCATCATTTCAGACATCGTTGCATCGCGCATTACCGCCATCATCGCCGCCCCATCACCAACCAGCCACGGCGTTATCAGACCAACATCTCGCGCCATCGACAGCACAAATAGCGGCAACCCAAAGACAATACCGACCAACAATCGCCGCCGTCGCTCGCTCATCTCGGCTTCGCGAACCCGTGCTTCAACATCTTCGCCAGCTTCACCGACATCAGCAGACTCAATAACGCCGTACCCGGCTTCTTCAACCGCCGTTACCAGCCTGGAGCGTTCAACCATACCTGGCACATAGCGCACCAACGCCTGCTCACTCGCCAGATTGACCTCGGCAGACAATACACCTGGTATCTTACGTAACGCCTTCTTAACCCGCGCCGAACAACTCGCACAGGTCATACCGGTAATCGGCAAGGTTACTTCGTCAACAACCACGCCATAACCGGCCTGCTCAACGGTCTGCTGCAACAGCTCAGGCTGCGTCTGCGTCGGATCATAACGCACCAACGCCTGTTCACTCGCCAGATTGACCTCGGCGGTCAGAACACCCGGTACTTTACGCAATGCCTTTTCGACCCGTGCCGAACAACTCGCACAGGTCATACCGGTAATCGGCAATCTGATTTCACATTCGGACATAGGATGGCGTCCCTTTCTGAAGGATTGCTGCGTTTATCGTCTCACCGGGCAAACCCCAAACCATTAGAGGCACGACGGCACAGTAACCCTACAAGTGGGTATCACCGATGGAAAGCATATCCGATGCTCACGATGTACATCCCGTATGAGCTATCATGTGCATCTGTGTCTTACATCTCCATGTTCTCACGGCAGTGTGGTGGGTATGGGTAAGAACGGATGCTCTCCTGACCCGTGTGGTATGGATAGTATGCATCGCGTCATCGTCTCACACCCTGACTAGTGAGCAGCACTTTGGTCATTCGACCATCGGCACATCCTAGCACTACGGTATTCACATCAGCACGGGGCAGGGCAACCTGTGCTGACCTTCATGTCATGTTCTGCGACGAGATATTTCGGATAGGCTCCACATGTCTTTCAACCCTGGCTGAGAGCGTGATCGAACAGACCCAATAGTTTTTACATTGCCCTTTTCCACTCTACGTTTCGCACGATGCGGGCCAGGCAGGAGACGTTTCAATTGTGTTGAATGCGGCGTCTTTTCCACTCTGCGTTAATCGCACGATGCGGGCC
>NZ_JPIM01000209.1 GCF_000735195.1 Chloroflexus sp. MS-G
GTCGCGCGCTTGAAAGTCTTGACCGCGAGCGTACCTTTGGCAAGCAGTCCTTCAAGCGTGGTGCGGTCGTTCTCTGTCAGAGTCAGGTGATCTTTTTTCATACCACCAGTCTATCCGATATCACCTCGGAATGCAAGAGAACTTAGTTTACGGACTATTAAGTCTGCTCAACATTTACCATCGACTCGGCAGATATTGTTGCCACTTCAGGCTGCGACCGTCCGCTGAACCGCTCGCGCAGTGCGCTAAACAGAACGGTCAATGCTGCGGTCAGTAGTCCAGCACCAAAGATATACGGTGCACCAGGGCCTAGAAGGTCAAACAGTAAGCCTGCTAGGAGCGGACCGGCCACCATCATCAAGCTGTTGAAGGATTGTACCCCACCCAGGATGGAGCCTTGCTCGGTAGCCGTTACCGACTGCGAAACCAGACTGGTAAGCGAGGGGGTAACCATACCACTTCCCAACGCGACCAGACCGATAGCCGGGAAGAGCATCCAACCCGCAGTAGCAAGCCCGGTTGCAGCAAAGCCAATGGCCATCAGACTTAAACCGGCAATGGTCAGGCGGGCTTCGCCAAAACGAGCGACAAGCTTTCTGATGAGAAAACCCTGAACAATGACTGCGATTAAACCGATGAAAGCGAAGATGAAGGCATTTTGCTGAGGGCTAAAATTAAACCGTACATCACTATAGACCGGGAAATTGCTCTGTAAACCGGCGAAGGCCAGGTTGAACAGCACACTCCCCAGGATGAACGGCTGCACACGAGCATCACCGGCAACTGCCATCAGACGACTAATTGGATTAAGATTGCGCTTCTGTGCCTGTGACCGCTTATCAGCCGGGAGTGACTCAGGCAGGCGGAAGAAACCGAATGTCACATTGGCAAAGCTGAGCAGCGCCGCAAAGAGAGCTGGCGCCTGTAAACTTACGTTGGACAGTATACCCCCCAGTGCAGGGCCAAGCATAAAACCAAGGCCAAAAGCTGCACCGATCATGCCTAGACCACGTGCACGCTCATTCGGTGGTGTGACGTCGGCAATGTAGGCCTGCGCCGTACTGATACTCGCCCCCATAATGCCAGCAACTATACGGGCTAGAAATAGCAAGCCGATGACCGTTTCCACACCGAGAAACGTCAGATTCTCGGTGAGCGCAAAAACCAGATAACTCAGACCGGTACCCATCAGGCTGAGCAGCAGGACCGGTCGGCGGCCAAACCGGTCACTGAGAGCACCTAAAACTGGCGCAAAGAGAAACTGCATTAACGCATACGAAGCCGTCAGGGCACCAACGATCAGGGCGCGATTTTCAGCCAGCCATGGCCATGTTGATCGTTCAACAATTTTGACGTATTCGGGCAGCAACGGTAACACAATACCGATGCCGAGCAGGTCGATGAAAATTGTCAGGAAAATGAACGTTAACGACGAACGTGATTTCATAGGATGTGTTCCCATTCTTCTCAATGAGATAGATTGCAACTCAAAAGGTTAACTACGCAAATTATATGACCTTTCACAGCTTTTGTCAATACATTGCACATATTTTGTCCAGATTTGGCAAGGAGTGAAGAGAAACAAGAGCAGAAGAGGCGATTCACAACCACGCCGTAGCAGACCTCTAGATGCCCTGCGCGAGCTTAAGCTCCCTCACGCCTTCCTCCTCTTCCCTTCATACAACGTGCACACCGAGCGTCGGGTAGGCAATCAGCGTTGACGGGCGCACGACCAATGCCATGGCAGTGAGGAGCAGCGAGGGGGCCTGGCTGCCAGCAGACGGCACGAGATAGGGATCGTCGTGAACGCCTGGATGCCATTTATGTCGTGTCTCCCGCTATCGTTGCAGTGAAGCCACGTTCAGGATCGTTTAAAAAGCCCTTCCTTCAGGTGGGGTGCACTGATTCTGAGAAAAAATCTCTTGCGGAAAGGTAGCTGTGTTTGCTGCTTTTCTCTGCCGTGAGGATTTTAAACAGCAATGCAGTACTGCTATTCTGTCAGTCCCAGAAGAATAGGTCATCAACAAAAAAGCGCACTGGCGGTTCAGTGCGCTTACGTGGTGCCCCCAGCGGGATTCGAACCCGCGATCTCCACCTTGAAAGGGTGATGTCCTAGGCCACTAGACGATGGGGGCCTGACGCGCAGGCATTATACCATAATTTTTCATTGTTGCAACTGGAAACCAAACGTCGTTGCACCGTGAGACGATTAACCAGATAGGCACCTGGCGCGAAATCTTCTATCGCAGCAGAAGATTGGTAAGGGCGCGGCGCAGCCATCAGGCACATCCCGCGGCTATCGTCCTGGCGGGGCGGCGCTGCGAGGTGGCAGCGTCGGTATGATACTGGTAGGGGCGAGGCGTTGCCTCGCCCTACTGGGGCCAGGTTCATCCGTCATAAACGCGACGATATAAGATATGCGGATAGGCTCTAAGAGGCGAAGAGCACCTGGTATACCGTTGCCGTTCAGGAGTCTGGCAATTCGTCGTAATAATCGGCCAGTCCGGCGAGAGTCATCTGGGCGAGGAATGGCGTCACCTCGTTCCCAAGCGAAGTACGGAACGCACTGTAATCGATAGCCACTGCCGCTTTCCAGTCGCCAGCTTCGGTAAAGCGGGGGAGATAGCGACGTAACTGTGCTGCCAGGAGGCGTCGTGGATTGGGTAAGGCGAAGAGGAGCACTGCCTGCTGCAAATAGGTTGAGAAGGCAGTAATGTTTGTCTCATCGGTGACCGGTGGTTCACCCAGCTTATCGATAATCCGACGAATGATCTCTGGCCCGATGTGCAGGGGATCGAACATCGGATCACGAAAGAGTTCAACACAGTAGGTATCGAGTGCTGCCGGATCACGGTGCATTTCAAGGGCCAATGTTCGTTGACCATTCAGCGCACGTACTGCCGCAGCAATACGCTCTTGTTCGGCTGCATCAGGTGGGTCGGCCAGCCAGGTTCCTGCACAGCGAGTCAGGCGGATGGCCTCTTCTCCGCCCCCGGCTCGATCAACCGCCCGTACTGCACGACCGCGCATAATGGTTTCCTCTCTGTCTCGCAATGGTTCGTGATTGTGTTGCCAAGTATAGCATGATCTTCACGTTTTGTTGTCATTCTAAAACTTGACTTTCTTGCACAAGAAATTGACATTCTACGTCTATCTGCGTACAATAGACACAGAAGTTCATCGCTGTTTAGTGCAAAGGAGCCTACCGTGGCCCGTATCTACAACTCTATCACCGAACTCATCGGCAACACCCCACTCGTGCGCCTGAATCGCGTAAACGACACGCATGCAACTGTAGTCGCCAAACTCGAGTTTTTCAACCCGGCTGGCTCGGTCAAGGATCGGATCGGTCTGGCGATGATTGACGCTGCTGAGCGTGAAGGTCGCATTCGGCCTGGCGAGACGGTCATTATCGAGCCGACAAGTGGGAATACTGGTATCGGCCTGGCACTGGTAGCGGCAGCCCGTGGCTACCGGTTGATCCTGACGATGCCTGAGACGAT
>NZ_JPIM01000210.1 GCF_000735195.1 Chloroflexus sp. MS-G
GTCCGACGGTTGCAGCCGGTAGGTCTCCCCCACCAGCCGATAGTCGAGCAACCGGAGCTGCCGCTCCCCCCGCCGTCCAACGTTGTCCACAATCACATACTGCGCCACCCCCGCCCGTGCGTAGTGCGCCACCTTCCACACCACGTCGTTCTCCCGCGTCTCCGGCGAGGTGATTTCAATCATCAACGCCGGTCGCACCCCCTCCTCCGCCACGTCAAACGTGCTCCAGTCGCGCCGCTCGCGCAGTCCCGGAATGACCATCACGTCCGGCCCGTGCGGCCGCAGGTTGGGCACGTCCCACGCCACCCGCACATCACTCAGCACGATGGCCCGCCCGTGCGCTTCGAGCCGGGCGCGCAACACTGCGGTGAGGTACATCCGGTCGGTTTCGTGACGGTCACTGTGCACGATGAAGTCTCCCTCTTCGGGATGCAACACATCTTCGAGGGTGAGCGGCACCGGTTCGAGGTGGTCGGGGTCGTCGGGGGTAGGCCGACGGACGTAGCGCCAGCCGTAGCGGAAGGGGTCGTCGGCCGGTGGCGGCGCCGGTGTGGTGACGGTAGGATGGGTCATCACGATTCCTCCCTGGTGTGGTAGGTGGGTCTGCCGGTATTGTAGCACAGCGCTGGGCAGGGTGCAGGGGCAACGGCGGCAGCGCAACGGGCAGCGGGTGGTGTTTTCCATTCATCGTGTCTTCCTAGGGCTCAAAACGGTGCTCAATAAAGAAAGCGTTTGAGCGGCCAAAAAGTTACACGAAAAAACGCGGCAATTGCGAAGGAAGGCACGGAGTGTATCGGAGATACCGACAGTGGCGAGGGAATGGACACTGCGGTCAGATAGACACGGGTGCAACACCAACGCGAAGGGGTACCTGCGTTGGGCACCTCCGCGTGTTGTCGTCGCATCGGTTGTGGTGTTTGCGCCTACGTCCCCTGTAACCGCTGCAACTTGGCTTCCAATTCACGCAGACGGGATTCAAGCTCGGCCCGCGCTGCCGCTTCCCGCTGGGCCTGTTCCTCCGCCTCCGCCCGCGCTGCGGCTTCGCGTCGGGCCTGTTCCTCCGCCTCCGCCCGTGCGGCCGCTTCGCGTCGGGCTTGTTCCTCCGCCTCGGCCCGCGCTGCCGCTTCGCGTTGTGCTTGTTCCGCTGCTATACGCGCCAGCACTTCCGCCTCGGCCCGCACTGTCGCTTCTCGTTGTGCTTGTTCCGCTGCTATACGCGCCAGCACTTCCGCCTCGGCCCGCGCTGCCGCTTCGCGCTGGGCCTGTTCTTCCGCTGCTCGCGCTCGTGCTTCCGCCTCCGCCCGCGCTGCGGCTTCGCGTCGGGCTCGCGCCTCAGCTTCTGCCGCCTGCTGTACCACCGTCGCGTAGTCGCCAAACGCCGTGCCGTCGTCGGCGTAGCACACCACGTGGTCGCCTTCCACCCCCACCCACAGGTCGGCCAGCTCCAGATACACCCACCCCCGCTCGTCCGGCGGTTGCAGCCGGTAGGTGTCGCCCACCAGCCGATAATCGAGTAACCGGAGCTGTCGCTCTCCTCGCCGTCCAATGTTGTCCACAATCACATACTGCGCCACCCCCGCCCGTGCGTAGTGCGCCACCTTCCACACCACGTCGTTCTCTCGCGTCTCTGGCGAGGTGATTTCAATCATCAACGCCGGTCGCACCCCCTCCTCCGCCACGTCAAACGTGCTCCAGTCGCGCCGCTCGCGCAGTCCCGGAATGACCATCACGTCCGGTCCGTGCGGCCGCAGGTCGGGCACGTCCCACGCCACCCGCACGTCGCTCAGCACGATGGCCCGCCCGTGCACTTCGAGCCGAGCGCGCAGCACTGCGGTGAGGTACATCCGGTCGGTTTCGTGGCGGTCACTGTGCACGATGAAGTCTCCCTCTTCGGGATGCAACACATCTTCGAGGGTGAGCGGCACCGGTTCGAGGTGGTCGGGGTCGTCGGGGGTAGGCCGACGGACGTAGCGCCAGCCGTAGCGGAAGGGGTCGTCGGCCGGTGGCGGCGCCGGTGTGGTGACGGTAGGATGGGTCATCACGGTTACTCCTTGCTGTGGTAGGTGGGTCTGCCGGTATTGTAGCACAGCGCTGGGCAGGATGCAGGGGCAACGGTGGCAGCGCAACGGGCAGCGGGTGGTGTTTCCCATTCATCGTGTCTTCCTGGTGCTCAAAACGGTGCTCGATATAAAAACCGTTTGAGCGGCCAAAAAGTTACACGAAAAAACACGGCAATTGCGGGTGTGGAGCATACCGGTGTGAGCGGTACGAAGCGCCGCTCCGAATAATCGTCTCACCGTACAGCGGATGAAACCTGATCGATGGACGGACGCAGCGCCGCTGCGCCCCAACCGATCTTCTTCTGCGACAGGGTATTCCGGATAGGCTCTTAGAAGCCCGGCTGCTGTCGTCTCTCGCACGGTACAACGGGATGGTGTGCCGGTATCGCGATCTTGCGGTCCACTTGTACCATCGGCGTGACCCTGATCTCAGATGCCTGGTGCAAGCCCGGATGCACTATCTGCGCCGGAAACTGGAGCCGGATCCGCAGCAGACGCGCTATGTGCACACGATGCGCGGGATTGGCTATCGGCTGACGATGACACCGATTGCCAGCAACGGCTCGCCGGAGATGTGCCGGAAGCGGCAACGGGCCGTGCTTATCAAGGGGTGCTGATGGGTGCGGGGCGCCGCGAGGGCGGGTTGCGCGGCCACCGGCTGCCGATGCAGCGACGGACGGGCGTCGTTCACGCATGATGCCGCTGACCATCCCGGTGTCGTGCGTCGTGCAGCGCCTGCCTGCCCCCGCTTGTGGTTGGGGCAGATCGAGCCCCCGCCCCTACCACATCCGACGGTGTACCCTGTTCCAGGCGTATCCCTCCGAGGCAGGACGCACCTCGGAACAGTCCCATCACTTGCTATCGGGAGTGACTCGCCGCGTGCTCACATCTACAATCCTGCCGGGTGCTGTCGGGCAGCACCTGATGGTATCCACGGAGGGGCGGTGTGCGTCCGCCCCTCGCGTAGTGCGACCGGAGATGCTGAACCGGCACTACGCCATCGGTGGCGACGGGAGACGCTCGTCGGGCCGGTCATTGCTGCTCATCCGTTCGCGGAGGAGTTGCACGGCGCGTGTCTGGAGGGCTTTGGTGGCACCCAGCGTGCGTCCGAGCTGGCGGGCGGTCTCCGGCAACGAAAGATGGTACTCAAAGCGCAAGAGCAGCACCTGGCGGTAGGTCGGCGGCAGGCTCGCTAGCGCCATCCGCAGCGCCTGGCTCTCGGCCAAGAGGGTGAGATGGGACTGGCCGTCGTCAGCGCTGTAATCGGCCACGACCATCGCACTGAACGGAATGGTCCGCCCGCGGCGGCGCCGCACATCGATAGCGAGGTTGCGGGCGAGGCGGAAGAGCCAGGCAATGAGCGGCACA
>NZ_JPIM01000211.1 GCF_000735195.1 Chloroflexus sp. MS-G
TCTACACACATTTTCATTTGTCGTACCGAATCACGTGATCGTAGTTGAACAATATTATATGCTGCTGTTGCGGTATCTGTCAAGACTCAGTGTGTGTCGATAGAGCTTTTCACAGTTCTTATCACTACCCGTAAGGTGAGGAGCAAGGGGAGAGCAGCAAGGAAGCGGAACGAGCACAGCAGCGGTAGCTTCCTGTTCCGACTGCGATCGGCGACCAAGTTCCTCGTGCTCTCGCCGATCATGCCCGTCACCGTATCGTTGGAGCGGTTTCTCAATCCGAATAGGGAATTATCCCGGTTCTCGCTCAGAAATCGCCTTCTTTAGCATATGGATAACTCCACAACGTCACTTGCAGGACAATTGACTTGAACCAGGCCTGATACATGTGCTCTACTTCAGTAACCGAATGTCCTTTGCGAGCGAGAAAATCTTTGATCGTCGCAGTTATGGGATAGATGAAGGCAATCATGTAGCGCAATGGAATCATCGGCACTGACGACACATCGTCAGTCTGATTTTTCTTGGTACGGTAGTGACGAAGTGCAATCTCCATCTGATAGTTTAACCAATCCTGATCGTAAGGGCGCTGGCACGTATCGAGGATCCACTGCCCGAAACGTTGACGCACTCGTGCCAGGTAGTGTTCGATTGGCTGACCATCAGGACCGGTAAAATAGTAGAGCAGATGTTGGTGTGAACCGACGAAACCGTACCACAGATCGAGGATCGTCTCGACCTGGTCTTTAAGCACCTCACCCGCCATGCGCAAATACTGCTCGTCTTCATCACTCCACAACACGGTTTGTTTCAGCAAAGCAAATTCTTCCTCACTGATCGGCGATTGGGCTACTGCCGCCGTGCCATACGTGTAGCCGGGAATGGTTACATCACTCATCGCTACCCTCCCTGGTTTGTTATTTTTCTTATCTTGCGTTTGACAAGATCAGTCTAGACGCGCTATGATGATAAGTAAAATAGAAGGTTCTTATCTTTTCAATAAGTTACACTTATCAGACTATGGAACTTCGCCAACTACGTTATTTCCTGGCTGTCGTCGATGAAGGACACTTTACCCGTGCCGCTGAAAAGCTCTACATTTCACAACCGGCTCTATCGCAACAGATCAAGTTGCTCGAAGAGGAAATCGGCGCAGTGCTACTTGAACGAATCGGACGACGCATTCGCCTGACTGCCGCTGGAGAAATCCTCGCCACCCATGCTCGTCGTGCCTTGCAAGAATTGGCGGAAGCGCAAACCGCACTTGCTGAACTGGCCGGTTTACAACGGGGGGTTCTACAGATCGGTGTGGTACAGACGGTGAACGCCTACCTGATCCCAGATCTCGTCGCGGCTTTTGCCACAACCTATCCAGCTATTCGTCTACACATTGAAGAGTTAGCGGCCAGCGATATTGAGCAGGGTGTAGCCGAAGGCCGACTACAACTTGGTATCAGTTTCACTCCTGCTGAGACGAGTGGAATTGTAGGTGAAGACTTGTTCACGGAAGAGCTGGTTCTGATCGTTGGCAGGCAGCATCCGTGGGCACATCTTCCGCAAGTACCGGTACAGGCGTTACACCAACAGCCGTTGATCCTGCTCTCGCCTGCATTCTGTACCCGGCGGTTGTGGGATCGTTGCGCCCACACGGCAGGAATAGAGCCACAGGTACTGGTCGAAATGAATACGATTAGCAATATTCTGGCTGCGGTACGGCAACTCTCAGTGGCTACTGTGTTACCTTCTTTCGTGTTATGTAATCAACCCGACCTTATTGGCATTCCACTTGTAGACCCAACCCCACGACGAACGGTTGGGTTCCTCTTCCGCCACCACGGCTATCGTTGTGCGGCAACTCAGGCATTTGTCGCAATGGTTCACGATAGACTCGCTGTAAGCGGATTGACAGCAGTTAGTAGAGATTAACGCCGGTGTTTTTTGGGTTTTGTCGGTGTTCGCCAGGGAATGTCTTTCGCAACCCCACGGTTGCACGTTGTTCCACCCGCTATCAGCATGCCGTCAACGCAGTGCACGGTAGGAACAGTTTCCCCTCCTCACCTTCCCCCAACCCCCTTTCAATCTCCCACTAGGGGCAGGGAAAGGAGATGTGCCGGGATGCGCGGTTCTTCTTCACCTTCACGGAAAGCGGAAGGGTGTTAGCAAGAGCATCAGTCCCTCTCATTTCCTAATCTTCTCATTATGCCCGCTTCCAAAGGGTTCTTTTCTCACATGTCCATCCGGCGCAAACCGGTAGTCTCGTTATGCAGATACGAACAACATCCGTTAACAAACTCAACCAAAACCTGAACACCTCGAACAGCCCTGACGAACCCAAAAACCGCTTGACACGCACGCTCGTCTTCGGATATATTATAAATGTTCCGTAGGGGCGCTTCGCGATGTATGCGAGGCTGAGAGGCACCCTTGCACCTGATCCGGGTAATGCCGGCGTAGGAAATCGGAACGGATCTGAACAATATCCCCCGGTATCGCCGCTTTTCCCCTCTCGTGCAATGTGCTTCCTGCGGGCAAGTGCCTCATCTAGACGCAGGGAGGATTGTGATGCGTTTCACCGAAACACTTTGGGAATCGATTACCGACATCTACAAGGCGATTATTCAGCACCCCTTTAATGAAGAATTGGCCCAGGGTACACTCCCACGCGAGAAATTCGCCTTCTACATGCAGCAAGACGCGCTCTACCTGGCTGATTTTGCGCGAGCGCTAGCGACAATGGCCGGACGATCACCTGACGAAGCTGCGATTCTTCAGTTTGTTCACTTTGCTGAAGGGGTAGCGGTTGTCGAACGTTCGTTGCATAACACCTATTTCCGCGAATTTGGGATCGATACGCCAACCCGCCAACAAGCACCGGCATGCTTTGCGTATACCAATTTCTTACTGGCTACCGTAGCTACTCGTAGTTATGAAGAAGGGATGGCGGCACTCCTGCCCTGTTTCTGGATCTATCGGGAAGTCGGTCACGACATCTACCGTCGAGCAGCCCCCAACAACCCCTATCAGAAGTGGATCGACACCTACGCCGGACAAGAATTTGATGAGGTGGTCAAACAGGCAATTGCGCTGACCAACAACCTCGCCGAACAGGTCTCGGCGACTCAACAACAGCGCATGCGCGATGCCTTTATCTATTCATCACGCCTGGAGTGGATGTTCTGGGACAGTGCGTATCGGCTGGAACAGTGGCTGCCATAGTATCTTTTACGCGATGTTCAGCGGTGTAAGGCGACGACGGGCGGCCCTCACCCCCAGCCCCTCTCCCGCGCTGCGGGAGAGGGGTGTTCCTCACCCCCGGCCCCGCTGCCGCGCTGCGGGAGAGGGGTGATCTGGACAGCCGCAGGATCGCCCCTGCTCCGCTCTTCCCCTC
>NZ_JPIM01000212.1 GCF_000735195.1 Chloroflexus sp. MS-G
GCAGGTTTCAACCCTGTCCTCGTTGGCGTGCTGATATGAACCGATAGAGGTTGAGCCAACTACTCATAGACCGTCTATGTGCGACGAACTCTGTGCTGTCAGCATGTTAAGCTCCGACCGAGACAGTGATAGAGCTTCGCGCCGAGCAACGCCCGCAGCAACATCTATGTGTGTCTTCGAGCCTTCGCATCGGGGAGCGATACTTCATCAGGGTGGACTCAAGCAAGGAATAGATTCGCCTGTCGCCTGAAAGTCAAGGTATTCAGCCAACTTAGCAGCTAGAAAGATGTCGTCACGGATTGTCTCAAATCCTTCGCGGGTCATTGGCACATTATCTCGGCACAACCCGACCGTTCCTGCTTCCACCATTAGCTCATCACGATGCTGCCTTTCTGTGAGCCATGACCCTAGGGCAGGCGTAAAGTGTTCTGTACCTTCGGAGGTGGCGCAGTCGGCGTTTCATTTCGACGGTTTGAAACCTCTCTTTGCTGTGAGATGATTACAGGTTGGCAATCACACGCTCGTTCGTGACAGCAAATTCGGTTGTAAGGAGAATGATCAACGCCTGAACTCCTAGAAAAATCGAGGATAGGAAAAACCATATGGCGGTTAGCAACAAGAACCCCGCAAGTAACCCCGATGTCATATCACCTTTACCACCTGTCATAAGGGCGTAAACAACGAAGCCGACGCTCACTACGAAAGAAAACACTGAAGGTAAAAACACAGCAGGATGCACATTGGCAGTAAAAAGGACCTTTTCGTTCGGCATTAGATTGTCTTGGATGTAGCCCATAGTCAATTCTCCCGGTTCGTTACTCAGTTATGCCTATCGAACAATGCCTGCTTGCTCTCTTGAATTCAAGAAGACGGCTAACGGCTCGCGCATTAGCCGTCGCGAGCGAGCGAAGCGCTGTTGGCCGGATGCGCGTGTTGGGCAAACCCTTGCAATTGCGGCTTTTCTTGCACTACGATCTTCCTGCTTAACCAAAGATGCCGAGAATGTCCCAACGGTCTTTCCACTGTTCAAGTCTGCGCTCATCAATCGAGTGGTGCGTTGAATCGGGATTCCCAGGACGTATTCCACCGTGTTTGTTTAGATACGCCTGGTGTGTTTTGTAGATATTATCTTTTATCCACCATTCTGGCACAATCCAGCAGCGTGGGGGTGTGTTGGTATCACCCAAATTGACAAACACCCAAAAGTGAGTTTCATCGGCTTTTGGAGACATTGGCTGACTATCAACGATACTTGAATGCCAGTTCTTCCCACCACGCTTCGTCTTCACTTGAATGTAAACGGTGCGGCTGTCATCGCAGTTGGACGCAATGATGTCGATCTTGGGCATATTTCCAGCAACAGTCACGGCAAATGCACCGCGTTTGTTTCGTTCAGCCGCGACAAAATACTCGCCTGCTTGCGCAACTTGTTGAATGCTTGATCCACGTGACTCTGCCACTACAGAATACTACTGTCCAGATACAGCCGTCCAACGGCTTGCGGTTCAGCCGCCCCACGCAAGGTACCGCATCCCACACCACCAAGCCCGCAAACAAGATGACACGCGGGATCGAGCCGAAGGCGTTCGACTGGATGCGCTTGTTATGCGGCGTGCGGATTGGGCAAAGCCAACGCACCCTGCCGCGCACACCCGCCCGCCACACGCACCCGTACACACGACGCTGCGTGCGCGTTGACGTCAAGAAGCACGTGCCTGAACGCGACACAGATCGCACACGCCACTTTGCATTCTGCTGGTGACGCGCCGTATAACGACCTGCGCTTCAGCCGCCGCGAAGCGAGCGCAGCGAGCGAAGCGGTCGGCTGGAAGCGCAGGTTAGCCCGCTCTATATACTGAGATACAGGACCACTGCCCAGCAACCTTTCGGAGAATTACAAAACTGCAGCAATCTATTCTGGGCATTGGGGCTTATCAAGACTACCCAACAGGCGCTTCCAGCCGACGCCACCTATCGGTGCTACGACTGCACGTGTCCATTGGCCACACAACGATTAGCTATCTACTTTAGCCTTTCTGGTTCTACAACATAGAACTCAAGATACCCACAGGATGGGCAATAATACGGCTTGATATCGGATCCTCTTAGCACAGTTCCGATTCCTGTCTTTTCGGCGAAGGCGTCTCCTTTCTTCACCACTTTGAGTAATGGTGCGAAAGGCCCCAACGCAGCCTCAAGCAACTCTGTTTGACACTTCGGGCATTTCATTAGGAACCCTCCTCTATCGTTGGATTTAGAGCGGGCTAACGGCTTGTGCTTCACCTGCGCCACGAGGCGCAGCGGAGCAGCGTCAGGTGGAAGCGTGGGTTGGACGCTTTATAATATGTTCAAAATGAATTCGATAATTCGCACCACAACTACGAAAATTCCGAGAACCGTAAAGAATAAGACAAACGTGCTCCATACCAAGTCTGAGATTTTGGGTTTTATAAAGTCTACAGTCTCCAGTATTCCTGAACAACAGGTATTGACATTGTGCACCATCTGGTCTTTTTCAATATATCCAAGTTCAATACATTCTTGGGTATCATTTTCCAGACGCTCAAAATTCCGAAACTTTATGGGCAGACTAATAGCAGTATAAAAGTCTGCCCTATCTTGTAGTTGAAAATGCAAGTGAGGTTCTGAAGAATGTCCTGAATGCCCACATTCTCCTATCTTCTGTCCTGTGACAACAGCTTCGCCTTTTTTTACCGTTATACTACCCGCTTTTAGATGGGCGTAAAGAGTGTATTTACCAGAGTCGTGCTTTATCACGACATAGTTTCCACGTATATCAGGAGTTTTTATATCTACCCATCCCGTTCCTGCTCGATGATAATCCTTGATGTCATTCCGCACATCCACTACGACCCCATCGGATGCTGCAAGGATAGGTTTTCCAAAAGCCAGATAGTTTTCTGGGCTGTTTGAAGAACCTCGATATGTTTTCCCGGCATCGTCAACCACTACAAAATCATAAGCATACCTTTGTCCTACGATATCCCACGAATGGGATGTTTGTTTACGAATACCACCATTCGCAACTTTCCAGGTTCCTTCGAATGGCAGAACAAAAGTTACAGTGTCATCGTACATGACACCTTTCACGACAGATCGACTAATAGCTATGTATTGTCCCACTGTTTGTCGCAAAGTCTGTACTAATCCAAACGGATTCAAAAATGACCATATAAAGACTGATAAGAAATACTCAAAGAGTATTTTTAGCGACGTTACAAAAGACATTGCTCTTTCCTCTCGATCATTTCAGGGCAAGCACCCGACGGTACTAAGCTCAGCCGCTGCG
>NZ_JPIM01000213.1 GCF_000735195.1 Chloroflexus sp. MS-G
CGTCCCAAAAATCGAGTTCACGTAAGCGATCCTGTTCGCTCTGGGTGAACCTGAACACCGCTTCCTGTGCTGCTGTCCACGGATGCGGGTATGCCGGGTCTTGCAGAACATCAAGGGCCCGCAATACGAGGGGAAGATCGGCTTCGGCAATCGGCATTGGCATTTGGCTCTGAGTAATATCGATCACCTCACTGGCTTCCCAGCGCACAAAGAATCCGCGCTGATACGAACTAAAATCGATTGAAAGTAAGACGGGCTGGTATATTGATCTCATACGTAGCAGTCGCCGAATCAAAGTAATGAGCGGGAAGGAGAGCGGGCTGAAGGTGATCACCAGTACCTGCCACCTGGAAAACAACCAGAACAACAACAATCCGAACAAATCGGTGTACATCCTGGCCACGAACCACCATTCAGCCATTGTGTTCGTCATAGCACAACAATGATGATAAGCGTCCCACACTTCATTCTTGCCGCGATGCATGAGGTACGTCCGCGCCCAGCAGCGTACTCAGCAACTGCTGATCGAGACGAGGGTCATGGGTCGCGCGCCGATCAAGTTGCAGTGTGCTGCGTAGGCGCTGACGGGCAATCGCAGCGCTGGTGGTTGGTCGGCTTAGCGTGGAATAGAGCATAGATCGGCTTGAGATGGTCATGAGTCATTTCCTTTCTACTATGGTATGTAGTAATTTTGGCGACAAAAAATAATCACCGTCGGTCGTGTTGCTCGGGCTTGACTCCCCACGATTCTCGTTCTCAACGGTGACCAGCAAGGCGTGGTAAGAGTAGAACACGACATGAACAACCGTTGCATCGTTTTACTACGTATTGTAGTAAATACGATCATAAAGAAAAACCATCGCGTAACGATACGGCCATATCCCAGTCACGCCGTGACCAACGTCCGGTTGCTGCTACCAGCGTAGCCTGGCATTCTTGCCATCGTTCAGGATTCCACACCTCCAGATACTGATCCATTCCAATCAACACTACCTGACGGTCGATACCGGCATAGCCGCGCAGGGCTTCGCTGAGGGTAATCGTTCCCTGGTCATCTAGCCGCAAGACCATAGCTTCGGCAAACAACAACCGACGAACCCAGCGTTCGTCGTCGCCGCTGAGGGTGAGATTATTTACCCGTTGCGCTAGCCCACGCCAGAACGGTTCTGGGCAGAGTTGTAAACAGCGGTCAAACCCACGGGTGATAATCATACCGGGCTGAAGCAACGGTCGCAGCGGAGTCGGGATTGTAAAGCGGCCACTGTTATCGAGCAGCGTATACCACGTACCAAGGAGCATGGTTCCCTCGCATGTCAACAGCAACTTCACCAGTTTCAGGGTGCTTATTGGGAGCTTACTGGCTTCACCAATGTTACTATAGCATATAATATTCGAGTCGTCTAGCCATGTTTTACGGTCTGCTGATGGGGGCTTGATTTTACTACAATTTGTAGTATGATGATTGCGAACTGAGTCGGTCAACCAGAACAAGGAGGTGTCATGAGCACCGATATTCATCAGGAGTAACGGATGAGATTGCCAGAAGACAACTAAGAAGCGTATAATAAAAACCCAGTAACAACCTAAATACTGGACAAGTTTGCCGAATCGTGCTAGAATGATACCTGACAAGAACCTGAAAGGAACCCCGCAATGCGAGCAGTGAATGACAACGCCACGATCAACACCGTGACCGAAGCCGATCATCTGACAGTACAACTTCCTCTACAGGTTATAGGGCTATCGTCTGTCTATGCTGCAACGCTAAGTCTGCTTCAGCGTCGTTTTCCAACCGTACTGCCTGATCACCTCTGGGCCGAGGTCGCCGGCGGGGTTGTTCTCTCGCTGGCGCCAGTTGCGCTGGCTGCCCGTCGTTTGGGCCATCTTGACTGGCGCCGCTATGAAGAGCTGGTCTGGCGTAGTTTTGTCGCCGCAGGCATTCCGATCATCCTCTGGCAACTGGGCGAAAACATTCTGCGCCAGCAAGCAACCGAAGAGTACCTGCGTCGACCACGAAGGAGCGCGATTGATTATGCCGACGATACCACGCCGCTGGCCAACCGAACTGGAGACCGAGAGGGTCGAGTTGATCCGCATAGCGGAAGAGGCGGCTCAGCACATCCTGCAGGCCCGGAGTACGCTGGATGAGGTGCGTAACGAACTGAGCCGCAACCCTCACCTGTGTCGGATACTGATCGTTACTGCCGAACGTGCCGTGTGCGATGCCTTGACCTGCACCGAACGTATGCGTCGCTACCTGGTCATCGTGCGCGGCACCGAAATCCATGGCCGCTGGCCGATGGTCGCTGCCCGTCAGCGTGACGATAGCGAACACGCTCTTGCAGAGGCGATCCAAAATCTTGAAGCGGCCCAAGACCTGTTTCCGACCTTGCGCCAGAATCACCAGTCTAATTTTTTGTTGGCCGAGGCTGTGCTGGCCGATATGACACTGGCACTTGCCCGTGCTCGACGTTCGATTGAGCAGATGGTACGTTTCTTGACCGAAGCTGCTATCGGGCGTGATTAGAGTCTATCCGAAGTGTCCTTTCGCAGCAGAAGACTGGTCGGGGCACAGTGCCCGTATCCCCTGCGATGCGGGCATGCAGGGTAGGCACGGTCGAGCCGATTGGCGAGGTACTGGTAGGGGTGAGGTACCGCCTCGCCCCGTACTAGTCGCAGACAGAGATCGGTTGGGACGCTTCTACATCTATCGATGGGGTGCATCCGTTGCACGTGAGACGGGTATGCAGATAGGCCTTAAGTGCCTATCCGGAATACCCTGTCGCAGAAGAAGATTCGGTTGGGGCGCAGCGTCGCTGCGCCCGTACATCTATCAGGTTGTATCCGCCGTACCGTGAGACGATTATTCGGATAGGCCCTTAAGTGGGTGCAGTACCGCTGTTCACGTTACGGTGTTGGTGTTGCCTGCGCGGTCATAGTCGGTGTTGGGGGTATTGGGGTGATACTGGTCGGTGTGGGTGAGGCTACGTCATCGGCGGTATCGCCAGCAATGTCGCTCAGGCGATTGAGAAAGCGAATCAGCCGCTCACTCCGCCGCTCAACTTCTCGAATCCGCTCGTTCTGCGTAGCCTGTACAGTTGCTACTACCGCTACCAGCACTTGCCCCTCACGAAATTGATCTTGTAGCGCCCCATTTTCAGCAACGGCTGTCTGAAGTGAACGCCCCAGTGCCACCGCGGTTGCGGCGTAGCTAGCCTGGGTTGTGGCAACAACTGCCAGTTCGCTAGCCTGTACTTCTAGTTCGTCGATCCGCTCTCGTG
>NZ_JPIM01000214.1 GCF_000735195.1 Chloroflexus sp. MS-G
ACGACAACCGCCCGTTCTACCCCCGTGGATGTGAGCGGGCTGACGAGCGGCGTGAGCGCCATCGCGGCGGGTGGCTTTCACACCTGTGCGCTGACCACCACCGGCGGCGTCAAGTGCTGGGGGAATAACTTCTTCGGGCAACTCGGCAACGGATTAGGAGTCACAGAGCGCACAACGCCGGTGGATGTGGTGTGGCTCGGATTGCAGCTCTACCTGCCGCTGGTTTCGCGCTAGGCTTATTGCAACATGAACCCTCGGTTGCCTGCCCCCCGCCACCGGGTGCCTTTGGTCACGGTTGGCACAGGTCAGGCAGAGGCTTAAGACTACCTGTGGGGTGCAGCGACACGTCGGGGCAGTGATGGGTTGGCGGGCGTATCTTATCTTACGCTCGCTCCTTCCACAAACGACCGGTCATTGCTCGATGAACATTAGACACGGCGATGGTTACCGCTTGCCCCGCCGAGTAGATGAGGCCTGGGAATTCATTGCACCATCGTTTCGTGGCGACAGGCGTTCCGGAAGCGAGCGGAACGCGACCATCGGTCAGGCCGGTAAACGACCTCAAGGGGTTGTACAGAACCGCCACGCGCTCGAGCATTGCCAAACCTCCGTGTAACGCTGTTTGCATCAGGATACCACAAGCTGATGAATATAGGAAAAACGGCAGCGTGGGATTAGAAAGCTGCGATACCCCCCGCAAGCACTACCCCCCTAGCCCCCCCGCACGCGGGGGGAAGGGGGGGTACCGCTTCCCTTTTCCGGCAATCACGTTAACAACCGGCTATAATGATGAGAGGTGACAGAACTCTCGCCCACGTCACGGCAAACGGCATCAGATGATGAACCTGGGCATTGGATGGCGCACTAAACGCATGGTTTAGGTCACACAACGCACCCTGTTCATCGCCAGAGGAATGACCCCGCTATGACGAACCAAACCATTCTGGTCAACGGTAAGCCCTTCTTTGGTCGGGTTGAAGAGCAGAAACGATTCCGAGATGCGCTGAGCGAAACGATAAATCCACCTTCCGGTGAAAACCTGCCCTACGTCTTTCTCGTCTACGGCGACGGCGGTATCGGCAAAAGCACGCTTTCACGGCGCTTCTGCGATATTGCGACCGAGAAACACTCTTTGTGGTGTCCGATCCATACATTGTGGATTGATTGGGAAGAGGCCCGTCGCCGTCTCCCCGCGCTGCAGGTTGGCCACGATGCTATCGCACCAGAGACGGTGTTTGACGTTATTGTTCACATGGCGCAGACGCAACGCAGGGGCTGGCAGGGATACTTTACCGCCTACCACGAGACGCAGCAGCGGCGCGCCAGCGCCGAGCACACTGCTCACCAGGTGTTGGACAGCGCCGCCGAACGCCCTGAACTGAGAGAATTGCGCAGTGCCGGCGCTACGGCGCTGGCAAAGATTCTCCGCGTCGGGTCGTCGCTGGCAGGTCTGCCCATCGGCAACAGCGGTGAACAACTGGCTAAAGCCTTTCTGGAGGCCGGCATTCAGATTGGCGCAGAAGCAGCGGTCGGTCTGCGCCAGCGCCTCGCCGATCTGCTGCGTGCTCGAATGGGGGCCGACACCTACGACCTCTTCGTCAATCCTCTCGAACACCTGGCTCATGCGTTGGCTGATGGTCTCCGGCGGATAGCCGGGCGTGGTGCGCTGCTCGTCGTGCTGGACACCTACGAAGTAGTAGACGCAGTTGACCCCTGGTTGCGCCTGGTTATACGGAACAGCGGGCCACACGTGCTTTGGGTGCTCAGTGGGCGCAACGATCTGGTCAATAGTCGCCGCTACGGAGACACCTACTTCAAAGGGTACGCCGAAGAGTGGCCGCGTCGCCTTGTGCCGGTGAACGTCACCCAACTGGCCCGCGATGATGTAGCCGCCTACTTCGCAGCAACTGTCCCAGAGCGTCCGCTTGACGATACCGCTGTGGATGCAATACGGCAGACAACCCGTGGCATCCCGCTGGCAATCGTACTGGCAGCCGAAATGTGGCAGAAGGGCATTGCGCTGGAAAACATCGTTGGTCATAGCGACAAAGACACCCCCGCGCAGCAGATCGTTGACCAGATGACCGAGCGTTATCTGTTGCACGCGGTAACCACTGCCGACCGCTACGCCCTCTACGCCATCGCCCTGGCCCGCGGTGATCGCGCTGTGTTACAGGGAATGCTCACCCCTACTGATGCGTCAGGCTTCAATGTAAACGATGAACTACGCCGCCTGGAACGCGCTTATGCCTCGGTATACGCTGGTGAAGCCCGCCTGCACGACGACCCCCAGGCATTTTGCGAGGCATACCTGCGTCAGGACGCCCAACTGAGCGATCCTAGCGTGCAACGCCTGATTGAACGAGGGGTGGCTGTGTTAGAAGAGCGGCTGGAACGGATCGCAGCCGACTACGATCTGATTGAAGAGCGCTTAACCGATGACGACTATCTCACCACCACACTCACACTGAGCGACTACCTCTTCTGGCTTGACGAAGAGCGCGCCTGGCGCTGGCTGATCCCCCGTTTCGTCGAGGCGCTGGCCTATAGCGACAACCTGCGCCGAGGTCTGCTGACCGAGGCCGGGCGCTGGCGGAAGCGGCTGAGCGCTCGTGGCAAACGGCGGCTGGAAGCCCTGCAAACGCTCACAAGTCTGCGAGATGAAGCAGCAGCCACCGGCCTGAGCGAGCTAGAACGCCTGGCCGAGCGTGGCTATCTGGCGGGTGACGGCGAGGCTGAACGGCGCGCCATCCTACGCTGGCAGCGCGGACGACTGTACTACTACCAGCAGCGTTATGCAGAAGCAATGACCGCCCTTGACCAAGCCGAACAAGGTCTCCCTGCCGGTGGTCAGGTTCTGCGCGACCACCTGGCCGAAGCGTATGAAGACCTCGGCGGTCAACTGGGCTGGCGACGAGTAGCGGGACGTACCGTTGATGCACAGGCTTCTCCGGCCGCCGAGGATGCCTACCAGAAAGCTCTTCGTTTGGGTCGTGTCAGTTCTGCGCTTTACAATGCCCTGGGTGCAGTGCAAGCGAAACTAGGGAAGTACCAGCAGTCGTTGGAAAATCGCAAGAAGGCGTTGGAAGTTAACCCACAGAATGCTTACGCCTGGCACGGGCTGGGGCACGTGTATCGTGACCTGCGCC
>NZ_JPIM01000215.1 GCF_000735195.1 Chloroflexus sp. MS-G
CCCTCGCTCTGTCCGCCCCTTGTACTCCTGCTGGCCGGTGCAACCGCGCTGTCCCCCCTGCTGGTGCGAGACAGCGCAAATGAGCGGCGTGGACCCTCGCTCTGTCCGCCCCTTGTACTCCTGCTGGCCGGTGCAACCGCGCTATCCCCTCTGCTGGCGCGAGACAGCGCAGATGGACTGCGTGGAACCTCGCTCTGTCCGCCCCGCGTGCGCCTGCTGACCGGTGAAAAGCGCCATCCCCCTGCCGACGTGGGACCGTGCGGGTAGACGGCGTGGAACCTCGCTCTGTTACACCCGCGTGCGCCTGCTGACCGGTGAAAAGCGCCATCCTCCCTGCCGACGTGGGACCGCGCGGATGGACGGCGTGGAACCTCGCCCCATCACACCCGCGTGCGCCTGCTGACCGGTGAAAAGCGCCATCCCCCTGCCGACGCGGGACCGTGCGGGTAGACGGAGTGGAACCTCGCCCCGTCACACCCGCGTGCGCCTGCTGACCGGTGAAAAGCGCCATCCTCCCTGCCGACGTGGGACAGCGCGGGTAGACGGCGTGGAACCTCGCTCTGTTACACCCGCGTGTGCGTGTTGACCGGTGAAAAGCGCCATCCTCCCTGCCGACGTGGGACAGCGCGGGTAGACGGCGTGGAACCTCGCCCCGTCACACCCGCGTGCGCCTGCTGACCGGTGCAACCACGCTATCCCCCTCGCTGGCGCGGGATAGCGCAGATGGACGGCGTGGAACCTCGCTCTGTCCGCCCCTTGTACTCCTGCTGGCCGGTGCAACCGCGCTGTCCCCCCTGCTGGCGCGAGACAGCGCAAATGAGCGGCGTGGAACCTCGCTCTGTCCGCCCCGCGTGCGCCTGCTGACCGGTGAAAAACGCCATCCCCCTGCCGACGTGGGACAGCGCGGGTAGACGGCGTGGAACCTCGCCCCGTCACACCCGCGTGTGCCTGCTGACCGGTGAAAAGCGCCATCCTCCCTGCCGACGTGGGACAGCGCGGGTAGACGGCGTGGAACCTCGCTCTGTTACACCCGCGTGCGCCTGCTGACCGGTGAAAAGCGCCATCCCCCTGCCGACGTGGGACAGCGCGGGTAGACGGCGTGGAACCTCGCCCCGTCACACCCGCGTGTGCCTGCTGACCGGTGAAAAGCGCCATCCTTCCTGCCGATGCGGGACCGTGCGGATGGACGGCGTGGAACCTCGCTCTGTTACACCCGCGTGCGCCTGCTGACCGGTGAAAAGCGCCATCCCCCTGCCGACGTGGGACCGCGCGGGTAGACGGCGTGGAACCTCGCTCTGTTACACCCGCGTGCGCCTGCTGACCGGTGAAAAGCGCCATCCTCCCTGCCGACGTGGGACCGCGCGGGTAGACGGCGTGGAACCTCGCCCCGTCACACCCGCGTGCGCCTGCTGACCGGTGAAAAGCGCCATCCTTCCTGCCGACGCGGGACCGTGCGGGTAGACGGCGTGGAACCTCGCCCCGTTACACCCGCGTGCGCCTGCTGACCGGTGAAAAGCACCATCCCCCTGCCGACGTGGGACAGCGCGGGTAGACGGCGTGGAACCTCGCCCCGTCACACCCGCGTACTCCTGCTGACCGGTGCAACCGCGCTGTCCCCCCTGCTGGCGCGAGACAGCGCAAATGAGCGGCGTGGAACCTCGCTCTGTCCGCCCCGCGTGCGCCTGCTGACCGGTGAAAAGCGCCATCCCCCTGCCGACGTGGGACCGCGCGGGTAGACGGCGTGGAACCTCGCCCCGTCACACCCGCGTGCGCCTGCTGACCGGTGCAACCGCGCTATCCCCCTGCTGGCGCGAGACAGCGCAGATGGACGGCGTGGAACCTCGCTCTGTTACACCCGCGTGCGCCTGCTGACCGGTGAAAAGCGCCATCCTTCCTGCCGATGCGGGACAGCGCGGGTAGACGGCGTGGAACCTCGCCCCGTCACACCCGCGTGCGCCTGCTGAACGAGGAAAACTAGCGCGCCGTCTGTAGGTCAGAGCCGCTCACGGTCGTCACACCTGCGCGTCCCTGCCGACCAGGAAAAAACGTTTACCTCCTCTATCGGTGAACCTTCTCGCCTTGATGAAGGCTAGAACGGAATGTCCTCGTCGTCAATCGGTTGTGGCTGGTTCCGTGATGGTATCTTGCTCGCTGGTGTACGGGCTGGGGGAGGAGTATTGGCCGGGCGTGAGTTTGCCGGTGGTGGGATACGGCGTACCGTCTCATCAACCGGCTCTTCGTATGATGGTTCGACATCAGGAACAGGGCCACGCTCACCTTTCGGGGAGAGAATGATCATATCCTGAGCAATGACCTCGGTGGTGTACCGATCCTGACCGTCGCGGTCGGTCCACTTGCGGGTCTGGAGGCGACCCTCGATATAGACGCGGGTTCCTTTGGTGAGGTATTGATTGCAGATTTCACCGAGCTTGTCCCACGCGACAATGCGGAACCACTCGGTCTCTTCGTGGGTGTTGCCATCTTTGTCGCGCCACGTGCGGTTGCTCGCCACTCGGAAGGTCGTTACTGCGCTTCCCTGAGCAGTGTAACGCATTTCCGGATCGGCGCCGAGATGACCCGTTAGTTGTACCTTGTTTAGATCCTTTGCCATGTCAACCCTCCTCGTCTCTCGTGTGTTATCGTCCCATCTGTACCGAACCGAGCGAGAGCTTTCCCGCACGATCTCGAACTATTGTGCGAATTATAGCATACCGCTCGCTCCTTCGTCAAGGTTTTTTGCTTGAACATTTTGGGTCTTTTCGAGGTTTTCAGGATACATGCTGTAGATTACGCCTCGCTCCCTCACCTTCCCCGGCCCTTTTCCTCTTCTACAAGAGGGAGGAAGGGGAAGGTTGAGGCGTGAACCCGCCCTGATGACTTGCTGATAGGAGCAACGGTGGGTGTCAGCCGCATACCGGAGGCGGCGGGCCGGAGGCGTGCGCACTTAAAGGCAATCGCGTGAGGGGGCGCCTGTCCTCAAGGGTGGGTCTCGATTGAACGACGGGTGTCAGCCGCATACCGGAGGAGA
>NZ_JPIM01000216.1 GCF_000735195.1 Chloroflexus sp. MS-G
GCATAATCCCCCTTCCTCTCCCACAGCGTGGGAGAGGAAGGGGGCAGGGGGAAGGTGAGGGGCATAATCCCCCCTCCTCTCCCACAGCCTGGGGAAGGAGGGGGCGGGGGGAGGTGAGGGCGTCCCCGCGTGACAAACATTTGAATTTCCTGTGCAAAAGTTGTGTTACATCTTCTCCTATTGACGCAACCCTCACAACCCTGATAATCTGTTCTTAACAAAATATTTTTTCCTTTCCAGCACACGCCCAACGGGCGCGGGCTTGCGTCAAGGAGGACAGTTATGCGAGCGTTTGAACCGGAAAGGATCCACAACATCGGCATATTCGGTCACCTCGGCAGCGGGAAGACCACGCTGGCCGAGGCAATGCTGATGACCGCCCACGCCATCCCGCGGATGGGGCGCGTCGAGGATGGGTCAACGACTAGTGACTATGATCCCGACGAGCACCGACGCGGGATGTCTATTTCGCTCAGTGTGTTACCCCTTGAATGGAATGGCGACAAGATCAATCTGATTGATGTGCCGGGTGCTGCTGATTTCGCCGGAGAAGCTAGCGCCGCGATGCGCATTATCGATGGCGCACTGCTCGTGCTCGACGCGAGCGCCGGTGTTGAGGTCGGTACCGAACTCTTCTGGGAGATGGCGGTACAGCAGCGCGTTCCACGCATCCTGTTCATCAACAAACTCGACCGCGAGAATGCCAATTTCTACCGTGTGATCGAGCAGGCCCGCGAAATCCTCGATGCTGCGGTGATTCCGCTGCAAATCCCAATTGGTTCTGGCAAAGATTTCAAAGGTATTATCTCGCTGCGTCAGCAGCGAGCCTGGCTGACTAGCCCCAAACACGATGGTAGCTATATCGAGGCTGATGTGCCACCAGAACTCGATACGTTGATGCACGAGTGGCGCACGGCCCTGATCGATAAAATTGCCGCAACCAACGATCACCTGATCGAACGCTATCTCGAAGGCGGTGAAGATGCGCTAACCCGTGAAGAGCTGTTGCTCGGCCTACGCACCGGTATCGCTGATGGTTCGATTGTGCCGGTCTTCTGTGGATCGGCCACTGAAGTTGTTGGCATCGCTCAACTGCTCAACGGTATCATCGACTCGATCCCCTCGGCAGGCCGGAAGACGACGACTGCCACCGATCTGACCACCAACCAGGAAGTTGAACTGCGACCCAGCCGTGACGAGCCACTGGCAGCGCTGGTATTCAAGACGGTGTCCGACACCTATGGCAGGCTGAGCTACTTCCGTGTCTTTTCGGGTGAAGTGCGCGCCGGTATGACCTTGTTCAATGCCCGTACCCGCAAAGAAGAACGGATTGCCCACGTCTACATCGTGCGCGGCAAAGAGCAGATCGAGGTCGAAGCCGTTGGCCCTGGTGACATTGGCTTACTGACCAAACTCGGCGATACGCAGACCAACGACACACTCTGTCTGTCGTCGCGCCCACTTGCGGTCAGTCCCATTCAGTTCCCTGCCCCGGCTTTCATTGCAACCGTGAAACCACGTACCCGTGCCGACCTTGACAAGCTCAGCTCGGCGCTCAGCCGGATGATCGAAGAAGACCCCTCTTTGCAGGTATCCCGCGATGCACGTACTGGCGAAGCCCTGCTGAGCGGTCTGAGCGAGACTCATCTTCAGATAGTCGCTGAGCGGATGAAGCGTAAGTTCGATGTCAACATCGACCTCGAACTGCCCCGCATCCCCTACCGCGAAACCATTCGCAGCGTTGCTACTGCTCAGTATCGCCACAAGAAACAGACTGGCGGTGCTGGTCAGTTTGCCGATGTTGCCCTGCGCGTCGAACCGTTGCCCCCTGATCCCAATCGCGAAGACCCGCTCGAATTCGTCAACGAAATTGTGGGTGGTGTGATCTCGCGTGGATTCATGCCGGCCATCGAAAAGGGTATTCGCGAGGCGATGGAAGAGGGCATCATTTCGGGGAACCCAGTGGTTGATGTGCGTGCAGCAGTCTACGACGGCAAAGAGCACCCGGTCGACTCGAAGGAAATTGCTTTCAAGACGGCGGCTAAGGAAGCATTCCGCCTCGCCGCTCAGAAAGCTGGCGTGATCATCCTCGAACCGATCTACAATATGGAAATCATTGTCCCTGACCAGTTCGCTGGCGACGTGATGAGCGATATGAGTACACGCCGGGGCCGTGTGCAAGGGATGATGCCAATGGGGAATGGCAAAACGGTAATCCACGCCCAGGCACCGTTGGTAGAGATTCAACGTTATGCAACCGACCTGCGTGGCATGACTCAGGGGCGCGGACGGTTCTCGATCAGCTTTGCCGGTTATGAAGAGGTGCCGCCGCATCTGGTTAACCAAATCGTAGAAGCCCACAAGAAAGAGCTGGAAGCGGCACACAGCCATTAGTGTCTGAGAAAGCCCCTGCGGCCTGTAACCCCAGGCCGCAGGTTGGTACGACAATGCACCGTCATACTCCTCACCGGAAACCGTCTTGTAGTATTCGGTATATGCCCTGACCATCCCTGCATCCAACAGTAGAGGGTAGAATATACTACAAACCGTAGTACTACACCAGCCGGAGCGGGTTCGCAACCCGCTCTATAGGGTGATGCAGGTGAGGGGGCAGCCCTCACCCCCGACCCCTCTCCCGCACGGCGGGAGAGGGGTGATCTGGTTCGTGAACGCGGTATCGTTGCCAGCTGCAGGATTGCCTCTGCTCCGCTCACCCCCCTCCTCTCCCGCAGCGTGGGAGCGGAAGGAAGGCAGGGGGGAAGGTGAGGGGGCAGCCCTCACCCCCGGCCCCTCTCCCGCACGGCGGGAGAGGGGTGATCTAGTTCGTGAACGCGGTATCGTTGCCAGTTGCAGGATCGCCCTTGCTCTGCCCATTCCCCCTCCGCTCATCCCCCTTCCTCTCCCGCAGCGTGGGAGAGGAGGGGGG
>NZ_JPIM01000217.1 GCF_000735195.1 Chloroflexus sp. MS-G
TCCGCGACGTAACATTGTTTTCACTCCTTGCAATCCAACTTTTACCATATTCAGGACGACTCAACATATGTGTTAGTTCCTCAACACCCAATGTCGTCATTGTTTCAATTTCTTACTAACGTGGTACAATGCATCATGCTATGGAGCAACGCAGTCTGTATGATTACACTCTAACTGAATTGACCGCACTCTTGCAAAGCTGGGGCGAGCCGGCATTCCGTGCCCGTCAGCTTTACCGGCATCTGTATGTCAATTTAGTCCAACATCCAGAACAAATGACCGATCTGCCGCTCGCATTGCGCCGTCGTCTGGCCGAGATTCCACTCTCAACGTTACACCGCGAGCACGTGCAGATCGGTGACAACGGGATGACGCGCAAGGCGCTCTTCCGACTGCCGGATGGTGCAGTGGTTGAAACAGTCCTGATGGTGTACCCCGACCGCTCGACGGTCTGTGTCTCGACCCAGGCTGGTTGTGGAATGGGCTGTGTCTTTTGTGCTACCGGTCAATTGGGATTGTTACGCAATCTCAGCAGTGGCGAGATCGTGGCACAGGCAATTTGGGCGTCGCAAGAACTACGTGCAATGGGTATGGCTGGGCAAAGCGGGCGTGTTAGCAACCTAGTCTTCATGGGGATGGGCGAACCCTTTGCCAATTACGACCGCTGGTGGCAAGCGGTTGAGCGGCTCCATGATCCACAGGGCTTCAACCTTGGCGCCCGGAGTATGACGGTCTCTACGGTGGGATTGGTGAAGGGGATCGAGCGCCTGGCCGAAGAGCGGTTACCAATCAATCTGGCGATCTCGTTGCACGCACCTGATGATGCACTGCGCAGCGAACTGATGCCGGTCAATCGGCGCTATCCGATTGCCGACTTAATGGCAGCAACACGCCACTACATTGCCAAAACCCGTCGGCGTGTCTCGTTTGAATATGTGCTGCTCCAAGGAAAAAATGACCACCCGCATCAGGCGATTGCCCTCGCCCGCCTGCTCCGACGCTCGGCGCCGCGCGGCCCACTGCTGTTCCACGTCAACCTGATCCCCTGGAATCCAGTTCCCGGTACTCCTCTTGGACGATCCGAATGGGAACGAGTCACTACCTTCCAGCAGATTTTGACCGATTATGGTATTCCCTGTACGGTGCGAGTTGAACGTGGTGTAGAAATTGCTGCGGCTTGTGGTCAGTTGGCCGGGCGTCAGTTCATACCGGTCAATGCTGTTGGCAACGAATCGTGAATGATGATAACAAAGTGTGCGAGCTATCGCTAGATGTACATGAGAGACCGTATGGCGCCAATTCAAAATGTGAAAGGAATGCGCGATCATCTGCCGGCAGATATGATGCTGCGGCAATATATCGTCAATACGTTAACGCGCATTAGTGAAAATCATGGTTTTGAACCCCTACAAACGCCAATTATCGAATACGCCGAGACGCTGGAAGGCAAGTTAGGAGACGATGAAAAGCTGATTTATCGCTTCGAGGATCATGGCGGGCGGCGACTCGCGTTGCGCTACGATCAGACGGTCCCACTGGCACGAGTGACAGCTCAGTATGCCGGTCAATTATCGTTCCCGTGGCGGCGTTATGCGTATGGACCGAGTTATCGCGGCGAACGGCCAGCGCGTGGACGTTATCGCGAGTTTTATCAGTTCGATCTCGATATTGTTGGGAGTTCCTCTCCACTTGCCGACGCCGAGATCATCGCTATCCTGTGTGAAGCACTAGCTGCGCTTGGCTTTCCTGGTTTTGTAACCTTGCTCAATCATCGTCAGATTATCGGCGGTATAGCCCGCGTCAGTGGACTATCAGAAGAGGCTGCGGGTGGTGTCTATCGAGCTATCGACAAATTTGACAAGATCGGTCCAGATGGTGTGCGCACCGAATTGCTCAAATCGGGTATTACCCCTGCGGCTGCCGACCACATCCTGGAGTTGGTACAAATCGATGGTACACCAGACGAAGTGCTGCATGCGCTGAGCCAACAACTGGCCAACGACGAGCGGGCCACAGTGGCTATTGCCAACCTGCGCGCTGTGTTGGCCGGTCTGACAGCAATGGGAGTTCCTCCTGATCAGTATCGCATTGCCCCTCGTCTAGCGCGTGGTCTTTCGTACTACACTGGCGTTGTCTTTGAAGCAATCACACCGCACTGGCCTGAAGGTTCACTCCTCGGCGGTGGCCGTTACGACGATCTAATCGGTCTGTTCGCCGGTCGACAGATTCCGACGGTTGGGCTTGCCTTCGGCATTGACCGGCTCCACGATGTGATGCTCGAGCTAAATCTCGGCCCGCGTCCGCGCACAACTGCGCTCGCATTTGTCACGTTGTTTAGTGTCGATCAGGTTGCCGACAGTCTGGCTCTGGCGGCAGAACTACGCGCTGCCGGGATTAATACGGTCATTGCGCTTGAACCAGGGAACATCGGTAAGCAGTTCAAGGAAGCTGACCGTCGTGGAGTACGCTTTGCACTAGTGCTTGGCCCCGATGAGCTGGCACGTGGTGAGGTTGTGGTGAAAGATCTACAGCGCGGTGAACAACGTTCACTACCGCGTGCTGCTGCCATTAGTCTGCTTGCCGAGGCGTTGAACGAAGGGAAGTAATACCGGGCGTGTGTTCACCAAAGATGGGCGGGTTCTTATGACCCGCCCTTTTCTGTTACAGTTGAGAACCCATTCCAAAAAGCCCTCGCCGCAATCTGCCAGCATTGCCCAAACGCGATATAATGTAGATTTACTCTCTATCGGCAATAACCACTCGTTGATGGTGCGCAGAGGTATGAACAGCCAAAAGCCAATCTACGGTGTAGG
>NZ_JPIM01000218.1 GCF_000735195.1 Chloroflexus sp. MS-G
TGGGCCTCCGGCCCGCATGTGCGGTGTACGGAGGGGACTTCCTCCACCCTTTAGGGGCGGCAGGGGCGAGGGAATGAGGATGGAAGCGCACTGATGACGTGGGCTAGCTGCCACATGATCATCGAGATGCGTGACCAGAACCCATCGGTTGGCGTATCAGCACACTATTGACCCAAGCCCTAGCAGGCGGTCAGTAAGCGGTAGAACCCATTCCTCCCGACGTAGCAACAGGCATGATCGGCGAGTCGGCGGAAGCGTACCGTTGTTCCGTACATACCTTTCAGGATGCGGGCCGCTGGCCCACGTCGTGCGGTGTACGACTAGCAGCCATTGGTTGGCGTATTAGCACACCATCCCCCAAACCCTCCGCTTTCGTTGTCCCCCTCACTTGCGGGGGCCTGGGAGATGTTTAATCCATATCTCCAATATGGTGACAGGCATGATCGGTGATACTACGTGTGTTGACCGCAAACGTTCCTCGGTATGGGAATCTACACACCTCTGCGCACAGCGGATAGGTTGAGTCTCTCCGTTCTCTCTTACTGTCAGGCAGAGTGAAAACGTTGAAAACCTCATAGCGTTCTGCCGAGTGTCAAACATACATACCAAGAAACGCAGCACATCCTATTCGTTTCGCCCCACTATCGGCACATAGAGACGGTATACCGTCGTCACTACGCGCAATCTGATCGGGATGCTCTGGCTTCCAGCGCTCCCGGCATTCACATTGATAACCGTGTTGTAGTCACCCACTGATAATCCGGTTGGATTGATACGATAACGGAGTTCGCTACGATGCCCGCTACCGTTGGTCGTTTCGAGCGTCAACCAGCTCGCACCACCACTGGCGCTCCAGGCAATGTTGGCTGAACCGAGGTTCTGTACCATAAGCGTATACGTCACTTCCGGATCGGTTGGCAGTGCGATCAGGGTAACATTGCCCGGCGTCACTGCAAGTTGTGAAGGAGTATCCTGTCGCAGGTAGACCGGCGTCTCACTCAACGGAATCTGAGCCTGGCCGTTCTGAACGTTTAATGGCAGGATGTTCCCATCACGACCGATCAGTTGGGCAGTACGTCCTGCTTCCAGGAGTAGGGTATGCGTCTCGGCGGGGCCGGTTGTCCACAGTAAATCAACGAGCGCGCCAGTACTGGTCTGAAAGCGCAGATGGTAACGTGCCGCTGGTGTTAAGGCATTGGGTTGAAATGAGTAATTGTGTAGTGGACCGAATCCGATAAACGTGGCTGTTCCGAGTTGAGCCGTAAGTGTCGCGTAGGCATTGGCAGCCAGTTTACGGCTATAACCCTGATTGCGGTTCCCCAAGATCGCCGCATTGCCCCACAAATCACTGGCTGGGCTATCGAATTTATCTTCGAGTTGGAACCAGTTGATGTGCTGTACGCCTAGGGCCAGGGCAATCCCATAGCTACGTACCAGGTAATTCGCCTGTTCATGCTCGGTCCGGCAAATCGGTGAGGATAAGGTACAGGTTGACCACCCAAGCTCACTGATCCAGATCGGTATGTGTGGCCCGCGCTTAGCATCGAGCCAGCCACGGGTATTGGCAATCCGTCCCCACAGCGAGACTAGTCCATATAATCCAGCGCGATCAGGGGCAGTGTCAGGCATATATGGATGAATGGCTAACGCATCAAAGCTTGTCTGTGCTGCGGGAACGGTAGAAAAGGCTGCACCAAGAAATTCTAATCCGTCGCGGTTTCCGCCGATACGAGTGCCCCCATCGAAGACGTAGACGCCACCGGTGGCAACCAATGCCGTTGGATCGGCTGCTTTGGCAGCAGCGTAACCAGCAGCCAGTATCGCACCGTATTCATGCGCCTCACCTGGCCAGGTAGCCCAGTTGTTTGGTTCATTCCAGATTTGCCAGGCTGCTACTCGTGGCGAACCCGGTGCATCATTGATCCCATCACCATCGTAACGCTCGACCGCAGCCGCTACAAAATCGGCAAAGTCCTGCGGGTTGGCTGGTGGACACCAGTAGTTCAGGGAACCGCCATTGCGGGTGATTCGACTACTGCAATCGCTCACCCGTGCCCAGCCTGGTGTTGTCAGCAGCATCCCGATAATCCCAAAACCGGCCTGCGCTGCCTGAGTCAGTGCTGCGTCCATTAGTCCCCAGTTGAATACCCCTTTACCTGGTTCCAGATTGGCCCAACTGATCTCTTCACGGACCCAGCGTGCACCGAGATCGCGTGTTGCGTTGATTAATGCCCCAAGATCATCGTTCCGATTTTGCGGTAATCGTTCCAGACCACTGAAATAGGTGTTGAGGCCAAATGCATTCAAGCGAGTAGGCTGATTCGGCACTGCGCCAAGGGTTGTTGGCTGTACCAACAGGACGAGCGAAGTAACGATCCAGAGCACAAGCAGACTGTACGTATATCTCATAGCAGTTTCCGTAGTCGATTGTTAGTGGTCTTCCTGTATGCAACGTATTCGGAATATCGTTCAAGCGGTATCAGTATGCACGCTATGGTGGTCCGGTTGGGAAACTGCCTTTGTTGATGCGATGTGTGGCGGATTGCACACTGTGGGACCAGAAATTGTACTGTTGCTTGAACATGTTGTCTATCTCTCAATTCAATGACAAGCGAAACACTGAAGGTAGTTGTTGTCAGTCCTTTTCATCGATACACGCTTCAAGAACATAAACGTTAGCGATACTCTCAGCGTACCATACGGTGCGCTTACAAACGGAAAAAGATTCGACAGA
>NZ_JPIM01000219.1 GCF_000735195.1 Chloroflexus sp. MS-G
GGGTCGCCGCCATCTCGAAACGATGGTTATGTTAATTGCATATTATAGTCTTTTCTGGAGGGCGCTGTTTGCGGCAGGTATGTGCGCTCTGCTTTCCTGGTTTCTGCTACCAGCGCAGGTTGATCTCTTCGCTGTGGGTGTTGTTCTGCTGCTCGGTGCGATTGGTTATCTCTGGTTGCCTGCCGCAACCCGACTGGTACGGGCAGTCTGGCGCTTCCAGGTTGGTTGGTTCGGAATGACGTTGCTGCTGCACCTGCTCGGGTACGTCAATATTGTGATCTCGCCGACGACACTCTATGCACTGGCTGCCTGTGGTGGTGCGGTTGGGTTGTTGTTCTGGCCCCGCCTCAGCTCCTGGCAGGTAGGTCGCGCCATCCGTCATCATCTGCAACGACATCTGCAACGATAGTTGTATCTTACCCGACAGCAGTCGTTACGCCGTCAGCGCCGATCAGGCGCTGCTGACCGATCATAGGAGCGTACCCATGCCCGATCAGTTTACCGTTCGCATCGAGTTTGTAGATAACGATCCAACCCGCCCTGACCCGGCTGGCGTTAGCGCCTGCGCCGATCAGATACTCACCGATCTGCGTCGCCGCGGCATCGAGCCGTATCCGGTGTACACCGGCGCGATGGGTGGTGACGTGTATGAGATTGTGCGCCAGTTGGCCGAGAGTGCTGCGGCAAACAAGGAGGTCTTGCTGGCGCTGATCAATGGAGTCGTTGCACCAATCGTCAGTGTGCTGGCCGAACGGCTGAAAGCGAAGGATCGGCCGTCTGACGCGCAGCATACAGTGATCGTTATTGTCGAAGGCGCTCAGGCTGAGGTGATCGATCCTGACATATCTGCTGAGGAGTTGTTGCGCCGTCTGCTCGTCAGCGACCCGCAGCTTGCCGAGAGAGTTTCCCCAGCAACGAAGCCAGTGGTACAGGTCAGGGTGGCAGGGTACAAGAAGCGGTAGTGGACTTAACCCCTCCCCCCTTGCAAGCCGGAGTTTGGGGATAATGTGCGGATACGCTGAAATTTACCCCCAACCCCCGCATGCGGCGGGTGAAGGGGGCTGCCTACCAAAAGCCGGAAACGTTGCTCATCCATGCTCACCAATGACAATATTGTCAATAACCATTTTCATCTCGTCAAGGCACTGTCATTCTGATATGCTACGGTCATACACGGGGGCTGCTGCAACTCGCCATCTGGAGAGCACGCACGAAGGGGGGGCAGGCAGAAGTTCCAATGATCGCTTGTTCTATTCACCCATGCGCACTGTGTACCTTGATCAGACACTCATAAACATTGCGAGCGTTCCTCTCTTCGGCAGCCTGAGCGAATATGGGCTTGTCATAACGGCAGTAGGAGCAATCTATGCGGATCGGCATTGATGTGCGCTATCTGTCTCACGGTTTGGTTGGTGGTGTTCATACCTATGTCAAACACTTCGTGGCCGAGCTGTGTACGATAGCTACCGATCATCAGATATTTCTCTACGCCGATACAAAATGCCCGTTTGAACTAGATAATCTACCGCTTACGGTAACGCTGCGCCTGCTACCGTACCGAGGGCCGCAATCGAGTGTGTATCTTGATTACATTGGGATGCAACGGGCAATGGCCCGTGATCGGCTCGATGTGGTGCATTATCCGGCAAACTATGGTTTCCGCGTGAGCGGTGCACGGGTTGTCGTAACCCTTCACGATGCCCTGACGATTATGCCGCTCAGTGAGACACTGTTCAGTTCCGGTTCGCGACGCACACTTCGTTCAATGGCGACAACGATCTATCTGTATTTTGCCTCGCGGCGCATGTTGCACCATGCCGATTTGCTGTTGACCGTCTCAGAGCACGCTAAGCAAGATATTCTCCGCTATTGCCGATTCGATCCTCAGCGCATTATTCCTATTCCCCATGCACCAACGCCGGATATGTACCGAATCAGTGACGAAGCCATTCTTACTGCGGTTCGTCAGCGTTACGGGATTGACCGACCATTTGTGCTCGCCGATGCGCTGAAGAACCCCGGCGTTTTGGTGCGCGCCTGGCGACGATTACCGGCAGCGCTGCGGCAGAGTCATCGGATTGTCTTTTTCTCGCGTCATCCTGAGCCACTGCCGATAGTTTTCGAGGCAGTTGAGCGCGACGGTGCACTGCTTCTGATCAATCCGCCACGTCCTGATCTGATTGCGCTCTACAGTATGGCGGAAGTTTTCGTTTTTCCATCCTGGTTCGAGGGCTTTGGTATTCCGGTATTGGAAGCGATGACTTGCGGTACGCCAGTGATCGTTTCCGACCGCGGACCGCTGCCGGAGGTCGCAGGAGGAGCGGCGTTGGTGATGGATGCCGAGGACGACGCGACGCTTGCGGGTTACCTGGAGCGCTTGCTGACCGATCCGAACGAAGCAGCACTCTGGCGTGAACGCGGTTTTGCTCATGCGGCGCAGTTTAGCTGGCGCAAGACTGCCCAGCGTATTTTGGAAAGTTATGAGCAAGTATTGCATAGAACGATCTACGCGCCTGGTGTGCTGTAGGGCGCAGTACCGGGGTGATCCATCGCTGCGAGTTTTCGGTTATGTTTGTTGTGCTGATGGAAGTTGTGCACCGGATTGTGGCAATACCTGGTTCGCTGCTCGCTGGAGGTATGCGCGGGGCCGGAGATGATGGAGCACTGATGCGCTCCCCGCTGGGGTTCAGCCGTCCACCGCATCGG
>NZ_JPIM01000220.1 GCF_000735195.1 Chloroflexus sp. MS-G
GACTATCGTCTTCTTTTATTACCAATTCGTCACTGTCTTTCAACAATTTCGGCTCACGGTAGAGCACTGAAACAACTGCGCTGCGCGGTCAACGGTTTGCAGCAGCGCGTTTCAACAATTTCGGCTCACGGTAGAGCACTGAAACGTGTGAACGATCAGCGACGGTTCCGGTAAACCGCTCCTTTCAACAATTTCGGCTCACGGTAGAGCACTGAAACGATGAAACGTTTTCAACGCTGATCAGCGAGACGGACTTTCAACAATTTCGGCTCACGGTAGAGCACTGAAACGCGTCGCGGTATCGGCGGACGGGTAATTTGCGGCAGACTTTCAACAATTTCGGCTCACGGTAGAGCACTGAAACCGCTTCCGGCGCGGTATATTCCGGCAGAGCTACCGGCCTTTCAACAATTTCGGCTCACGGTAGAGCACTGAAACTCTGGTTGTTTGGGGTACGAATCGACGGCGCACCACCTTTCAACAATTTCGGCTCACGGTAGAGCACTGAAACCCGTCGCGCCCCAAACCCCCAACTGCTTCGCGACAATTTCAACAATTTCGGCTCACGGTAGAGCACTGAAACTTCGCGGTTGAAGTTGCGTTTATTCGCTCAACGCGACAGCTTTCAACAATTTCGGCTCACGGTAGAGCACTGAAACGCTGCAAACGGTACAAACCCGGAATATCCAACGATGCTTTCAACAATTTCGGCTCACGGTAGAGCACTGAAACCGGCAAATTTTGAAAGCGCGCTGTACGCATTCGAGCTTTCAACAATTTCGGCTCACGGTAGAGCACTGAAACTCGCACGCGATCTGTATATCGAAGCACAACGTCGCGCTTTCAACAATTTCGGCTCACGGTAGAGCACTGAAACTCGCCTTACTGACCGCGTTCCGGTGCGTCTGGATCCGCTTTCAACAATTTCGGCTCACGGTAGAGCACTGAAACGTTATCTCGATCTGATGTACTCCCGGGTACGGCCATTTTCAACAATTTCGGCTCACGGTAGAGCACTGAAACATCCGTTCGTTGCGCGTGTCACCAGTCGGTCGATGACTTTCAACAATTTCGGCTCACGGTAGAGCACTGAAACATGTAATCGACCAGGATGCCCGACAGCTCGACCTGATTTTCAACAATTTCGGCTCACGGTAGAGCACTGAAACCCTACCGGCGTGCGATCCCACAAGTAGCCTTCAACGCTTTCAACAATTTCGGCTCACGGTAGAGCACTGAAACCATCAACCATCGCTCGCGCAACCATCGCCGCATCAACCACTTTCAACAATTTCGGCTCACGGTAGAGCACTGAAACTCGTCATCCACAAGCTCACATGGTCGCGCTGGTCGAATTTCAACAATTTCGGCTCACGGTAGAGCACTGAAACTCTCAAACCCGCAAAACGTTAACTGCATTCCTTCGCTTTCAACAATTTCGGCTCACGGTAGAGCACTGAAACCTGTGGACGCTCGAAGGATGGCCGTATGCGGGTGTGCTTTCAACAATTTCGGCTCACGGTAGAGCACTGAAACTGCACCGGTTCCCACCGGATGGGGTGCTCGCATATCGTCTTTCAACAATTTCGGCTCACGGTAGAGCACTGAAACGTTATCTCGATCTGATGTACTCCCGGGTACGGCCATTTTCAACAATTTCGGCTCACGGTAGAGCACTGAAACATCCGTTCGTTGCGCGTGTCACCAGTCGGTCGATGACTTTCAACAATTTCGGCTCACGGTAGAGCACTGAAACGACGGGTCGCCACTTGCCGATTGCTTGCCCCGCGATTTCAACAATTTCGGCTCACGGTAGAGCACTGAAACTTAAAATTTTCTAAAACGAGATTGCTGGACACAGCTTTCAACAATTTCGGCTCACGGTAGAGCACTGAAACCGCAATTAGTGCTATCGCCAACCGAGCGCTTTGAGTTTCAACAATTTCGGCTCACGGTAGAGCACTGAAACGAAACGATGAAAACGTTTGCGACACTGATGCCGTCGCTTTCAACAATTTCGGCTCACGGTAGAGCACTGAAACGGGTGACCGCTTCCCGCGTCAGCAGCGGGAGTGGCTTTCAACAATTTCGGCTCACGGTAGAGCACTGAAACGTTGGGCCAGATCTTCAGATTCAGCCTGCAACATTTGCTTTCAACAATTTCGGCTCACGGTAGAGCACTGAAACGATCGGCACGCCCAAGGCGGCGCGGCCGTCCCAGGCTTTCAACAATTTCGGCTCACGGTAGAGCACTGAAACTCTGGGTTCGGGGGCGGTACGGCGGCGGGAAAACGTCCTTTCAACAATTTCGGCTCACGGTAGAGCACTGAAACACGACGGCACCGAGACCGTGACCGCGGTCCACCCGCTTTCAACAATTTCGGCTCACGGTAGAGCACTGAAACTCGAACCACACCCGCAGTTGTAGGCCGCTCCAATCACTTTCAACAATTTCGGCTCACGGTAGAGCACTGAAACGTCGGTTCGGCAGTGGTTGGAGGTGTCGGAGTGGGGCTTTCAACAATTTCGGCTCACGGTAGAGCACTGAAACATCAACCATCGCGCCTGCAACCATCGCCCCATCAACCAC
>NZ_JPIM01000221.1 GCF_000735195.1 Chloroflexus sp. MS-G
CGCCTCAGCCGGGTGGGTCGCTCCTGAGTAGGTCCGGGCACGAAGAACCCGGGCTGAAGCTGGGCAGACCACTGTCCAAGGCAACCTACACGCAGTGACCGATAGCGCACAGTACCGTGAGGGAACGGTGAAAAGTACCCCGGTGAGGGGAGTGAAAGAGACCCTGAAATCGTGTGCTTCCACGCCGTGGGAGCCGGTACTACCGGTGACCGCGTGCCTTTTGGAGTATGATCCGGCGAGTTATCCTCGGTGGCGTGGTTAAGGCAGTGCCAGCCGGAGCCGGAGTGAACGCGAGCCTGAAACGGGCGACCGTCGCCGGGGATAGACCCGAAACCGTGTGAGCTACCCATGGCCAGGCTGAAGCGTCCCTAACAGGACGTGGAGGGCCGCACCGGTGTCTGTTGCAAAAGGCTCGGATGAGCTGTGGGTAGGGGTGAAATGCCAATCGAACACGGAGATAGCTGGTTCTCCCCGAAATGTATTGAGGTACAGCCGCGGCTCTGGTTCCCCTGGAGGTAGAGCCCTGTTGTTGTGCGGGGGCTTCACCGCTTACCAAGCGACGGCAAACTGCAAATGCCAGGGGAACGCACCGCGCGTGAGACGGCGGGTGCGAACATCCGTCGTCGAGAGGGAAACAACCCAGACCGCCAGCTAAGGTCCCCCAGTCATCGCTGAGTGGGAAAGGTTGTGGCGCCGCTCAGACAACCAGGAGGTTGGCTTAGAAGCAGCCATCCTTGAAAGAGTGCGTAACAGCTCACTGGTCAAGCAGCGCTGCGCCGACGCTGTACCGGGGCAAAGCGATGCACCGAAGCTGCGGGTTTGCCATCGGCAAACGGTAGGGGAGCGTCGTCGTCGCAGCGAAGGCGGCGCGGAAGCGTCGCTGGAGTGACGACGAGTGCGAATGCCGGAATGAGTAACGGAGAAGCGATGTCGCAATCATCGCCACCGAACGTCTAAGGGTTCTGCCGCACGGGTGCACCGCGGCAGGGTAGTCGGGCCTAAGGGGACGGCACACGCCTGACCTGATGGACAACAGGTTGATAGTCCTGTACCGTGGAGCGGTCGCTTGACCAATGCCGGATGCTGAGGGGTAGTCGCCGCGGCGAGACGAGCGCCGTCCAAGCCGGTAGGGAGCCGCACGACGCAAATCCGTGCGGCGGTGACCGAGAGGCGAGTGAAAGGGGGGCGGACCTCCGCCTCCCAATGGCGAGGCGCCTGTGCAGCCAAGAAAGGCCGGCTCGGGAGACCCTCCACGCCCGTACCGCAAACCGACACCGGTAGACAGGTCGAGGAGACCAAGGTGGACGAGTGACCCCCGGTTAAGGAACTCGGCAAATTGACCCCGTACCTTCGGAAGAAGGGGTGCTGCGGGTAGCGTGAAACCCCTGGCGGGTGGAGCGCGAGGCAGCCGCAGGGTCCAGGCCCGGGCGACTGGTTACCAGAACCACAGCTCCCTGCTCAAGCCGAAAGGCGACGTATAGGGGGTGATGCCTGCCCAGTGCCGGAAGGTTAAGGGGCGGGGTGCAAGCTCCAAACCGAAGCCCCGGTAAACGGCGGCTGTAACTATAACAGTCCTAAGGTAGCGAAATTCCTTGTCGGGTAAGTTCCGACCCGCACGAAAGGCATAACGACCTGGGCACTGTCTCGACCGGGGGCTCGGTGAAATTGCAGTGGCCGTGAAGATGCGGCCACCTCAGAGCGGGACAAAAAGACCCCGTGGAGCTTTACTACAGCTTGCCATCGGGTAGCGGAGGCCGATGCGGAGGATAGGTGGGAGGCGGAGAAGGCTGGCTTGCGGGCTGGCTGGAGCCGACGGTGAAATACCACTCTTCGGTCTGCGCTGCCCTCACCCGCTACAGGCGGGGACGGTGGCTGGTGGGTAGTTTGACTGGGGCGGTCGCCTCCTAAAGGGTAACGGAGGCGCGCAACGGCGCCCTCAGGCGGGATGGTCATCCGCTGCGGAGTGCAACGGCAGAAGGGCGCTTGACTGCGAGGCAGACCGGCCGAGCAGGGATGAAAGTCGGCCGTAGTGATCCCACAGGACCGGGTGGAAGGCCTGTGGCTTAACGGATAAAAGCTACCCCGGGGATAACAGGCTCAGACCGCCCAAGAGTTCATATCGACGGCGGAGCGTGGCACCTCGATGTCGGCTCGTCGCATCCTGGGGCTGGAGTAGGTCCCAAGGGTTGGGCTGTTCGCCCATGAAAGCGGCACGCGAGCTGGGTTCAGAACGTCGTGAGACAGTTCGGTCTCTATCCGCTCTGAGCGCCTAGAGCAGTGCGCGGGGCTGGCCCTAGTACGAGAGGACCGGGCTGGACGGACCGCTGGTGGAGGAGTTGTAGGGCGTCCTGCAGGCTCCGTAGCTATGTCCGGGAGTGAGAACCGCTGAAAGCATCTAAGTGGGAAACACGCCGCAAGACGACTGCTCTCACAGCGCAAGGCTGGTAAGCCCCCCGCGAGATGAGCGGGCCAAGCGGCCGGAGCTGGAGGCGGGGTGACCCGTAGAGGCGACCGGTGCGCAGGGGCGAGGGCTTCCTTCCGTCACGGCGAACCGACCGGCAGCAGGAAAACAGGGTGCACGA
>NZ_JPIM01000222.1 GCF_000735195.1 Chloroflexus sp. MS-G
CCTATCCCAATGGGCAGGTTGAAAACCTGCCCCTACGGGGAAAACCTATTCTAACTGGGCGGGTTGAACACCCGCCCCGACGGGGAAAACCTATTCTAACTGGGCGGGTTGAACACCCGCCCCGACGGGGAAAACCTATCCCAATGGGCAGGTTGAAAACCTGCCCCTACGGGGAAAACCTATTCTAACTGGGCGGGTTGAGAACTCAATCCTTTCCGGCACACGCTCACGTATGTTATGACGTGGCCGGAACCAGCTCTGCTGCTAGTGTACCGGATAACAACTGCTCGGCGGCTGCAATCTGCTCGCGATCACCGATCAAACCTAGTAGATCACCAGCCTGGAAAACTGTACTCGACTTCGGGTTGGCGATCAACTGCTGATTCCGGATCAACGCAATCACTGAAGCACCGGTACGGGCACGGATATTGGCTTCGGCCAACGTCTGCCCCACAATCGGACTTTGTTCACGAACCAGTCGCCAGGCAATCTCGATCCCACGGGCAGCGCGTACCATCTGATCGAGCGCCTGATGTTCAGCATCAGATGACACCGTGGTATCATATTCATCACGGCGTACTGCATCGGTATAGCCCTGCACCTGTGTCGCCGGATACCCCAGACAAAGCAGCGTGTGCCGCATCACCTCCAGGCCACCCTCAAGCTCCGGATGGATAACGTCGTGTGCACCGAGATTCAAGAGACGCCCGACGCCTTTCGTGGTTGCTGCACGGGCGATAATCGGTAAGTTGGGCGCGATCTTACGCGCAGCAGCCACTACCATCTCGGTCGCCGTCTCATCCGGCAGGGTCACGACCAGTGCCCGCGCCCGTTCCAGCCCAGCGTGAATCAGCACATCAGAATTGGCGGCGTCACCGAAGAGCGTTGGTATACCACGGGCATTAAACTCCGCTGCCCGACCAGAATCGATCTCGATCACCAGCCGCGGAACTCCTAACCGCTCTAAGACATTGACAATGTGCTGTCCTACCCGACCATAGCCAACCACCACCACGTGGCCTTCGCGGGGCAACGCGAGATCGGCAGGTTGGAGCGGATGTTGATCAAAACGTTCCCAGAGCTGTGGTGACATTCGCTGCATCACGCGCTCAACAGTTTTTATCGAGCGAAACATCAACGGATTGACCATGATCGAGAGCAGTGATCCGGCCAGAATCAGCGAATATTGTTCGGTGGTTAGCAGACCAAGCGTCACGCCAGCTTGACCAAGGATAAACGAAAACTCGCCGATCTGACTAAGACCGGCTGCCACGATCAGCATTGTGCGGCCACTGGCCGGCAGAACGAACCCCAACAACTGTGTGAAAAAGGACTTGCCAAGCACAATTAAGGCAGTAAGCGCCAACACCTGACCCGCATTTGCCCAGAGGTAGACTGGATTGACGATCATTCCTACCGAAACAAAAAAGATAACGGCAAATGTCTCACGGAACGGCAACACATCATCACCGATCTGATGGCTGAACTGCGTTTCATTCAACACCACACCGGCCAGGAACGCCCCTAACGCCAGCGACACATCAAAAAACGCTGCGGCGCCAAAGGCTGTACCGAGGGCAATCGCCACCGCAGCCAGAATAAACAACTCACGTGAACGAGTTGCAACAATTACGTCAAGTAACTTCGGTAAGAGTCGTCTGCCGATAAACAACACCACCGTGACAAAGAGAGCAACCTTCAGTAATGACAGGATAGCCGACCACAACGATTGCTCGTTGTGTCCACCAAACAAGATGGGTAGCATCACCAGAATAAGCACCGTTGCCAAATCTTCCATTACCAGCCAACCCACTGCGATCCGGCCGGCGGTGGTACTTAACAGACCGTTATCCATCAACCCGCGTAACAGCACCACTGTACTGGCAATGGAAATTGACAGGCCCAACATCAACCCAGACAACGGCGCCCACCCCCAAAGCTGGCTGAGTGCAAATCCCAGGCCGGTCGCAATCGCCATTTGTAACATTGCACCCGGCAGTGCTACCTGACGCACATCCCATAAATCTTTTAGCGAAAAATGTAACCCTACTCCAAACATCAAAAAGATCACACCAATCTCAGCAAGTTGGCGAATATCTTCAACATCACCGACAAACCCCGGCGTAAATGGGCCGATTGCCATTCCGGCTAGCAAATAGCCTACAATCGTTGGCAGGCCGATTTGCCGTGCCAGCAGGCCACCGACAAACGCTACGACTAACGCAATTGCCAGATTTGCCAGCAGCGAAATCTCGTGATGCATCGTTTAGCTCCACAACATACAGACTCAAAAAAGGTGAAATAATCGCTGATATTGTTCACTGACAAGGGGAACAAAAAGGCCTACGCAACCAGGCGTAGAGATGATAGATACTTCAATAATAAGGAATTGTACGTAGACTGTCAAAATGAAAGAGCGAAGCAAAGTACCTCACCTTCCCCCAGACCCCTTCCTCTCCCATTTGAGAGAGGAAGGGGGAGGTGGGGGGATAACCACTGCCAAGGGAACGTTGAGCATCACTCCTGATAAGTCATCTACCAGGGTACGCGGGCCTCCGGCCCA
>NZ_JPIM01000223.1 GCF_000735195.1 Chloroflexus sp. MS-G
CCCCTCTCCCGCGCTGCGGGAGGCCCTCACCCCCGGCCCCTCTCCCGCGCTGCGGGAGGCCCTCACCCCTAGCCCCTCTCCCGCGCTGCGGGAGGCCCTCACCCCTAGCCCCTCTCCCGCGTTGCGGGAGAGGGGTGATCTGGTTCGTGAGATCGCTCCTGCTTCGCTCATCCCCCCTTTCTCTCCCCGTGGAGGAGCGGAAGGGGGGGCTGGGGGGAAGGTGAGGGCCGCCACAAGTTTTTGATTACGCTCTCGCACTCCTCGCGCTGGCTTGACGCTCGTTCTACACGTCGGCTACAATAGTTACCCTGACAACTAGTGTATCTGCAAGGGAGCACATCAATGACGACTCAAACTGATACGGCGCGGTTGCCGAGCGATTACATGCCTGAAGCAGTGCCTGGCCCACGTGCCCAGGCCATTGTTACCCGTGACAATGAAGTAATTGCTCCACTGGGACGGGTGTACCCTCTGGTCATCGATCACGCCCAGGGTTGCGAAGTATGGGACGTTGACGGGAATCGCTTTCTCGATATGAACGCGGGGATTGCCGTCCTAGCTGCCGGTCATTGCCATCCACGCCTTATCCGCGTCGCCCAAGCGCAACTCCAACGGTTTACGCACATGGCCGGCACTGATTTCTACAATGAGCCGATGGTACGTGCCGCCGAGAAGCTGGTCTCGCTCATGCCTGGTGGCAAGGGCTGGCAAGTCTTCTTTACCAATAGCGGAACTGAAGCGGTTGAGGCTAGCATCAAACTGGCGCGCTACGTTACCGGTCGGCAGAATATTATTGCTTTCTACAACGCCTTTCATGGACGCAGCTATGGCAGCCTCTCACTCACTGCCTCTAAGCCACGCCAGCGCATCGGTTTTTTTCCCCTGTTACCCGGCGTCAGTCATACGTACTACCCGAATTGTTACCGCTGTCCGATCAACCTTCAGTTTCCAGCGTGTGATATTGCCTGTATTGATCTGATCGAACGCACCCTGTTTAAAACCACAACTCCTCCCGAAGAAGTCGCGGCAATTATCATTGAGCCAATTCAGGGCGAAGGTGGGTACGTCGTCCCGCCGCCCGGTACCTTCGCACGCCTGCGTTCGATCTGTGATCGTTATGGTATCTTACTGATCGTTGATGAGGTACAGAGCGGTGTCGGGCGTACCGGCAAGATGTGGGCCTTTGAACACGAGGGTATTGTGCCTGACATTGTGGCCTCGGCCAAGGGATTAGGTGGCGGTTTGCCGCTGGGGGCAATGATTGCCCGCAGTGAACTGACCCGCCGGTGGCAGCCCGGTTCACACGGAAATACGTATGGTGGCAATGGTCTAACGTGTGCAGTTGCCTACGAGCTGCTCACGATGGTCGAAGAGGAATTAATGGCGAATGCCGCCACCGTTGGCGCCTACCTGCTTGAACAACTACAGGCGCTTCAACAGCGCTTCCCACAAATTGGCGCCGTCCGCGGACGTGGGCTGATGATCGGGGTCGAATTTGTTGATGAACACGGGCATCCTGCACCGGCGTTGGCCGATGCGGTGATGGTCGAGAGTTTTCGTAAGGGGTTACTGGTTCTAACTTGTGGTATTTCCACGATCCGTTTCTGTCCGCCGCTCATTCTCACGCAAGCGCAGGCCGATGAAGCAGTCGCTCGCTTTACGTTGGCAATTGAAGCATGCCTTGATGTGAAATAATACGAAAACAGACAGTGCACATTTTGGGCGACGGCGTTATACTAAAGAGTAGGGAATCGTTGTCTGGCATATCTTTCCCGGCGCTGGCTCATATCTAGACGGTTTGAGATAGCGCCAGGTGAATGAAGGATTGACCGGTTCGACACATGACCTCTCCGGGAACGACCAGGCCACCGGTCATCTTTGACCGTTATCAGGTGCACGAAGCACTCGGTGAGTCACGTCTTGCAGTCGTTTACAAGGCGACCGATCTGCGTCTTCAGCGCCCAGTACTAGTGCATCTCCTCCGCAAAGCGTTGCTTAATAACGAGCAGAAGCGCCAGCAATTTCTCAGCGAAGCCGCCCAAAGCGCTCGACGCTCACATCCCGTATTTCTGGAAGTGTTTGATAGCGGCGAAAGTAACGGGCGCCCCTTCTTAATAACGGAGGCTGTTGATGGTCGTCCATTATACGGGATCGGCGCTCTCAGTGTGGCACAGGCGCTCAGTATTGTGCGGCAGGTGGCCGACGCAGTCGCGCTCTGCCAACGTCACCGATCCGCGGAATTGCCGGTTGGACTTTACCATCCTCCGATTAGTAGCGCCAACCTGCTGCTGGTTGGCGACGGCCAGGTTAAGCTCGTGGAAAGTTGGCTGTTACCACTACCGCTTGTTCCTGCCGATCTCGCCCACTATCGCGCACCTGAGCTAAGCACCGGTCAGGGGCTACAACCGGCAAGCGTAGTGTATGCCCTTGGCATTCTGCTCTTCGAGCTCATCACCGGTCAGCGTCCAATGCACGGTGATGACGCCCAAACAACGGCACTGGCTCATCTCACCCAGACCGTACCACCCCTGGTTCGGGTACGGCCAACC
>NZ_JPIM01000224.1 GCF_000735195.1 Chloroflexus sp. MS-G
TTGCTTATGTGCTATATAAAATGATTGAACCAAGACAACTTCTTGCGTTGAATGATTTTCATGTAACCTTGCCTGGCGAAAAGGAACGACTCGCTCTCGTTGGTTGGATGGTCATAACGCCGCCTTTTCTGGTAAGTCTCTGGCCGTTTTATCCGTTCTCGCCCATACTAATGTTATATGGGAACGCGCTGCTTGTATTTACTCTCCTGGTTAGCCGCTCTATTTGGGCTATTCCATCGATTATCATCCTTTTTTTGCTCTCTTTGGCAGTGTTTCATGCTGTTGATGTCGTAGCACTCGTGTTGCTATGTATTCCTTGCTTGATAGAAGCGATCCTTCTTGTTGGAAATCGCATCACAAATTATCACTGGTATGCACTCTACTATTCGCCGAGAAGAGTTCTTCTTATCGCAGCGATCCTGTTAATGTTTGATCTATACCTATCAGGGATTGGATCTTCTATGAGATTAACCATAGAAGAAGGGGTAATTAATTTCCGCAATCCAGATTTTTCACAACCCCTGCTGTTGACCGCCTTTTTTGGTGTGTCAACGTTAGTGATGTTGTTGCCGTTTGTGAATTTGATCGGGGTAAGATGGGCAGATATGTTTCTGTTTGATCTTCGCGCAATTCAGAAGACACCTTTTTCTCGCCGTATAATGGTGTTCATTTTAGGGTGTATTCTCAATTTACCCTGTGGTGTCATTTTGTATCTTTTGCAATTTACTGAGATTGAGGCATGGGTCTTAGTTAATATTTTATTAATAGGAGTCTTTGTTAATACTGTTTTCCGAACTGATGAACGTTCAAGATGGCTTGGTTACGCAGCGGGGTTGTATTTAGTACTTACTCACAGTATAGCTCTTTGGTCTTCTCCATGGTTTCTTTTTATTTGCTTTATTACTTTAGTGCTTATCTTCTACGACATTGATATGCTTTTTGATGCGCGCCAGGGGAGCGTATGAGAGAGCGGATCGCTTATACCTGTTGGACGGTTCTCAAGATCAAAGCTCTATGGCTGCCATTTATTTTTCTGCTGCCCCTATCTTTTATATGGTTTGAGCTATTTTGCAGATTGGGAGTGGCGGCTTTGCTTGTACCGGCCGGTGTCGTTTTGCATGAAATTCTCCACATCCTTTTTTTACCAGATGGTGTTCCGATTGAAGTGGAGCGACATACGCTTTTTGTGCGAGTGCATATTGATGGTTATCTATCGCCGATCCGTTCTCTTTTCGCAGCTCTGCTACCTGGGATGCTCTTGCCCCTATTTGGAATGCTGGTGTACGTTGTCGATCCAATTCTGGCACTTCCGTTACTCGTTCACATGCTAAGTTTACCTGTCGATCTTCATCATTGGTACGTGGGAGTTCGCGATGGAGATGCTTGATGTCCAGGATCTTGAATGCGGTTATACATCGCCACTGCTGAACGTGTCACTGACCCTGAGAAGAGGGGAAAGTCTCCTATTATATGGCCCAAATGGGGTAGGCAAATCTACTCTTATGAAAACAGTCGCCGGGATTTGCCGACCATTACGGGGTGATGTGTTGCTATGTGGGAAGAGTATCTACAAGGATGTTCGTGTTAAACGTTCTATATTTTATGTTCCAGAAATTATTGACTTGCCGCCATTCTTAAACCCTATCGAGTATGTGAATCTCGTTGCTGAGTTTTATCGTACCCGCCCGAGCGCTGATTACGTAGCAGCAGGTTTGGAACTGTTCGAGCTAGCGCCGTTTGTTCGCACACCGATTGAGAAGATGTCACAGGGCCAAAAACGGCGCGTGCAATTGCTTGCTGCGTATGTGTTGCGCAGAGCATTAACGTTGCTTGATGATCCATTGATTGGCATAGATGGATCTGGGGAACAGTATATGCGTTGTCTTGTGGAGGCTTTAACAACAGATGGGGTCGTGTTGATGACGGCCCGAAGAACCATTGACTCATTTATCAGCCTGAACGTAGGAGAAGATAAGCACGTCATTTTCAAGCACGTTTAACTTTGCGGCTCGCTCGTTGGCTATTGTATGGAGAAACACCGAGGAACGTTGGGCACTCGCTGACGGCGATGATGATTGTCCCTGGGTACGCGGTCGGCTAGTCCGTGTCGGGCAGAAATGCTAATGCTGGAGACAGCGGGCAGGCTTTGAGCCTGGTCAAAAACTTTTCATTGGGCACGTACCGTGCCGCCAGTAGGTGCCCAGCCAGTCATCGTTATGGGCAGGTTGCGAACCCACCCCTACCGGCAGGGACGGGCGTTATCGGCGTGACAAACGGGGGCGGGCAGCGCACGTCGGAACGGGAAGCAATATGTCTCCTCATGCGCTGTAGACGAAGTGGGAATCGCTCTATCGCTCGCAATCTTCATTCTGCTATGCACTGCCTTTTCCTGCACACGGTACGAACGTTGCCAAGCTCGTGATATTGTCTTCTCGCCCCCGCTTGACAAAATCCGCCAGGCTTGCTATACTCTTCCTCGTCAATCGCTCCGGCGATGACACGGAGGACGACCCACTGGGTACGCTCCGCAACCAACT
>NZ_JPIM01000225.1 GCF_000735195.1 Chloroflexus sp. MS-G
ACGCCCAGCGGTCGCATTCAGGGTGCGTCGTGTTAGCCATCCGGTTCCCCTCACCTTCACCCCAGCCCTCTTCCTCTCCCACACGGGGAGCAGGAGGGGGGCCACTATGCGTCGTCGCCGCACCAAGCGACCCGATGTCCTTGCCCTCCTACAAAGTTCCACCGAGGTCACTGTAGGATGCGATCGAGAAGTCTGCGCTTCCAGTCACAAGAATTTTGGAAATATTGAAAAGCTCTTTTCGATGGATCCAGGAGTTTCCAACGATCTCATTGCCTGGTACTCTGCGATGATCACCTACGAACAGCGTTATTCTGTTGTCTGATCGTGCATCGAGGCTGAGTGAGAACTAGCTTCAACTGCGACCACTGTCGTAGCCCCATCACCCGTATTCGCAGATACAGGGCTAGTTTCCGAGAGTGGCTTGCTTACCGAACCGTCGGCCAGCTGCGACTGCTGGACTAAACCGCAGATGATGCCAATTGCTTCGAGATACCGTAGTTCAGCGTAGGAGCGATAAAAATATCGTATCGCCAGAAACACGATCCCAAAGACGATCAACGACAGGATACCTGTCTGCCCATCTTCCTCCGGTACTATCCCCAAAAATTGACCGATCATTTGCCAAAACTGTTCCTGCATTTGGCGAACTTCTTCTGGGGAAAATATCAGGGCAAAGATGCTCAGAAATGCCAATCCACCAATACCAAATGAGAATGCCTGTAGACGGCCATTCATACCATCAAACTTCCAACGTGCGATATGCTCGATATGGCGCCAGTCGTTTATATCTAACTTTTTGAACCTGTCATCACTCTGAATGTTGCTGGCTGCCTGGCGCACGATGTCGATATAACCTGGAATCAGGTCTTTCTCTCCCTGGTTATTTTTAACCGATGAAAAGAGTAGTAATGCAATGAAAGGGATATTTCCACCGATCATCGTGATCATACCGAATAACATGAGCCAGGCCACAAACGATATTGTGAACCAGAACAGATAATAGATGATCGCATTGGTAACATTGTTTGTAATGATTGCAAATAATAATAGTGGTAAGGCTGGCAGAAACAAGACGCTACACAACAACAGCAAGAACGGCTTGTTATTAATATAAAGGTAAATCGGACGAATAATGAGAGCAATGAGAATAATCCACAATGCAGACCCAAAAACACTAACAATAAAACGAAAATCCGCTGTGATCATACTGACAAGAGGCTGACTGACAAAAAACCAGGAGAGGAATGTAAACAACAGTACCAGATAGAAATGCCAGCGAATCGAAACTAGTGGAGAACGAAACTTCTGTCCTGTCGACGAATGGACAGTTTCAAACGTTTTCTTCACAGCACTGTAAACACCGATGAAATGATCAAACGCACTTTCGGGTAACACTTGCACACTTTTACTCCGGTAGCTCAGACGATGAAGAATGCTTCCTGATCCAGGAATACGAATACGTCATTTCGAGTCTGAGTAAGCTATTATGAAAAGTTTGCTTTCCCGCCATCTAGCCGCGAAGCCGCGACTGCTGACCAAATAACGCCGCCTGTAACGTGGCAGCAGTGCGCAGATAGGTCAGCGGTGTACCAAGACTAACCAGGGTCTGTGCTATTTCTGGGCGAATGCCGACGACCACCGTCTCGGCGCCAAGCAGACGGGCTGCTATCGCCGTTTGCACGAGTCGTTCGGCTGCGTGGGTATCGAGGATAGCAATACCAGTTACATCAATGATGAGGGTACGTGCCCGGTATTGCTCAATTGCCCGTAATGCATGGTGGTTCAGATGTTCAAGCAGTTCAGGGGTAGCTGCACCAACCAAGGGGATGACCAGTGTATCATCGCGTACCGGAATGACCGGGACAGAAAGTTCGGCAATGGTGTGCTGGAGTTGCTGTTGAGCAGCCAGACTTTGCTCTAATTTGATCAGTGTCGCTCGCTGCTCTTCACTAAGGCGCTGTAGTGCTGCTGTCCGTTCGGCAACCCGTTCTTCTAACGACGCATTGAGTTCGGCAAGCTGCTGATAGGCTTTTTCAGCTTGCAGACGTGCTTCGGTGGCGGTTCTGAGCGCCGAAACGAGGCTTTGCGCGCCAATGAACGAGATAAACGCGCTCACGATGAGAAGCACGGCAAGATGACTCAATGCGGGAGTGAAGTTGCCGCTGACCCGAACGTCTGCTGGAAGTAGTTGACTGACCCCAAAAATACTCAGGAGACACAGCCCAAGCACGATCCAAATCTGATAGGGTTTAAGCAAAATACTGGCAAGTAGGAGGCTGACAATAAGATAGAAGGTGTTAAATGGTGAGGTTGGATTAAGAAATACACCACTTATCGCACCGAGAGCGGTCAGAATGATCAAGACGTAGCCGCCAACCGTTACCAACCCTTTTTTGCCGAGAATGGCGGCAGTGACAAAGACCAACACTGCCAGGGTCAGGTTCACCAGGCGCCCAACTGTCGGTTGGAAGAGGGTCAGGGTGA
>NZ_JPIM01000226.1 GCF_000735195.1 Chloroflexus sp. MS-G
TCTCGACCAGCAGTCGCGCTTCCCAGCGAGTGGCGCGATAACCCTTCAAAAAACCAAAATCCCCGCGAGGGGATTGAAATTCAAAGACGCGATTAAGGCGGGCTGGCGCAACATTCTTGAAACTTCAAAAAACCAAAATCCCCGCGAGGGGATTGAAATTTGAGACGCAGCCAGCGTTCCGCTATCCTCGTCTCTTCAAAAAACCAAAATCCCCGCGAGGGGATTGAAATGTATGATCCCCGCCAGACGCTCTGCATCAAACGCCACCAACGTACCTTCAAAAAACCAAAATCCCCGCGAGGGGATTGAAATATGATCGAAAGCGTACTGACAGAAGAAGCTCGCTGCGCAGCTTCAAAAAACCAAAATCCCCGCGAGGGGATTGAAATCTTTCAATCGTTGTATGAATTGAGAAACAGTATCTCGTTCGCTTCAAAAAACCAAAATCCCCGCGAGGGGATTGAAATGCGCTTGATGTGGAACATCAGCGCAGCAGTAACGCTGTGACTTCAAAAAACCAAAATCCCCGCGAGGGGATTGAAATATCAGCCTGCCACTCACCATCGCGGGCGTCGCTGATGATGCTTCAAAAAACCAAAATCCCCGCGAGGGGATTGAAATGATTACACATCCACTCTCTGTCTGATACACATAGTACGTCTTCAAAAAACCAAAATCCCCGCGAGGGGATTGAAATCGCGCACTTTCAGCGCGTCATCACTGCTGATATTGATATTCCTTCAAAAAACCAAAATCCCCGCGAGGGGATTGAAATCCGCGCAAACAGATGCGACGCTCGCTCTAGTGCAGCGTATGCTTCTGCTTCAAAAAACCAAAATCCCCGCGAGGGGATTGAAATCACGTTGACCGTGTACGGCCCCCGGCCGGAGCCGTAGCTTCAAAAAACCAAAATCCCCGCGAGGGGATTGAAATCAGCACTCGCATCTAGTGCGAGATACTGCCACGCTTCATCCAGCTTCAAAAAACCAAAATCCCCGCGAGGGGATTGAAATTATCAATATTGTGTAGCGCGAGCGCGGTATCGCTGATGTTTGTCTTCAAAAAACCAAAATCCCCGCGAGGGGATTGAAATATAACGTATCGAAAAACGTTTCGTTTAAAACGTCTTCTAACTTCAAAAAACCAAAATCCCCGCGAGGGGATTGAAAGCCCATCTCCACGCGCACGCTCGCACCCTCGATCCCTCCCTTCAAAAAACCAAAATCCCCGCGAGGGGATTGAAACTCAGCTTGTCTCGTGCGCGAAACATCTCCGCGCACTTCTTGCTTCAAAAAACCAAAATCCCCGCGAGGGGATTGAAATAGCGACGTTACGCGCCGAGGGATGACACCGGCGTTTTCGAGACTTCAAAAAACCAAAATCCCCGCGAGGGGATTGAAATACCATAGTGGGGGCGGGTTTCAAACCCGCCCCCACTACGGCTTCAAAAAACCAAAATCCCCGCGAGGGGATTGAAATGGACGATCATCATACTGCTTAAGAACAGGCAAGCTTACTTCAAAAAACCAAAATCCCCGCGAGGGGATTGAAACAGAATGGAGACTGCCATGACCATCAACAATCCAACCGACATCACTTCAAAAAACCTAGACCGGCAAACCTGAGGTGAGAAACTGCTGCTCCAGGCCGCGCACATAGGCGTCCGGATCGCGGCGGAAGCGCAGACCCTGCGCACGGGTGGCGAAGCGTGCCCGCACCGCCTGGCGCACCTCGCGCCAGGCAGCGACATGTGATGGCGCCAACGCAGCGGCCGTCCAGCGCTGCAGCCGGCTGGCGACACTCGTTCTCAGGCGCACTGGGCCACGCAACACCGTGTCGGGCGTCCCCCGTTTCCGCCCAGTCGTACGGCGCTCGTGATGACGATGCTGCCCGAAGCACTGCGCCAGTCCATGATTTGTGCGCGGGATGTCCCGATGCGTATCGCAGTGGAACAACCCCGGCGCGTCGCTGCGCGTCCCCTTCAGGACGTGCGTCAGCGCACCTTCCAGCGTGCCACCGTGTCGCTTCCCCAGTCCCATCCGTCGTCGCACCCGCAGGGAGGCGGCCTGCACCCGGTCGGCTGGCACTCCCGCCCCAGTGTTGAGCACCGTCGCCGCCGGCCAGACCCGTGTGTCGGCGCGTCGGATTGGCGCCCACAGCGCGGCGGTCTCGTCCAATGCTCGCTCGACCAGTCGGAGCAGTTTGGTCAGCAGCGGACGCGATCCCCCTTTTGCGCCAGCGCCTGCATACTGCGCTGGATCTGGCTGAGACGCTCCTGCAACCGCCATCCGGGCGCATCGAGCGGGGCCAGCCCCTCGTCGCTGAGCGCGCTGCGGATGGCGACCGCATCCCCGCCCACCAGGGTCGCCGCTGGGTTGTCCTGCTCCGCCCCAGCGCGCGCAATCGGGCGCACTCCGCGCAGGCGCTTCTTCCGCTCCTGCTGCGCATGCCGATCGGCCTC
>NZ_JPIM01000227.1 GCF_000735195.1 Chloroflexus sp. MS-G
GGTTGATTAATCGTGACGCTATCGCTGGCCTGTACCTGAGGATATTGATTTCCGTATCCATCTTGATAGTCGAGTACGGCAGTATTAGTGAACGTAACTGAGCTGGTAAGAGATGGATCAACCTGGACTGTGATCGTAATCGTATCTGTTGCGTTGTAATTGAGCTGATTGGTACGAGTGTACACAACTGTTCCAGAGCTATGGGTGCAGGTACCGTTAGGTGCTGTACAGTTGAGAAAACTAACCTGTGGGGGCAATGTATCGGTCAGCACAACATTGTACGCAGCACCTGGCGACGTGATCGGGTTACCGGTATTGGTAAAGGTCAGTGTGTAGGTAATAACATCGCCCGGCGCGGCGACGGTCACGCCATCGGTTTTGCTCAGTGTAAGATTAGGGGCCGGTGGCGGACTCATGTAAGAAAGAGCGCTGGTTTGTCCTTCCTGAATGAACTGGTTGTTATTGTTTATACAAGACACAATCCGCCACCATCCGGGTGTAGGATTGGATATCGTATCGCCAACACGAGTGGCAGTAGTGCTATTATTCCAAACTGCATTTAATGATAATGTGCCGGCAGTACCACCAGTCAATCCATTTGGATCGTATACGTCGTTGGGTGAGTAGTATCTGACCCTGGTTGCATTGTCCATGTCAAAATTGTGAAACGTGACACTGTTTTGACCTGGTGCAACATACTCGTATAGGGTTAGGCAAGAAACGGAAGTAGCATCGTGCTGAAATGTTGTTGCAGACAGACCGATAGAAAGTTCATCACCAGTTCCCGGCAAGCCATCCGGGTCATCATAGTTGGTAGGAGGTGGGGTATCAGGATTCGCGTCGTCATCCGACCCGAAGCGTAATCGCCAGCTATTGTCGGCAGTGCCGTTGGTTTGAGCGCGTAGGATGTAGGTGCCGCACGTTACCGGTGCTAAAATCGTATACAGTCGTGTCCATTGCGGGCCAACAGTGTTCGGATTATATGTTACCTGAGTCAGTGAACCTGTGGCTCCTGGAGCAGGTTGAGTTGGTGGGTTGAGGGAAGTTCCAGGTCCGTAGACTTCAAATACAGTAGTACCAGTTGTAGTTATTTCATCTGAAACACCTCCCCCCGGTGTACCATTGAGATCGGGATGAAAGAGATCGATATGTATCGGTATACCTGAGGGCCAGCCACAGGGTACATGTAGAGTAAAATAGTGGTAACCATTGCCTGCACCTGCGCTTGAATTTGTATACCAGTCACCAATACCCAATGCACGACTAGGGCTAGATGTTTGAATGTAAAATGGTGTACCTGTCGACGGAACTACCACTGCTTCCACAGTGCTGCCACGACCTATCATTGTGACGACCAAGGTCAATATTGCAAGCAGGGCGATTATGGCACGATGAGACTTCATTGGTTATATCCTGGCGGGCTAGTACGATCTTCGGCTATACTTCGGTAGCTAGGAATACTATAGGTTATGTAGATGGTACTATAACCAGTAAAAGATTACAGAATGATTACAAAAATTGATTGCGAACAACCATGAACCACGTCCCTACTCGTTATGGTCTTATGCACTATTTCACCGTAGGTAATGGCCCGCCATTCGTTCTGCTGCACGGAAATACCTACAGCGCCACCACGCAGGTACGGCTAGCCCAACGCTTCGCCGACCAATTTACTGTCTACTCATTCGATTTGTTGGGGCACGGCGGCTCGGCACGCCCACCAGACTTGTTTACGCCACGCTACTTTCGTATGCAAGGAGAGGCAGTGGCTGATGCATTAGCCGGCTTATTCCGGGTGCCGGTACCGGTTTTCGGGATGAGCGCCGGTGGGATTAGCGCGCTAAATGCTGTCTGTATTCGGCCAGACAAGATTGCTGCTCTTATCCTGGACGGCGTGTTTGCCCGAGTTACGCGAGCAACATACGAAGCGCATCGGCAAGCAACTGCCAGTATGTCACCAAGCTGGCACCGCTACATGGCTACGCAGCACGGCGCCGACTGGTGGCCAATACTTAACGCCGGTGTTGAGTCGGTGATCGAACAACTCGCGGCACAAGAGGCATTGGTTACACCGTGTCTGGATCAGATTCAGGTACCGACAATCATCTTTCACGGTGGAAAAGACCCCTTCGTTCCCGATGAGCAGGCCCGTGCGGTTGCGGTTGGCATCCGCGGCGCACGCATCGTCTACGAGCCAGAGGCCGGGCATCTGATTGCCTGGCGTAATCCCGATGCCTTCCGTGCTCGGGTTGGCCGATTTCTGGCTGAACATGGGTTGATTGAGTAGAGAGGGAACGG
>NZ_JPIM01000228.1 GCF_000735195.1 Chloroflexus sp. MS-G
ACAGAGCACACAGAGATTCTTTCTCAAACCTCTGTGCTCTCTGTGCTCTCGGTGGTAATCCATTTGTAGCGGAGGACGTGATGATTGGCATTATCGGTACCGGCTGGGGCGCACGAGTACAGGTACCGGCATTTCGCGCTGCTGGGCTGACGATCACAGCATTAGCCGGCAGTCAGCTTGAAAAAACGAGACGAATTGCCCAAGAGCTGTCAGTTCCATTTGCAACAGCCAACTGGCGTGAACTTCTGCAACGTGATGACGTTCGGCTGGTCAGTATTGTCACACCACCGTACTTGCATCGCGAAATGGCTGAAGCGGCGCTCGCAGCCGGAAAGCATGTCTTGTGTGAAAAACCAACCGCACTTCATGCGGCAGAGGCGGAATCGATGCTGAATGCAGCACAACAACATCGGGAACAGTTGGCCCTAATTGATCACGAGCTACGCTTTTTACCGGCTATCCAGGCTGCACGCGCACGAGTTGCTGCTGGTGACATCGGTGAGGTACGGGCGGCAGAGGTACGCTTCTTTGCCAGCAGCCGCGCTGATCCGCAGCGCTTATGGGATTGGTGGAGCGATCGTTCTGCTGGTGGTGGCGTGCTCGGTGCGATTGGTTCACATCAGATCGATCTATTACGTTATATGTTGAACGATGAAGTAGTGAGCGCACAGGGTCTGGTGCAAACGTTCATTACCCAACGTCCAGACACCACTGGCACCTTGCGAACCGTTACGAGCGACGACTACACAACTGCGACATTACGGTTTGCCCGCGGTACTGTCGCTACACTTACGGCGACCGTTGTCGTGCGGATCAACGAACCGCTGACGGTAACTTTATACGGGAGCGATGGGACATTACGTTTTGGCAACGGTCGACTCACGATTGGGAAGAACGACTCTTTTGAAGACCTGACTCCGCCGCACACGATTGATATCCCACCAACGCTAAGCGGTGAATTTCCACAGGGAACCGTCTATCTTGGGCATGCGCTCCGCGCTGCGTTAGCCGGAGAATGTGACGCTGTTGCACCGGCAGCAACGTTTCGGGATGGACTGGCAATCCAGCACGTGATTGACGCAATCGCACAGCAGTGGAGTTAGCGGCAAGAGCATAAACCGCCAGCACCGGTATCAATACCCCCCTTTCCTGGATGCGCTGACCGCTGGCTCTCGTCGCGTAGTGCGTAATAGCAACATATCGGTAAGAACATCAGTATACCTGCGTAAGATGCAGGATCCTGTACCACTAATTTCGTACCGGAAATATCTCAACTGGCTAGAAGCTGCTAAGTGAGGCTGGTACGTGGGTGTCCACTACGCCTTAACGTAGAGGTAGAGATACGTTACCCTAAACAGACTCAATGATCAGCATAGTGATTGAGTCACCATTGATTACAGGTAGTCTATCAACTCTTATTACGCTTTCGCTTTCTATTAAGCCGATTCTGGTTCTGTCGCGCCAAAGCTCGCTCATCCGAATCCCTACGCGAATCTTTAGACGTGCGATTCAATTGCTGTTGCTTCGAAGCCTGCTCAGACCGCTCAACATCCCTGCGCGCATCTTCAAGGGTGCGATTCAATACAACATCCCAGAGCGCATATTCAAGGGCGCGTTTCAATGCCTGCTCATACAAAAACGCCGGATTCAATTGCTGTTGCTTCAAAGCCTGCTCATACCGCTCAACATCCCTGCGCGCATCTTCAAAGGCAGGGTCCAACTCTAACGCACGCCGGGCATCAGCGAGCGCCCGCTCATAGTCAGGAGGGTTCTCGGCCGCCCACGTTAATCCGCGATTGCGGTAGGCGATGGAGGCGATGGCGTTTGCCGGCTGAAGCTCGATTGCGCACGAGTAGTGCTGTCGCGCCTCACGAACGTTCTTCTGAGCATAGGCGACATAGCCCAGCCCGAGGCAGGCAGTCGCACGGGTGTCAGGCGCGGCGCCGGGCATATCGAGCGCCTGCCGATACCACTGCGCCGCCTCCGCCCACTGCTGCTGGCGCTCGGCAACAATGCCCAGCCTGAGGCAGGCACGAGCACGGGTATCAGGCGCAGCGAGAGCCTGCTCATACCGCTCAACATCCCGACGCGCATCTTCAAATGCAGGGTCCAACTCCAGCGCACGCCGGGCATCGGCAAGCGCCTTCTCATAGTCAGGGGGAACCTCGGCTGCCCACGTTAACCCGCGATTGCGGTAGGCCGCAGCGTATGTTGGCTGAAGCTCGATTGCGCGCGAGTAGTGCTGTCGCGCTTCACGAATGTTCTTCTGAGCGTAGGCGACATTGCCCAG
>NZ_JPIM01000229.1 GCF_000735195.1 Chloroflexus sp. MS-G
AACTCTTGGTTCGCTCATTTTTATGGTGGATTTACAGAATTGACCGCCAGAGAGGAATAGATGCTTACAGGGATGTCGAGCAGGTCCAATATCTTGCGCTGGAGCTCAGCGAGCGGGGTGATATGGCGATAAGACCGTCCGTCTATTTGCACAAAGCTCAGAAAAATTCCCTCGAACGCTCTCAGCAGCGCTTCGGTGGTCGGGCGTTCGGTGGCCCGCTTGGGATTGCCGGCGTACAAACCGCTCAGTTTTTCCCCTGTCTGTTGCAGCTTGTTGCGCGCCACATGTTCTATCAAGGTCAAGACCCGCAAGCCGATCGAAAGCAAACGCGTCAGGCCGGTGGCGCGTTGGTCGTCTTGCAGGTACATCGGAGTCAGCGAGAGGGGTTTGCCTTTGAGGCGTCCGAAATTGCGTTCCACCAGGTATTCGGCCTGGTACGCCAGCACCGCCTGTTCGAGGGACAACCTGTCCTGCGGGGCATTGGTGGCATCCACCCGCCATCCCAGCAGGCGAACGGCCTGCGCGATGGCAGCCTCGTTGCGTTGGACAGAGACCAAAACGGTTCGCTCCAGGCGGGTTGCGGCGGCACGATTGCCGTACGTGCGAAGTTGCCGGGTTTGAACCTGTTCGGTGATGTGCACTGTCAGCAGCCCTTCGACCTGATGGCGCTTGAGAACGGCTGCAATCGCCTCGCGCAGCGCTGCCGCATCGGGGAGCCGCCTTTTGCCTTGCTTGCGCTCATTCAGCGCCTGCAAGGCCTCCTCCGCATGCTCCAGCCGCTTGCGCAGGGCAGTTGCAGCCGCTTCGGCTTGCAGCAACGAACGGATGAACAGGCGGCGTTCGTTCCACCTCGCTTCCTGACCGTTGACGACGGCCGTCTGGGTTGCCTGGACTTCATAGCCCTCGGCGATTTTCTCGATTTGCCCTTCGCTATTCGGCCGCTCCACGCTCAGCAAGGCTTGCTCGCCGTTCCAGACCGCCTGCACAGCCCTTGCCAACTCCGCTGGCGGTCCCTGCAGCGCCGACAGCGGTCCCAGGTAGGTGTCCTGGCCCACTTGCAGATGCGCACGCGTGGCCAGAGCCATCATTTTGACGTCCCCGACATACCACAAGCCACGCCGCTCCAAACCTGCCCGCACCTGCTCAATCGCCGGAATGGACAAGGGGTCATCGGCCTGGTTCCCCGCCACCACCTGGGTCGCAACCGGCATCCCCAGCGGGTCAAGCGCTGCCACCATCACTTTCAACTGCGGCAACTCCGGGCGATGATCCTTGCTGTGGCCCAGCTGAAACAGGCCGTCTTCGCTCACCTGCCAGTATCCGCTCGCCGTCGTGCTGTCAAGCCGGATGCGCTCCGGCCTCAAGTCGTAGACCCGCAGCGTGCGGCGGTTCAGACTCGCCGCAAAAGCCGCCCACTCTTCGTCCTCACTCAACGCATCCAGCACGCTCGCCAGACGGTCATCGCTGAAATCCAAGGCCCGCACTGCTCCGCCCAGGCAGCCGCTCAACGTCTCGATGCGTCCGGCAGCCCACTCCTCCACCTGGTTCAGCCGGTGGTCCGCTTCCGACAAACTGTGCGCCAACCACCCGACCAGCACGCGTCCCAGGTCCAGTCCTTGCCAGTTCCCATGCGCCGGAAAGTGTTCATTCGTCAAGGTGATCACTCCCATGCGCTCCATCCATGTGATCAAAAGTGGAATATCGTCCACGCATTCCGTGGTTACAGTCAGTTCTTCGGCCATACCGATAGGTTATCGTATTTCAAATTCAGTCAAAAAATGAGCGAACCGTGAGTATCAACGTAGCGGTTGGGAGATTGTGTGGAATATCAGCCCGATGTCAAGCGGATTACCGGTGAAGGTGGTATTATCGCCAGCGTCGCTGCCCATAGTCTGGGTGAAGCGATCGGTCTTCAGCCTGGCGATGTTGTGGTGGCAATAGATGGTCAACGCCTGCGCGATGTCATTGATTATCGCTTTGCAATCGCTGAGGAACGTGTAACTCTGCTTATCCGCACTGCTGCTGGCGATGAACGCGAAATAACGCTCACCAAAGACCCTGATGACGATTTAGGTGTTGAATTTACCGAACCCCTCTTCGACCGGTTACGCACCTGTAACAATAAATGCCCCTTCTGTTTTCTGACCCAAATGCCGAAGGGCTTCCAAAAAACGCTCTACCTGAAAGATGACGATTACCGGCTGTCGTTCCTCTACGCCAATTTTGTCACC
>NZ_JPIM01000230.1 GCF_000735195.1 Chloroflexus sp. MS-G
TGAGTGCCAATCACGTATTTTCTCTGCTGCGGTGTTCCACCAACGTATCAGCGGACGGGAATGATCTGGTATCTCTTCCCAAAACAAGAGTTGGAATCCGTTTGCTTCGAGTAGTGATCTAAACACAGCGGGGGGGATCGTGGTGTAGAGGCGTCCATCAATTGCTCGTTCGCCTTCTGGCGGTGGGGTTCGGTATGACACAATGAGGCGCCCACCAGGACGCAGAATGCGGGCCAAATGAATCACCGCACGTTCCAGCTCGTTGGCAGGCAGGTGCATCAGCACCGCCACGCAAAGCACATTGTCAAAGCTAGCATCTTCTATACTGCTCAGTTCAGGAAGCGAGTCCAATCGCACATCGATACCCGGGTACGCCGTGCGTGCTTCGGCAATCATCATTGGTGACGGTTCCAGACCGATAGCCGGATACCCATGCTGGTTGAGCCAGGCAACATCACGACCACTGCCACTCCCGACGTCAATGGTTGGAGCACCAGGGTGAAAGAAGGTTTCGATCAGACGGTAAACCGCCGTTGGCTGTTGACTGCGCTGAAACGCAGCATGTTGGCGGGCCAGTTGGTCGTAGCTACGGATCGTTTCGCAATCGGCCATGATTAGGATTTTTCGTGCCGAATTCAGAATTTCGGTGGCTGGTGATACTTCTCGCCAAACAGTCGATAATTCAATACCGGAAAAATAGCGTCCTGGCTCTCGATCTGTTCAAGTGCGAAAAGGTCGGTGGCACTCAACGACTCCTGGCGAGCGAGTGCTAGTATCTGATCAAAACGACCAAGGTAGCGTTGCCAGCCCAAATTGTGTATATCCTCGACCCAATCGCTCATTTCGGCCAGCAGCAATTCACGTGCTGCCTGACTAAGCACTCGTTCACGCAGCCCTTCGGCAGCCGGGTTGTGAGCTACCAATTCGGCAAAATACTGCTCGGCTTGATGCAGTAACTCCCGGTAGCGATGATGAAGCGGCGATGGCAAATCAGCGTCGCAATCACTATGCCACAGTCTGGTCTGCAGCGAAACAGTACTGGTGCCAGGCAGATGGTTCAGGATCGTCCCCGGCTGAGTTAACAAGAGACGGGTATCGGTCGCACAGCGCGTTAATACAGCCTGAAACCAGGTTGGGCCTTCAAACCAGTTGCTACTCCATAGGCGGGCATCAATTGGCACAACAATCGTGGTATCGGGTGGGAGCTGAGTGAAACGGTAGAGGAGCTGTTCGACGAAGTGATTGGCATGCTCTTGCGCACGTCGTAAAGCATCATACGGATCATACGGTTGCGGCGATCCAGATCCGTTAGCAGTGTAGCCAGTCGGATCCGCAGGATTGCGGTAGAGCGGATCACCGGGGTACCCCAGCTCAGTTGACCAGATGTGACGGGCAAGTTCGTTCTCTATCCCAATGGCGGCCAGGCGTTTTGGAATGAGCCAGCCTGGTAACTGACCTTGCCCAACACTGTCAGGATCAACAATAACATACCGCAAATCCAGGTCAAGCGCGATGTGTTCAATGCCAGCACGCCACGCATAGGCAGGAAGCCATAGCCCTTCAGGACGTTTCAGATAACGCGATATGTATAGCAAACCATGCTCAAGTTGTGCGCGCACCATGCTCTCGTGGCCCAACAGGGGTAGGATTGCATGACTGGCTGGAACACAAAGCGGGATGATGATGTCGGCGATGACCAGTTCTTGTAACCGGCCAACCAGATTACGATGATAACGATTAGTGAAACTTCGTAGGATTTGTCGATCCCAATCGAGGTAAAAACGGGCCAGATACGCCCCATGCCGGTTTCCTTCAGCTTCAAACCGCGTTAATTCGGCCTGATGGTGCGTAATTCGGCTTTCCAGCCATTGAATAAAATGTTTGTTCACGACCGGATCACGCCACTGTTCTAGTGCAACTGGTGAGCAAGCAAGGGTTATCGTTACCGGCAGGTGGTGACGTTGTAGCTCACCAATCAGATCGAGCAGTGGGATCAGCGTCTGCGCGGTAAACGTATGTAATTGTTCTTCCCCGATGGGTCGCCTGCCAGGATGGCGCAGGTACGGTACATGCACTTCGATGACAAATGCGATTGGCATCGCTTCCTCGCTTGTTTCTGAAGGACAATTCGTTATTGCGTAGGTGTGACCGTCTAAGTCGGTGTAGGCGTAGGCGAGGCGGTCGGCGTCGCTGTTTCAGTTACTGT
>NZ_JPIM01000231.1 GCF_000735195.1 Chloroflexus sp. MS-G
ATAGAGCCTATCCGAAATCTCTTGTGGTGGGAGATGAAGGTCATCGCATGTTGTCACCTTACCAGATCGGTTTGCATCACAGGGAATATTTGGTATCAGACTGATCGCACGTTGGATTGAATCCATCGACGAGTTTCACTCGTTGTAGCGTGACGACAAGTTATTCAGATAGGCTCTTAATGTTCTTCATCACCTATTCGACTGGCCAACACGATGCTTCCCCGCAGCATCTGCTGCACTTCGTCTGCAACTACCTTATCGTAGAGCACCATGTCGATCCCTATGTCGAGATGGCGTGAAAAAAAGAAGAAGTATGGTTTGATCACTTCCAGCGGATTCGCAATCGGCTCATTCACTTGCAACAGCAGATCAGCATCACTCGTTCCGGTATGAGAACCGGTTGCCAGTGAGCCGATGAGGCGTACCTCTTGCAGGTGGGGGAAGATCGCCAATGCTTTCGCCGAGACCTCTCGCAATTGTCGCATCACCTCATCACGATTCAGGGAGATAGCTTTCACAGAACTGTATGACTCGATCCGCCGCATAGAGACCTTCTCTCGCCTATCGTTCGGTAAAGTAGTCAGCCGGTTTCCCCGCCGCAAAACCGTTTGGGTAGCGCGGTGGAATGTAATACATATCCAGCAGACGGACGCTATCTAACACTTCCTCGGGTATTTCCAGGTCTTGTCTCAAGCGTTTGAGCATTTCGGTAAGGGAGTGCCCCCACAGGGTTATTCCTCTAACGAGACCTAATGCCTTGATTACCTTCTCAGACGATTGTTGCAACGTAAAGCAGGCCCATTCGTAGTACCCGTATTGTCTAAGAGGGCGCGCGTGTAGTCTCGCTTCCCTTGCTCGTACCAGTCTTTCCAGCGATTCATCAACGACCATTCCTACATTCGGTCTTCCGCAATTAACGGTACAATGACCACAATACTATCATATCATATAGCCACTAATCCCTCTTTTGCAAACCGTTGTATCCCTACGTCTACTGTTTTACCGTGTGACCCTATCTGCATCAGGCTGGTCGTGAATCTCTTTTCCTCCATCAGCAGGCTTCATCCGTAACATGATGACGGGGTATTCGGATTAGACTACACTGCAATGCTCGGTCGCACATCGTCGGGCGACTGCTCAGAAAGGGTTTCACTTGCTCACGTTAGCATACACACTTTGATCCACGAGTGTAGATGAACATCTTGTCAGACATACTCTCAATAGGCGCCATGCCCCTTCCAAACCACAATCAATGTTCTCATCAAAATACGTAGGTCTAGCCAAAACGAATAATTCTGGATGTAGTAGAGATCATCCTCTGTATGCAGATGCATTGGCTTATCACTCCGACCATTGATCTGCCACCAGCCGGTAATCCCAGGGGGAACGCGAAACCGTTGCCATTGCCATGGCTCATACTCTGCCGCAATGTAGGGCATCTCAGGTCGTGGCCCGACCAGGCTCATCTCGCCGCGCAACACATTAAACAGTTGCGGTAGTTCATCGAGCGATGTCCGCCGTAACTTCCGCCCAACCCGTGTCACTCGTGGATCATCCTTCACTTTGTGAATCAGACGTCCCTGCTCATCACGTTTTGCCACCTCTTGCCAGCGCCGGTCAGCATCTTGATACATCGTGCGAAACTTCAGCATCTGAAAGCGCCGTCCGTGTTCACCGATGCGTTCCTGACGAAAAATGATCGGACCGGGTGATTCCAGCTTAATCAGAACAGCTATCAAGAGCATCACCGGTGCGAGCAGGATGATCAAGATGGTGCTCACGATAACGTCAAACATCCGTTTCACAAACCGCTGTGATGAGGTCAGCGCCGATTCGCGTAGCGAGATGAGCGGAATACCGCCGATACTTTCCACTGGTGTGCGCGCAAAGACGAGGTCAAGAGTCGTTGGCACCGTATGCAGCATTACCGGCTCTTTCAGCAATTGCAGCGATAGTTCGACCACTGTATCGTGACGTGATGGCGGGAGCGCAAAGATCACTTCATCGATCTGATAGCAGCGCACAAGGCCGACGAGGTCAGCCAGATGACCTAGGCGAGGCAGTTCTACCGGTGCGTCACGTTCATCAGAGACA
>NZ_JPIM01000232.1 GCF_000735195.1 Chloroflexus sp. MS-G
GCTACGACGAGGCCATCACCGCTTACCGGCAGGCGCTTCAGCTCGACCCGCAAGACGCTGCCCCCTGGTACGGGCTGGGGCTGGTGTACACCCTTCAGGGCGAGCTGGAACAGGCATTGCAGGCCTGGCAAAAAGCAGTGGAACTGGCGCCAACAGAGGGTTCGTGCCACGCATCACTGGCTAGCGTTCTCCGGCGGCTGGGACGCGAGGAGGAGGCGCGCCGTGCGATTGAAACTGCCCGGCCATTGATGGAGCACGAGAGTGAATACAACCGCGCTTGTTTCGCCGCAATCTGCGGTGATCATGAAGAGGCGTTGCGTCTGCTCCAGATTGCTCTCGACCAACATCAGGTGTTACGGGATTGGGCACGCCTCGATCCCGATTTTTCATCATTGCACCACGATCCACGCTTCTGGGCATTGGTGGCCGATCGCGAGGCGTGAGGATGTTGCGCTCGCTCGAGCCGGTAATCGTGGTATACTGCCCATGCATCCAGACAACTACCTTCTGAATTGAGGTGCCCGTGGAAGAGGTTCAGCATCTGGCTGCGCGGATAATCGCGAACGTTGAGCAAGTTATCGTTGGCAAACGTCGGATCGTGGAACTGGTCCTGGTCGCGTTGTTGTGCCGTGGTCACGTCTTGATCGAAGATGTCCCCGGTACCGGCAAGACCATGCTGGCGCGGAGCATCGCCCGCTCGATCGGGTCGAGCTTTAAGCGTATTCAGTGTACCCCCGATCTCTTGCCGAGCGATGTCACCGGCGTTTCGATCTTCAACCAGCAAACCCGCGAATTTGAGTTTCGCCCTGGCCCGATTATGGCCCAGATTGTGCTGGCCGATGAGATTAATCGGGCGACACCAAAAACGCAGTCGGCCCTGCTCGAAGCAATGGAGGAACGACAGATCACCGTTGATGGCGTGACCCACCCGCTGCCGCAGCCGTTTATCGTGCTGGCAACGCAGAATCCTATCGAGTACGAAGGGACGTTTCCGCTACCGGAAGCGCAACTCGACCGCTTCCTGCTGCGGGTTCATATCGGCTATGCGGATCGGCTCGATGAGATTGCAATTTTGAAACGCCAGCGCGACGGGCACCCAATCGAAACGTTATCAACGGTGGTGGATGTCGCTGAATTGCTACATCTGCAAGAGGTGATTAAGCAGGTTCACGTTGATGATCTGATTGTCGAGTATATTGTTGCCCTGGTTGTCGCCACCCGCGATCACGGCGATGTTTATCTAGGCGCCAGCACACGCGGAGCACTGGCCCTTTATCGGGCCGCACAGGCATGGGCTGCGATAAACGGGCGCGACTTTGTGATCCCTGATGATGTCAAATTACTTGCGCAACCGGTGCTCGGCCATCGTCTGATTATCAGTCCGGCAGCCCGTGTGCGCAATGTGACGGCACAAGCGATTATTGATGAGGTGCTGGCCGCCGTGCCGGTACCAGGGGCACGTGCCGGTCGGCGTTTTGAACGAATGAGAGGCGGGTAGCGGTGATGGCGATGGAGAAGAGAGGAGTGGTATCCCAATCTTCTTCCTATGCAGTAGCGGAAGTAATCTTTGGGGATGAGAGGCGGTAACACGAACCTTGAACTGTGGCAGCATTGCTTCCGAATGGGTATGAGCACGGTTTGCCGATTATGCCCGTCACCCAATAGTTGGAGGGAGTGCTACCCTTGCCGCAAGCGAGGGTCTGGCGGGTACGCCGGTTCTACCAATCCTCGGGCAGGATGCGGGCCGGAGGCCCGT
>NZ_JPIM01000233.1 GCF_000735195.1 Chloroflexus sp. MS-G
CCGAGGCGCCGACACCGGCAACATCATCGACACCATCAATCTCGCCAACAGCAACTGAGTCATCACCACCCCAGGCATCGACGACAAGTGACATTGCCGCTGAGCGTGCACGACTCGAAGCCCTGCTCGCCGCTCATCGTGAAACAGTAGCACAATACGAACAAATGGCAGCCCGCTACCCGGCAGGGAGTGTCCCAGCCTTCATCACGGCTGGCCTTGATGCGGCACGAGCCGAGCTAGCAAAGACTGAAGCTGAGCTAGCGGCGTTACCGCTTGGTCCAGACCCGGCAGAAGTAGCGCGACTTGAAGCTCTACTCGCCGCTCATCGCGAGACGGTAGCGCAATACGAACAAATGGCAGCCCGCTACCCGGTAGGGAGTGTCCCGGCCTTCATCACAGCCGGTCTTGATGCGGCACGAGCCGAACTGGCTAAAACTGAAGCTGAGCTGGCGGCGCTCACAGGCAGCACACCCTCAGCTCATACACCAGCACATCCGGCAGCCCCTACACCCATCGCTACACCAATAGTTTCTCCACCACCGGTTACAGCACGTCTGGTGTTAGCTGATGGCAGTGAGATTATCTTACCGCCCGGCAAGAGCGAGTATATTATCGGACGCGAAGACCCAGTGAGTAATATCTTTCCTGAAATCGATTTGACGCCCTATGGTGGTGAACTCGGCGGTGTCAGTCGTCAGCATGCCAAAATAGTACATATCGGCAATCAGTGGAGTATCGTTGATCTAAACAGCACCAATCATACGCGCGTAAACGGGCAGCGCATCGAACCACAAACCCCAACACCGCTCAGTGACGGCACCAAACTCCAATTCGGTCGTCTCGTTGCTACCTTTCATCTTTCGTAAGCACCGACTGGGATGATGAACAGACTTGGGACACCCTGAGAGACGTCCCAAGTCTGCATCAGGACAGACGCGGCGCCGACGCTCCACACAGACCACAAACTGGCGGATCGCCGACCGCCGATGTCCATAGGTTGCAGGTACGACAACGAAAACTCAACACTCGTGGCACCGGTGTTGGTTCGATTGGTTGCGGACGCAGTGCCATTTGTAATGAAGTGTAATCGGGAGCAGCAAGCAAACTTGCGTGTTCAACTCGATCACCGCTCAATACCAACTCTAGCACCATCCCCGGTGCCAGAAGATGACGGGCAGTGACATTAGTCAGCGCAGCATCATCAATGGTTAGTGTCTGCTCAGGACCACCATCGGGCCAGGATTGTACTGCCAGCGTCACAGTTTCACCGGCAAAAAAGCCACCAACATTCAACACTTCACGAATGATCACCCGCATTGACCATACTCCTGGGATACAGCAACGGTTCAATCAGCTATAGCATGTTAGTACACTTCAGTGCAAGAATAGCAGCGGGCGGTAATGTTTCCCATTCATCGTGTTTTCCTGGGGCTCAAAACGGTGCTCGATAGAGAAACCGTTTGAACGGCCAAAAAGTTACACGAAAAAACACGGCAATTGCGAAGGAAGGCACGGAGCGTATCGGAGATACCGACAGTGGCGAGGGAATGGACACTGCGGTCAGATAGACACGGGTGCAGCACCAACACGAAGGGGCACCTGCGTTGGGCATCTCCGCGTGTTGTCGTCGCATCGGTTGCGGTGTTTGCGTCTACGTCCCCTGTAACCGCTGCAACTTGGCTTCCAATTCACGCAGACGGGCTTCAAGCTCGGCCCGCGCTGCCGCTTCGCGTCGGGCT
>NZ_JPIM01000234.1 GCF_000735195.1 Chloroflexus sp. MS-G
TGTCAAACCGCATGATCGAGTGTGTCAAGAGGAGATCTTCGGCCCAGTCGTAACAGTTGCTCCGTTTGACGACGAAGAAGAAGCAGTTGCAATCGCTAATGGGGTCAGCTATGGCCTTTCAGCAGTTGTGCAAACACGCGATGTTGGCCGTGCAGTACGTCTGGGATCAGCACTTGAAGCCGGTACAATCTGGGTTAATGACTTTTTTGTTCGTGATCTCCGGGTTCCTTTTGGGGGTATGAAACAGAGCGGAATTGGTCGGGAGGGAGGACATTACAGCCTTGAGTTCTACACGGAGGTCAAGACGATATGTCTGAGCAATCAGTAACCGGTAGCGTCACTGATGAAGGAATGATTGATACCCTGGCCCGAAGACTTGATCAGGCCTGGGAAGCGCGATTTACTATCGCTCCACTCACCGAGAGTGAGGGAATCACCGACGCAGCCACTGCCTACCGAATTCAGACGCGCTGGACAGAATTGCGCGTAAGCCGCGGCGAGCGAATCATTGGCCGCAAAATTGGACTGACCAGTAAAGCTGTGCAGGAGCAAATGGGGGTATCAGAGCCAGATTATGGAACACTTTGGGCCTCGCGCTACTTCCCGATCAGGAATGGTCGTGCCGAGGTACCCTTTGACTACTTTCTACAACCGCGGGTTGAAGGTGAAATTGCATTTTTGATCGGTGAAACGCTCGATTGGCCCGATATTACGCCTCAGCAGGTACTTGCAGCAACCGAAGCACTGGCCGCTGCCATCGAAATTGTTGACAGCCGAATTGATCGCTGGCGTATCAAGCTGGCCGACACTATCGCCGATAATGCTTCCTATGGTGGATTGACTATTGGTAGCTGGAGTACGTCTATGCGTAGTAGCGACTTGCGCACTGTTGGAATGATAATGAGTCACAATGGTCAGCCAACTGTGTTTGGAACAGGCGCAGCCGCATTGGGCCATCCCGCACTGGCAGTCGCATGGTTAGCGAACAAATTACGCGAGTTTGCGATCCCATTACGGGCTGGTGATATTGTCATCTCTGGAGCATTAGCTGCCACAATCCCAGCTCAACGCGGTGATATCTTTGTGCTTGAAATGCATGGTCAACCACCAATTAGTTTACGGTTTGTGTGAGAGAGGTATTTCTATGCCGATGCTCGAGGTTTTCTACTGCGGCGACCAACCGCCAGATTATGCTCACAAGCGATTATTTGCTGCTGAGGCCAGTGCTATCTTTCAACAGATTATTGGTACACCACCAGGACGGTTGCAATTAATCGTGCGCGTATTAGCGCCTGAAGATACGCTGGCGGTGCTCGACAGTGATCCTTCTGATCTTGCAGAAGCGCACAATCACCAAAAGTAGCTTATGTACAATTCGCAACGGAGGAATGCTCACGTATCAACTCAGTGACCGATACCACTTCCCAGTGCACGCGAACAACCCGCTTACATTTGCAGTAGCAGTGGTGAAAGGTGTACCTCTCTCATAACTCAATCCTGTTAAAAGCCTGTCTGAATGCCTGTCTCACGGTATAACGAATCCAACCCATCGATGGGGCGCAGCGGCGCTGCGCCCCGACTAATTCTGCGACAGGGTATTCCGGATAGGCACTAAGCCGTGGCGAGTGGATTAAGAGCCTGATCAAAAACCCAGCTTTCTCATTGGGCATGTCCCGTACCCGTGCGACCATTTCGTGAGGTGGTCGCCCTCA
>NZ_JPIM01000235.1 GCF_000735195.1 Chloroflexus sp. MS-G
TACCTGGTGTTGTGTGTCCTATATTCTTCCTAAGCTCTGTGTGTATCTAATGACCCAGACTGCATCGGATGTAAGCGATCTGTGCGAAAGACAACCCTACTTTCACCGTGCACGGCTTCGCAGCATGCCCGATGCCCTTTATCTCTATTCTAGCCAGGGCTGGTCTGCTTGACAAACTGGCGTGAATAGCTTATATTCGACTACTGTCATCCACTGTGGTTAACCGTTCGCAACGCAATGATGCGCAGCGCTCGCTCAAAGCGCTTAGTCATGCATTGTGTTGCCTATGGCAACCCTTTGGAGACAGCAGATTGCCTGTTTGAGGAGGTAAGGAGAAGATGGTCATGAAACGTTCGATCAGTTTCTTGTTGCTGGTCGGTATGCTGGCCTCGCTGCTGGCAGCTTGTGGAGCGCCACAGGCCCAGCCGACGGCCACACCGCAACCGGCAACCCAGGCTACAGCGGCGCCTCAGCCAACTGCGGCGCCTCAGCCAACTGCGGCTGCCGCACAAGTTATTAAGATTGCTACCCAAAGCCCATTGTCAGGTGGGCAGGCCGCGCTCGGTACCGGTATAAAGAATGCCGCCGAGTTGGCAGTTAAACAACTGTCTGGACCGCTTGCTGAATTGGGCTTCCGCGTCGAGCTTGCTCCGTTCGACGATCAGGCTCGGCCAGAGGTGGGGTCGGCGAACGCAAAGAATATCGTGTCGGATCAGGATATTCTCTGCGTGGTCGGGCACCTGAATTCAGGAGTGGCGCTAGCTGCTTTGCCGGATTACAAGAATGCCAGTCTGGCGATGGTCTCACCGGCGAACACGAACCCAAAGATTACCGAGGGTGGCTACGAAGTGGCCTTCCGCGTGGTGGGACGCGACGATGTGCAGGGTGCGGTGGCCGAGAAGTTTGCCCGCGAAGAGCTGAAGGTGAAGTCGGTCTACATTATTCACGACACGACGGCCTACGGGCAGGGGGTAGCTGAGTTCTTCCGCCGCAATGCGGAGGCCAACGGCCTGAAAGTGTTGGGCTTCGAGGGGACGGAAGAGCGGAGTGACTTTTCGGCGATCTTGACCCCAATCCTGGCTGCAAACCCCGACCTGATCTTCTTTGGTGGTATCTACGACCAGGCCGGGCCGTTCTTCCGCCAGGCGCGTGACCGGGGGATCACGGCCCAGTTTATGGGGCCTGACGGTCTTGAGTCGGAGGAACTGGTAACCCTTGCTGGTGATGCAGTCGATAAGATGTATTACACCACCGTCGCTGCACCGGTAAGCCAGTTCCCTGATGCGGCGAAGTATGCACAGGACTATCAAGCAGCCTACGGCGACTCCGCACCCGCGTTCTCGGCACAGGCCTATGACGCGACCGGTATCTGTCTTACTGCCATTACCAATGCGGCAAAGGCTGCTGGTGGGAAGCCGACGCGGGCTCAGGTTTTGGCCGAAATTAAGGCGCTCAAGTCGTACAAAGGTATCACCGGTACTTACACCTTCAACGCGAAGGGTGATCCTAATCCGGCAACCTACTTCGTGCTTCAGGTCAATGCTGCCAACTGGAATGAGAACAAGCTCGTAACCCGACTTGAGATTGCACCGCCTGGTGAGGCGGCAAGTGGTGGTACAACCGGAGGTGCCACTGGTGGTACTGGTGAGTTTGATCTGACTGCACTAGCAGCACAGCTTGGCAATGTTGCTGCCAA
>NZ_JPIM01000236.1 GCF_000735195.1 Chloroflexus sp. MS-G
TGCCGGTTGCCGTGGGCGATGGGACGATTGCAGTCGGCGTGTTCGTGCCGGTTGCCGTGGGCGCAATCGTACTCGTAGGAGCCGTATTACTAAAGGGTGTGTCAGTCGACCAGTGTTGTGCTGCACCACCTGATCGGGGCTTTAACTCGCCAGTATTCACCCCACCAGGTGCACTATCGCCGATACGAACCCCCGACCCTTCATCAAAACGATAAAGAGCGACAGTATCGGCATCGATAGTGTGCGGTGCGGTTGGGCGGGCAAAGGTCGTCGTATAGCGTACTACCCGCGAAAAACGCAGGTCATCGAGCAGACCACTGTAATAACGACTACCAGGGTAGTCATGTTTTTCCGCTCCGAGCACCAAATACGGGTCGCTGTTCGGATAACTGGTTGTTCGATGTTCACGGTAATCAATCCTGCCCACTGCACCATTCACTTCGCCATCGAGTTGTCCGTCTATGAATAGGCGTATTTGACCGCTCTCGGCACGGGTGATCGCGATATGATGCCAGAGTCCGTCAGTAACTACCGTACTACCGATCAATAGTCGATCATCGCTGCTAACACTCACCCCAACGACGATCCTTTGATCACAGATGGCAACCCCGTAATCGCCATAATCACCTGCTCCAAAGACATCGCGATCAAGGATGATATTCCCGGTATACCATCCATTGGAACATGCGGGAGCATTGTTGTTGGAGGCAGTTGCTTTCATCCAGAACTCAATGGTGAATACGTTAACCAGATTGATCGGGTACGAAGTTGTCATTCGTCCATTGCTGTCAATCAATCCCAATGGTATTTTGACCCGATCACCGTCATTGGTATCGCTGCCGTAAAAGCGCACCGAATACCCATTTTGGGACTGGGTTACGTGTGCAGGCTGTAATGTTCCGAACAGAAACGCTGTAACCAGCAGGCCCGATAGCGTGGAACTGAACGTTCTGTAATACCATGGGTACGCCTCATAACACCCCATTTGCCCGCTCCATTCTGAGGTGAACATCACGACGCTTGTCCAAAACCCTTCTCCATCGGCTGAACTGGGATGTATACCCTTGAATAGGCGGTACCGTCTACATTCTTTATATGGCCCATGTGTTGTGGCCTCATTGAGCGAGTGTTGTCACCCTAGTCATCGCGATATCGAGATTCGTGACGCCTGTAGCCTAGCAAGATCGATTGAATAACAACTAAATCAAGTATCTGTCGATAGTGAACAAAATGTCATCGTCTACCAATTGCCATGTCGTTTCCGTGGTGACAGAGGGGCGAATACGGTTTTCGACCCTCTGCTGCTAATTCGGGCAAACAGGCTCTGGACAAATACTCTTTGGGATAGTTGTCAGGTGCGAACGTTCATCAATGACCAGATAGCGACTGTAGCTATTGAACATAAGCGGTATGTAGTATCGATAAACAGTCGGTGCAGAAATAGCTGTTGGAACTGGTGTGCGGGTCGCCGTCGCCGTGTTGGTCGCCGTCGGTGTGTTCGTCGGCGTGTTCGTCGGCGTGTTGGTCG
>NZ_JPIM01000238.1 GCF_000735195.1 Chloroflexus sp. MS-G
TCGTGGCAGTGGTGATAGCATGGGTTGCATTATTCGGGCGGTTGCATCCTCTTGGCGATGGGACGCCATATATTCCGCGTGGTCGCTACCTTTACTGGGCGATGCTGCCTGCGATGTGGCTGCTGATCGTAAGCTGGCAACAGCTCTGGCCTGAGCAATGGCGACGGCTAACGCTGTACATCTTACTCGTTGCTGTTGCGATATTTGATCTCGCGGCGCTCCTAACATTGGTACGTTTCTACTATTGACGATTGTTGACGAAAAACGCCTTGTCTGCTACTATCATTGGTCGCTCGGGCTAAAAAACGGAGTTTGGAAGCATGGACGATGAAATCGATTTGAGACCATATCTGAGCGCTATACTTCAACGGTGGTGGATCATTCTCGGCACTGCCTTAGGTGTAGCTATTATCGCAGGCTTCATCGCCTGGCTGCGAACCCCACCCTATACCGCCAGTACATCACTGCTAATTATACCGGCAAGCGCCCAGGTCACACTGGATAGCCGGTTTACCAGTCGCGATTCATTCCTGTTCACAACTACCGCGAATCAGCGTGAAGCATTACTTGGTCTGGCTCGTGATCCAACGCTGCGGAAGCTCCCTTTAGTGGCGGTAGAGGTTGATGGAGCACGCCAATTACTGATTGAGCGTAAAGTAAAATCATTACTTTTAGCTTCTGACGCGCACCATGGCGAACGGTTATTCACTCTTGTTGCTAATCAGTTGGGTATTCCATCTTTGGTTGTCCAGCACGGTGCTACGTTAGATGATTTTGGGTATGTGCCTCTTTATGCGACCCGGTTTGCAGCATGGGGTGAAATTAGCAAGCAGTGGCTTATTGCGAGAGGAGTATCACCGGAAAGAATTGTAATAACGGGATCACCGCGCCTTGATCACCTGGCTGATAACAAAAAATTTGGACTCACACGCGAGGATTTCTGTTCGCAATTATCGCTACCCCCTTCTGGCCTCTGGGTACTATGGGCGATGGATCCCATAACCAAGCAGGAGAACGCCGCCATACTGAAAGTCTTGTTGGATGTAGTTAACCGAATTGAATGGTGTTATTTGATAATTCGTCCCCATCCAGGCTCCCCGCAAACAGCTTGGATTTCAAGATTCGTTAATAGCCAGAAGCACGTTGTTATCTCCTCACCTGAATACCCTTTGTACGAAATTTTAAAGGCTGTGGACGCAGTGATCATCCAAGATTCTACGGTTGGGTTGGAGGCGATGGCTTTAGATAAGCCAGTGATAGTACTTTACCCAAAAGGAAAACCCATAGGTGAACTGTATATCCAATCGGGAGCGGTCAATGTAGTGACTTGCGTTGATGAATTACAGCATACACTGGAGCATCTCTACCAAAACCGAGCACTGACAGTAACA
>NZ_JPIM01000239.1 GCF_000735195.1 Chloroflexus sp. MS-G
TCTACGGACTTCCACGCTGCGGAAGAGGAAGGGGGAGTATGATCTACGGACTTCCACGCTGCGGAAGAGGAAGGGGGAGTATGAAACGGATGATCAACGGTCCGTACTTCCATGTCATCCAATACACGCTGCAGAAGAGGAAGGGGGAGTATGAAACGGATGATCAACGGTCCGTAGTTCCATATCATCCAATACACGCTGCGGGAGAGGAAGGGGGGATGAGCGGAGCAGGGGCGGTTCTGCGCTAGTATCTGTCAACGATGCCGAGGCTATGAACTCAGATTACCTCTCTCCCGTGCTGCGGGAGAGGGGTTGGGGGTGAGGGCCGCCTGCAGCACCTGGCGCTACCCGCTCGGCAGCGGGAACGGGTGGCGGATGACGGCACAGAACGTTGGCCACTGAACGCAATGATCGCAGATGCACGGTAAGAGACTCATCAGAAATGCGAGTTTTTGATCACGCTCTTAGAAGCAGGTTGGGAGTCTACGCTAGCAACACAATCTAGCCTGATTGACATCGGAGGGTGCTATGAGCCGCAAACGTTATCAGCAATGGTTCCGTATTCTCAGTGCAATCATTATTGGCATCCTGGTCCTGGCGTTGGTGATAACGGCGATTATGCCGTATTAAAACTCTGAATGACAGAAGAAAAATGAATTCCTGACCGCGCTTCAAACCGAAGTTGTAACATTTCATTCGGTAGTTTCAACACCTGATTGGAATTGGACTTTAGATACGTTTAGGAACGTCCGCCTATTTCAGAAGCGGTATTGAGCAAACCCGCTTACGAAACGTCAATCGCCAGTGAAACCTTAACACTGCTTGCTTAGCCAGCTTCACCCTATGAAAGAGAAACCCATGCGCTACACGATGCTCTACGACGGCAACTGCCGTATCTGCCGCCGCCAGGCTGAACTCGTCGCCGCTTACGACGATTACAAGCGGATCGAATTACTCGATGCGAATAGTGCACACGCCCGCGAACGATTTCCGCACATCAGCTTCGAGGATGCGCTAAGTCAGTTGCATGTTGTCGGTCCAGACGGTACCGTCTACCGTGGTGCTGAGGCTGTGCGCGAGCTGTTGTTACAGTTGCCAGCTCTACGGGGGTTAGGGGAGATGTTGCGATTACCCGGTGCCCTTACCCTGGCCCAACCCTTATACGAATTGGTGGCGCGGAACCGGTATCTGTTTGGTGGAACGACTACCTGTGATGACAATACTTGCCGCAGATGAGGTAGGGATTTAGGGTGGCGACGGTTGCCGGGCCGGTGCTGCCAGGTACGCCTGGTGGCCCTCACCTTCCCCCCAGCCCCCTTCTCCTCCCACGC
>NZ_JPIM01000240.1 GCF_000735195.1 Chloroflexus sp. MS-G
GATACATAAGGGTACATCACTGTTTTGTTGTTTGTCGTATAGTATTGTACCATAATCGTTATCAGTGGCGATCTGAAAATATTGTCATCGCCGCGCCGGAGCTTTTCAGCGTGCTTAGCTTCGGGTTATCTTTGATAACCGAACAATGCCACAGGAGAGCGACACCGACAAACTACCCACATGCGCTACCAATGAATCCTGCAGTCATCTGAGTGTGCGACGGGAAAGTTCGGCTGGCGCATCATCCCCTGTCGTGCGCTGACGGGTATGTTTGGCGCACCGATAAGGGGGCTGGCTGCAAGCTACTGTCGGAACAGGAAACTTCCGATTCCATCAATACTGCTGCATCCGTTTCATCTGCCTCTCCCAAACCGTTGAGAACCGCTACCCTTGCTTCAGCGGTGATTCGCCATTTGAAGAAAGTGCCCGGAGTAAGGTGAAGGATGCCAGGCGCACTCTGCTCGTGAACATTGGTGTACGTGCAGTGTGCGAAAAAGCTGATATAATAAATGTGTACACATCACATAGTTGCGATGAAGCGGGGGTGTTCTGCTGGCTCAGAGGGCAGAAAGCCCTCGCTTCGGTTGTTTTTGATTGCATCGGTACAAAGGAGTTATATGGCAGCTCAATCCATCATCGTCTACGGAACAAGTTGGTGTCCCGATTGTCGGCGTGCGCAGCGTGTACTCGATCAGCACGGTGTGCAATATACCTACATCAACATTGAAAACGATCCGGCGGCAACTGAATTCGTGATCAAAGTGAATAAAGGTTACCGGAGCGTACCGACAATCGTCTTCCCCGACGGTTCGATCCTGGTCGAGCCATCGAATGCGGTGTTGCAGGCCCGGTTGCAGCAACAGGCATCATAGACATTTGCCTGCCAATCAGGGTTAAGTAGAGGGGCGCCGTTAACAGGCGCCCCTCCTGTTTGCCCAACGAACAACATCTGTGGTATCGTGACCGTGATAACATAAGGAGGTTCATACGAAGATGTCTCGTTTTATCTGGTTGTCGATTTTCTTGTTCACTGCCTGTAGTGCGCCGACGGCGGTATCACCTACTGCCACTCCAACGGCGTTACCAACTGCTGCGCCCACCTCAACACCGATGACCGCCGATCATGCCCCGGTGGTGAATCAATATTTCCCCGACGTCCCGCGTGGTCGTACTGCCGAGGGCTATCATTATCTTGGCAATCCTGATGCCCCGGTGACGATGGTGACTTACTCTGACTTCCTCTGTACCTCATGTGCGATCCATACCCTCGA
>NZ_JPIM01000241.1 GCF_000735195.1 Chloroflexus sp. MS-G
CCCGCTCGCAGCCGGGGCCAGTGCCAGTGTCACCATCACCGTGCAGGTGACCACCAGCGGTCCGACCACGCTGACCAACACTGCAACCCTCAATTACACTGATAGCGGGGGGAATGCGCGGACGCCGGTGACTTCGAGCGATACAACGCGCATATCTGGGCCGACGACAGTTGATCTGATCAAGCAAGCCACCTTAGTTGTTGACAGTAACAATGATGATCGGGCTGGTTCAGGTGATATTATTGAATATACCATCGTCATGACGAATACCGGCTCAGAGCCAGCTCTCCTGCTCACGATTGCAGATACTCCCGATGTGAATACCACGCTGATCGTGGGGAGTGTCTTGGTCAACCCTTCAAACGCAGTAGTGGTGAGTGGCAACAATCTCGGCGATACTACTGTTGAAGTCACCCTCAACGAGCTGGCGATCAGTGATAGTCTCACAATTACGTTCCGCGTGCAAGTCAATACACCACTCCCTGATAACGTGAGTGAAATTGCTAATCAGGCGATAGCCAGCGGCGTGAACATTTCATCAACACCGAGTGACGATCCGACAACAACTGTTCCTGACGATCCGACCCGCCTGCGAACACCTCCGCCGGGAGGTCCACCAACGGCCATTGTCCTGACCGAGTTCCGCCTGGTTGCAACAAGCACCGGCTGGGACATTCTCTGGTCGACCGGCGCTGAAGTGAATACTCGTGGGTTTCTGATCTATCGTTCGACCGCTGGCCGCGATAAAGCGCAACTATTGACTCCGCTTCCTATTCCGGCCCGTGGCAGCAGTACAAGTGGTGCGAGCTATCGCTTCAGCGACCATACGGCGCTAGTAGGGATTGACTACTCGTACTGGTTGGTAGAGATCGAGCTGGATGGTACATTTACCGAATATGGTCCGTTACATTCTCGTGGTACGATAAGCCAGCAATATCGCTACTTCATACCGCTGATCGGGCGTTAAGGAGTTATACAACTATGAGACAGACCATCTGGCGTGTCCTACCAATTATCGCAGGAGGTATGTTATTCATCGTGGCATCCCTCTCAGTCTTGCCAACAGGGTCAGTGCGTGCTGAACGGCCCATGAGCATTACCGAGACATCAACGGCAGAGCCGCCAACCCAAACGCCGACTAGCACCCCAACCAGTACGCCCACCCCAACCAACACCCCGACAGGTAGCGGCGGGGGCGGCGGAGCCACGCCCACCCCAACCA
>NZ_JPIM01000242.1 GCF_000735195.1 Chloroflexus sp. MS-G
TGCTGATGCAAGAAAGTAGATAGGAATATGGTATCATTTGGGGTATGAAAAAGCCGATATTTGTCCGAGACCTAACCGAAGAAGAGGAAGCCAGGCTAAAGCAAGGCTTGCGCTCGAAAGATGGCTTCGAAGTTCGCCGCAGCCAAATCATCTTAGCCAGTGCGCGCAAGCAGACGGCGATCCAAATTGGGCGCGAGTTGAATTGCGATGATCAGACGGTGAGGAATGTGATCAAACAATTCAACGCCCATGGACTGGAAGTGTTGAAAGCCAAATCCAATCGTCCGCATACGATCAAAGCCACCTTTAGCGAAGACAAGATCGAGCCCTTGAAAGAGCTTTTGCATCAGAGTCCGCGCAATTTTGGCAAAGAGACGAGTATCTGGACGCTGGAATTACTGGCTGAAGTCAGTTACGAGGCAGGGCTGACGGAAGAGAAGGTGAGTCGAGAAACAGTTCGCCAAGCGCTGAAGCGCTTTGGCATTGCTTGGAAACGGGCGAAAAAGTGGATCAATAGTCCCGACCCGGCTTACCTGTTGAAAAAAAAACAGCGTGAGCGGCTAATGGCGATGGCGGCCGAGCGAGCGGATTGGGCGGTTGGATATCAAGATGAGACCTGGTGGAGTCGGTCTGCGCATCCGCCCTTACGGAGTTGGGCTGAAAAAGGGCAGTGCTTGAAATTGCATGAGCAAGCCGAAGATGCAAATGACCCGGAACCCAAAGCGATTGCCTGTTATGGAATAGCCATGCATTGGTATGAACAGACGGTCAAGCAGGAAGCCGTCTGGCTGCGGTTTGTGGAAGGCAATCCGCGCAGCGAGCTGACGGTTCAGTATTTGGAGTGGTTGCTGACGAAAACGCACCAAGCAGGGAAAAGGGTGTTGATCCTGTTTTGGGATCAGGCTAGCTGGCACAAGAGCCGAGCCGTGCAGGATTGGATCACAAAGCATAACCGCAAAGTGAAGCAGGAGCAACAGGGTGTTCGCTTGTTGGCGTTTTTGTTGCCGAAGAAAAGCCCGTGGCTCAATCCGATTGAGCCGCTGTGGCTTCATGCCAAGCGGAAAATCGTTGAGCCGGGTAGAAAATTAGCGAAAGCCGAAATCATCCAGCGGGTATGTGCTGTTTTCGACAATCCTGTTTTGTCGGTTTTTATTACATCCGAAAATGTCTCTTGAAGATGCA
>NZ_JPIM01000243.1 GCF_000735195.1 Chloroflexus sp. MS-G
GTATGGCAAAGCCAAACCCATTAATGAACATGGAAATATCCCTGTCATCGGTTCTGGTGGAATTTATGGTTGGACTGCAGAGGCGGCTGTTGATTTTGCAACTCTTATCATCGGTAGAAAAGGAACGGCCGGTCAGGTTTGGCTTTCTGAGACACCGTCTTGGCCATCTGATACAACTTTCTATCTGGAATGGAAGTCCCATACAACAGTAGATGTGCGATTTATTTATGGTTGGTTTCTGCTCAATCCACTATCAGGTGAGCATGCGAAAACGACGATTCCAAGCCTACAACGACCTGATTTAGAGAACTCTCTTGTTCCCCTCCCTCCGCTCGACGAGCAGCGCGAGATCGCCCGCATGTTGCAGGCGGTAGATGCTAAAATTGCTGCTGAGCAGGCGCGCCGGGCTGCGCTGGAGGAGCTGTTCAAGACCTTGCTACATGCGTTGATGAGCGGGCGCATTCGCGTCCCCCATATCGTAGGGGGAGAGCGGAGTTGCGATTCTGCTCCGGATGCTGATAAATTGCCAAAATCGGAGGATTGACCTATGCCGTATGACCCAAACCGTCACCATCGCCGATCCATCCGCCTGAAAGGGTACGATTATTCGCAGGCGGGGGCCTATTTCATCACCATCTGCACACAAGACCGAGCCTGTCTATTCGGCAAGGTGGTGAATGGGGAAATGCGGTTGAATGATGCCGGCCGTATGGTGTTGGCCGAATGGAACATGTTGCCGGAACGATTCCCCCATGTGGTGTTGGATGCGTTTGTCGTCATGCCCAACCACGTGCACGGTATTGTCGTCATCACCAACCCCGCCACCGATGACGGGGCAACCACAAGGGTTGCCCCAACGGCGGTAACAATCGTAGGGACGGGCCTCGTGCCCGTCCCCGATGCCGGGACGATGGGCGCCGTCCCCAATGCCGGAACGATGGGCGCCG
>NZ_JPIM01000244.1 GCF_000735195.1 Chloroflexus sp. MS-G
AGGGGTATCATCCCCCCTTCCTCTCCCACAGCGTGGGAGAGGAAGGGGGGCCGGGGGGGTAGGTGAGGGGCGCTACACTCTTCAGACAAACACAAAACTACTTCTGCCCCACCCAATAGGTATTGCGACTGACAGTCGGCATTGCGCGCACAGTCACTCCCTCAACAGTAGTAAGCTCAGCCTCGTTAACCAATACGAGCGTTGGTTGTACCCCAGGAAAACGGGACTTATAGGCTTCAATAGCCGCCGCGATCTTACGATTGATCGGCACTTTGGGATTATCGTCATACCACATCAGAAAGGGTAGCTGACGACGGGCACCTGCTTCGTCGGCTGGGATTGCTGAGAAAGCAGTGGTTGACGTTGATGGGTGTTGGGAACGTGATCTGGTCGCCATGCGTGATCATCTCCTTAATCCGTCTATCTACAGCGATACATGTCATAACCGGCACCGGATACTGTGTCTTACCAGAACCACTCACGCTGAAGGTACCAGGTGCCTGACTGTAAATCGTGGATCAGTGTGCGCTTCGCACCATCGATGCAGGTCACGTGGTACCGACGCCACTGCCCATCACGCCGACAAATATCGCTAATCTGAGTGATGCGCGTGATACGATGAACGATGTTCTGATACCGAAAAGCGGCCGGCAAAAAATTGAACCGCAGTTCGAGCAGGACGATCCGATCACTGCGGGGTGGATGACGTTGCGATAGCGGTAACGAGTGACGTGACCAGGTTTGCAGCATTCTCCAACTCAACATCGGCACGCTCCGGTTGATTGCGTAATGGCTCACTGATAGCATTGTATCAGAACATTTGTTCAGTGTCAATAGTCATCTAACCCTGACCAGAAGTTTTCGACATCTCCGCCTTCCGTTTCTCCACGAGCACTGGCCTCCCGCCCGCGTTGGGGATGGTGCGGG
>NZ_JPIM01000245.1 GCF_000735195.1 Chloroflexus sp. MS-G
CCGCGACCAACACGCCGACGGCGACCAACACACCGACGGCGACTAACACACCGACGGCGACCCCGACGGCGACGGCAACAGGGCCAGCTCCTCAAACCCATCGCATCTTTGTGCCATTAATCATGTGGTGATCGGAGGGGGTACGGAACCGTCAGTGATTGTCCGTTAGCAGTGTGAAGCACATCGACAGGGCAGGTCTCAACCCGCCCTGTCACTCTTTATCCACTCCTATGGTATGATCGGTCAGATCAATCATACGGAGTACACTCTATGTCGTGGAAAGACACCCTTGCCGATCATTACCGTATCACCGGCAGTCTCACCCCTTTACCCGGAGAATACGATCTCAATCTACTGGTAACCACAACCGACGAAACGCGGTATGTCCTTAAGGTGATGAGACCAGACTGTGATCCAGCGTTCGTCGAACTGCAATGTATGGTGCTCGAACATCTGGCTACACTCGCCCCTGATCTACCGGTACCGCGCCTTATACGCACAGCGACCGGTGCAATGTACGTCAACGAACATGATCGATACGTTTGGCTCATTTCTGCGCTGCCGGGCGAAACCTATGCCACATTCCGGCCACAAACAGCAGCCCTGCGTACCGGTTTGGGGCAAATGGCAGCCCGACTTGATCTCGCGTTACTCAGTTTTACCCATCCAGAACTGAATCGACCGTTAAAGTGGAATCTTCTCCAGGCAGAATGGGCTTACGAACACCTGACGGTCATTCACGACCCTGATCGCCGTCAACTCATTGCAGCAGTATTGGAAACGTATCTCCGTCTTAAACCACAACTGCTCAGCCTAGAACATACGACGATCCACAATGATCTCAATGACTACAATCTGCTCGTATCGGCAACTGATTGCGGCCATATCAC
>NZ_JPIM01000246.1 GCF_000735195.1 Chloroflexus sp. MS-G
ATCTTGCCAAGCGTCATGTCAGTTCACAAAGCGCTCACCAACTTTTCAACAATTTCGGCTCACGGTAGAGCACTGAAACCGACGCGTTCAACATCAGCCCGGTTATTGCGACAACGGCTTTCAACAATTTCGGCTCACGGTAGAGCACTGAAACGTGTCGCTGCGCAACTTCACCCTCGTCCATCGCCGCAGCTTTCAACAATTTCGGCTCACGGTAGAGCACTGAAACGCTCGTGCACACGAGCGGGTTGTTTGTGTGTGAAGGACTTTCAACAATTTCGGCTCACGGTAGAGCACTGAAACCGCGCCTGCGTCAGCGCGGTTGTGACCAAGCCGACGCCCTTTCAACAATTTCGGCTCACGGTAGAGCACTGAAACGCGCGCTGCCCGCGACCGCCTCGAACGCATATAACCTTTCAACAATTTCGGCTCACGGTAGAGCACTGAAGTGGAACCCCGGAAAACCTTTGCGAACGACCATGAATTCTGCATACGATGGAAATGGGGCGGGTTGCGCACCCGCCCCATCTGTGTTTAGCATGTCATTCTAAAAGGACTTCGGTCATTATCAGCCTTTCCAGGCTGTTGGTTGCCACGAGTTCATTTTTCAAGCGATCAACGCACGGATTGCATGACGAATCGCTTTGGGGTGCCAGAATGGTATCGATGGTAATGACCGATTGTCTTGCTCGTCGAGATCGTCTATTGGCGAGATGGGTACGTCAGATGAGTCCGGAGGTGGACTTGCTGGCGGTGGAGGGGGTGGCGAGGTGTTTGTTCTGCGAACATAGTGATGCGAATGCTTCATGACTGCC
>NZ_JPIM01000247.1 GCF_000735195.1 Chloroflexus sp. MS-G
GTACCCCGGCCAGTGGCAGCACCTTCCCCCTTGGCACTACCACCGTCACCTGTTCGGCGAGCGACCCGTCCGGCAACACCGCCACCGGCAGCTTTACGGTCTCCGTCGTCGATACCACACCGCCGACGCTGAATCTGCCGGACAACCTCTTGCGTGAGGCAACCAGCCCGGCCGGGTCGGTAGTCACCTACACCGCAACGGCCAGTGACGCCGTAGCGGGTATAGTGCCGGTGACCTGTACCCCGACCAGTGGCAGCACCTTCCCCCTTGGCACTACTACTGTCACCTGTTCGGCGAGCGACCCGTCCGGCAACACCGCCACCGGCAGCTTTACGGTCACAATCACGCCGTCTGGAGCACCACAAATACCACACCATCGTCTTTTCATCCCGATCATTACCAGTGTATAGGAGCCACTCAAATGTGGTGAGTTGTGGTTATTTGGTGATAAATGCAGCCGATATTTACCGTTAGTCATCGCTCGATAGGACTTCGTCACCTCGTCGAGCAAGGTAATTCCTCAGAAGGTAGGGGCAGATTTTAATCTGCCCCTCCCACCAGTACCACTAGAGGGGCAAAGTTTCCGGTTTTCGGTCGTGCTCCTTCACCATCACCAGCAGGCAGGCAAAAAACTTTACAAACCTCATCATTGGAACCTTAGAGCGTAATCAAAAGCCTGGGCTGTTGATGATTCTCAACCACGACAGCGCCATAATGGCCAGGGAAACGTTGGCGGGCAATGCATGAGTCTCCTCGCAACGGCCAGTGACGCCGTAGCGGGTATAGTGCCGGTGACCT
>NZ_JPIM01000248.1 GCF_000735195.1 Chloroflexus sp. MS-G
AGTAGCAGTAGGATGGGTCATCGCAGTTCCTCCTTGCTGTGGTAGGTGGGTCTGCCGGTATTGTAGCACAGCGCTGGGCAGGATGCAGGGGCAACGGCGGCAGCGCAACGGGCAGCGGGTGGTGATGGTTTCCATTCATCGTGTCTTCCTGGGGCTCAAAATGGTGCTCGATAGAGAAACCGTTTGAGCGGCCAAAAAGTTACACGAAAAAACGCGGTAATGCTGAACCTACCCGAAACGGTCGGTTACAGGACGAGTCTCACCCGCTCACCTCACAACGCGACGGCGCACGAGAACAAGAGAGTTCTGAGCGCCTATCCGAATAATCCCCTATGACATCACGACGGATGAACCTCGGCGATGGAGGCAACGCGATTGATGAGCTGCACGAGGCAGGGCGAGATGCCGCCTCGCCCCTACAGGTATCCACGACGATGGCCACGGCACACCTATTCAACCTCTCCTGTTGTAGCAGCCGCTCGGTCGGGGCGCAGCAACGCTGCGCCGGTACATCCATCGACGGCTTTCATCCGTTCCACCGTGAGACGGTGATTGGGATCGGCACGTAGAGCCTGATCAAAAACCCAGATGTCTCGTTGGGTACGTCCTGTACCCGCGCAACCATTGTGTGCGGGGGCAGCCCTCACCCCGGCCCCTCTTCCGCGCTGCGGGAGAGGGGGGAGCTGGTGCGTGAACGCGGTAGCGTTGACAGACGCAGGAACCCCTCT
>NZ_JPIM01000249.1 GCF_000735195.1 Chloroflexus sp. MS-G
CCATGGTTTAGGCGCACTTATCAGCGCACTGGCCGGTGCCATCTTGCTTGGCATGGTCTGGCAGCGTGGTGATGGTTGGCAGATTGCCGGTGCCACAACCTTTTGTGTGACGCTTACCCTCCTCTACCTAGCCTCAACCCTTTATCACGCCAGTCGTAGCCGTCGCCGACGGGCCATACTCGAGGTCTTCGATCATAGTGCTATCTTTCTGCTGATCGCCGGTACGTATACTCCGTTTACCCTGATCAGCCTGCGCGGTACACTGGGCTGGACGTTGTTTGGTCTGGTTTGGGGTTTGGCTCTAGCCGGTGTGGTAATGAAACTTTTTCTCACTGGTCGGTTTCGTTTACTTTCGACGTTGATCTACATCGGATTGGGATGGCTGGTAGTTATTGCTGCCGATCAGGTGTTACAGACCCTCAGCCCACTAACGATTGGGCTATTGGTTGCCGGTGGTGTGGCCTACACCGCCGGAACGCCATTTTACATGTTATCACAGCGACGTTACATGCACGCTATCTGGCACGGCTTCGTGCTCCTCGGCAGCCTGTTTCATTTTATCGCGGTAGCGTTGGTTGTCTTTTAAGAGTATATCCGGACTCCCTCACCTTCCCCCCTAGCCCCCCTTCCTCTCCCGCGCTGCGGGCGAGGAAGGGGGGATGGTTGGTTCCCC
>NZ_JPIM01000250.1 GCF_000735195.1 Chloroflexus sp. MS-G
GTAGTCCGTAAACTAAGTTCTCTTGCATTCCGAGGTGATATCGGATAGACTGGTGGTATGAAAAAAGATCACCTGACTCTGACAGAGAACGACCGCACCACGCTTGAAGGACTGCTTGCCAAAGGTACGCTCGCGGTCAAGACTTTCAAGCGCGCGACCGCGCTGCTCGAACTCGATCGCGGCAAGACCCTGCGTGCGGTGGCTGAAACGCTCGATGTGACCTACACCACGGTCGCCGCTTGGCGCAACGGCTACCGCACCAAAGGGTTGGACTGTCTGTACGATGCGCCGCGTTCTGGCCGTCCGATTGTCATTGATGGCGCTCAGCGCGCCAAAGTCACGGCATTGGCGTGTAGCGATGCACCAGAAGGCCATGACCGCTGGACCTTGCGCCTCCTGGCTGAGAAAGTCGTCGAAGCTGGCTTCTGTGAGACGATCTCGCATACTATGGTTGGCACAATTCTAAAAAAAACGAGCTGAAGCCACATGTACAGCAGACCTGGTGCTTTGGCGCCCTCACTGCGGCCTTTCTGGCCCAGATGGAGCGCATTCTGGCACTCTATGCGCTGCCGTATGACCCGCACTATCCGGTAATCTGCTATGACGAACGGCCCTGCTTTCTGATCGGCGACACCC
>NZ_JPIM01000251.1 GCF_000735195.1 Chloroflexus sp. MS-G
TAAGGTCTGAAAATGTTTTCTGCTTTCTCATTTTACCGCATTTGACGCTTCCCATATAGGAGCGGTGAAGGAAGTTTCAGCACTGATCGCTCATATTACCCGCCAGGAGACGTACCAGCAACCTTGTCATTGCCCCAACTTATCCGCCGTCCTCTCCGAGTGAGAGAACGGCTAACGGGGGAACGGTGAGGAGGGTAACGCCGGCCAACATCACGCCCGCCTATCTCAAAAGCCTGATCAAAAGCTCGGATTTCTCATCGGGCACGTACCATGCCTGTGCAACCATTGCGTGGGAGGTTGCCAACGTTCGTTTGCTCCCGCGCCCCACGTCCCCCCTCCTCCCCCTGTGTGGGAGAGGAAAGGGGGCCAGGGGGAAGGTGAGGGACATACCCACTTACCGGAATAGATCGAGATGTTCCCGGATCCAACCTACCATCCGCTCAATCCCTTCATAGACCGAAACTTTAGGCTGCCAGTCCAACTCCTGCTTCGCCAGAGTAATATCACTAATATACACCGGCTGATCACCGGGCCGCCAGTCGCCGTAACGCACCGTAATCTCGCGTCCAACCAGACGACTCAACACCGGTCCAAACTCAGCCCAGATCGAC